>PHBI01000156.1 GCA_002841945.1 Deltaproteobacteria bacterium HGW-Deltaproteobacteria-14
GGTGCTGGTGGCCGAGGACAACCCCACCAACCAGCGCGTCGCGATGGTGATGATCGGCAAGCTCGGCTGCGACGTCGATCTCGCCGCGGACGGTCGCGCCGCCGTCGAGATGGCCCGCGGAGGCGACTACGACCTGATCTTCATGGACGGTCAGATGCCGGAGATCGACGGCTACGACGCCACGCGCGAGATCCGGGGCTGGGGCGGCCGCTTCGAGACGCTGCCCATCATCGCGTTGACCGCCAGCGTGGGCGAGGACGAGCGGCAGCGGAGCCTGGACGCCGGCATGTCCGACCACCTCACCAAGCCGGTCACCCGGGAGGCGTTCCGGCGGACCCTCGAGCGCTGGCTGCCGCCCCGGGCGGACGGGTAGGGGGGCGGTGCCACGTCGGGGGGATCAGTTCAGGCCGGTGTCGAGGAGCTCCGGGTGGCGCGACAGGTGCGTGCGGGCGCTGAGCCAGTCGAGGTCCCCGTCGAGCCAGGCGCCGAGGGCGGCGGTGTTGTGCGGGTGGTGCGGGACGCGCAGGAAGGCCTCGGCGTCGTAGACGCGGGCGTCGCCGTCGGGGACGTCGCGCCAGCCGAAGTAGGTCAGCAGCGCCGATCGGAACAGCGCCTCGTCGTCGACGATCGCCGCGGGCAGGAACGCGTCCGCGTCGCCGAGGAAGACGTCGACGCTGAGCCCGGCCTCGGCGCAGTCGTAGAGGCGCAGCGAGTTGTGCGCGGTCACCGGCAGGGCGAGGCGGCGGAAGAGCTCGTCGCGCAGCAGCAGGAACTCGCCGAAGATGGCGAGGTGGTCCTCGGGGTCGCGCCCGGCGAGGCGCGCAGTGACGTCGCGGAAGCGGGCCCAGGTCGCGGTGAGGTCGTGACGTCGCTGGTGGGGGATCATCGTCATGGCGGTCTCCTGGGTGCCGAACCTGCGTGCTCCCCCGAGGTTGCAATGGCCGCGCCAACCGGTAAGTCGTTGAAAACATGGATCGCGACCTCGCGGTGTCGCCCCGCGGCCGGCGCGGGAGTGACAAATCGGCAAAAAAGGTCGATCCCAAGCCCGGCGCGTGCCCCGATGACAGGGCGGCGGGTCGTGGACGACAGAGGAGCGGTCGATGGTGTGGTGGTTCGACGGGTTCAGCGAGCGGCCGGACGCCGTGGCCTTCGAGGTCGACGGCGCCGCGCTGACGTGGCGGCGGCTGGAGGCGCGGGCGGCGGGGTGGGCGGCGGCGCTCGCTCGGCGCGGCGTGGCGGCGGGGGACCGGGTGGCGGTGACCGGGCCGTCGGGGCTCCCCGTGGTGACGGCGCTCGTCGGTCACCTGCGGTCCGGCGTGGCGCACGTGCCGGTGAACGCCCGCTACCGCGAGGCCGAGGTCCGGCACATCCTCGAGGACAGCGGCGCGCGCCTGCTCGTCGCGCCCGAGGGCGGCGAGGCGGCGGCGACGGCGCGCGCGCTGGGGATCGAGGTCGTCGGGCTCGACGCGCCGGAGCTGCGGGCCGGGGGAGCCCCGCGCTGGGCCGGGCCGCCACCGGAGCCGGCAGCGCTCGGGCTGATCGTGTACACCTCCGGGACGACCGGGCGGAGCAAGGGGGTCGCGCTGAGCCAGCGGGCCCTGGCGGCCAACGTCGGCGCGACCACCGGGCTGTGGCGCTTCTCGGCGGATGACACCTTGGCGCTGGCGCTGCCGCTGTTTCACGTCCACGGGCTCGGGCTCGGGGTGCTCGGGACGCTGCTGCGGCAGATGAAGGCCCTGATCTTGCCGCGCTTCGAGCCCGCCGAGGTGGTGCGCGCCTTCGCCGAGCGCGGGGCGACCGTGTTCATGGGCGTGCCGACGATGTATCGCCAGCTGCTCGGGCACCTCGCTCGGCACCCCGAAGCGGCGGCGTCGCTCGGGCGCGGGCGCCTCTTCACGGCGGGGTCGGCGGCGCTGCCGGCGGCGGACCTCGAGGCGTTCGAGGGCCTGACCGGCCAGCGCATCCTCGAGCGCTACGGGATGACCGAGACGGGCTTCGTGCTGTCGAACCCGTACGTCGGCGAGCGGCTCGCGGGGACGGTGGGGCGCCCGGTGCCGGGGTACGCGGTGCGGATCGTCGACGAGGCCGGCGCGCCGGTCGCGTCCGGCGTCGCCGGCGAGCTCGAGGTGCGCGGTGACGGCTTGATGGATGGGTACTGGGGGCAGCCCGAGGCGACCGCGGCGAGCCATCGGGGCGGGTGGTTCCGGACCGGGGACGTCGCGAGCCTCGGGGTGGACGGCGCCTATCGCATCGTCGGGCGCAGCTCGGTCGACATCATCAAGAGCGGCGGTTTCAAGCTGTCCGCGCGGGAGATCGAGGAGGTCCTGGGCGAGGATCCGCGCGTCGCCGAGGTCGCCGTGGTCGGGATCGCCGACCCGCTGTGGGGCGAGCAGGTCACGGCGGTCGTGGTGCTGGCCGAGGGCGCCGCGCCCATCGCCGAGGACGCGCTGCTCGCCGCGCTCCAGGCCCTCGCGACGGCGAAGCTGGCCGACTACAAGAAGCCGCGCGCGGTCCGCGTCGTCGCCGAGCTGCCCCGCAACGCCCTCGGCAAGGTGCAGAAGCACCGTTTGCGCGACGCTGCGGGATCGGGGCCGATGCCGATGCCGATGCCGATCAAATAGGTGTAACTCACGAATTCAACGGGGGATGTTTACCACGGAGAGCACGGAGGGCGCCTCGGTCGGCCCCAGCGTCTCAGCGGGTCACAGGGGCTCTGCTCCGCGTCCTCCGCGGTGAAGAACGGAGCGCTCGGACGCGCCGGGGCCTGAAACTGCGCGGTGCTGCGCTGAAGTGACCAGCATTGGGTCCAGGGCTACTGACCGGGGCTGGCGACGGCCTCGAGGTCGGCGAGCGAGGTGGCGCAGAAGCCGAGCTGCGGCGTGCCGCCGACGAAGCCCTCGGCGACGATGTCCACCGCCGTCGAGCGCTCGATGGCCCAGTACATCAGGCAGTCCTTGTCCGCGTCGTGCTTGGCGTGGTCGGGGTCCTCGTGGGCGACGACCATCGGCGTGCCGTTGTTGACCAGGCCGAAGAGGTGGCCGAGCTCGTGGAGCAGCACCGTGGCCTCGGCCCGCGAGCAGATCTTGTCGCGCAGGCCCGACAGGACAGGGCCGCTGATGACCGTCGACGACGCGCAGGCGTCGGTGATGTTGTCCTTGAACATGACCATCCAGCTGCCGCCGTAGGCGAAGCCGAGCACCGTGCCCTGGGCGGTGTCGTCCTGGTAGTGCCCGTCGACGTAGAGGACGTGGATCGCCGCGGCGGTCGCGTCGAGCGGGTGGTCGCGGTAGCCCTGCGCGAGGGCCTGCAGCTCGCCGAGGGTCCAGACCTTGTCCGCCGGGGACGGGTCGAGCACGTCGTCGAGGACGAACTCCACCCCGCCCGGCTTGGCGAGCTGGCCGTCGGCGCGCAGCTGGTCGAGGGCGGCCTGGAGCTCGCTCAGCGCGGTGCCGTCGGGGCCCCGCTGGGTCACGAAGTCGACCTCGATCGTCAGCTTGCTGAACTCCGCCCCCGACACGTGGTCCTCAGCCGTGAAGCTCGAGCGCGGCGGGTCGGGGTTGTCCGGCACGTCGCGCCCGCTCACGTCCCCGCCGCCCGTGGCGCCGCCGTCGCCGCACCCCGCGGCGAGCGCCAGCGCGAACAGCCAGGGGAGGGCGGGGCGGAAGATCGTGCGTTGCAGCATGGGGGCTCCGGAGGCGCGGGTTCGAGTCGGCATGATGGGGCCCGCGCGCGCTCGGGACAACCCTGGCGCCTCACCCGCCCGGGTGCCGGGCCAGGAACCCCGCGACCAGCTCGGCGACCCGGGCCCGGGTGGCGTCGTCGAGGTGGCGGGCGATGACGTGCCCGCGGCCGGTGGTGATCAGCGCCACCCCCCGGCGCTTGCCGTGGGCGCTGCGGAGATCCGGGTCGACCCCGCGCAGCTCGCGCAGCGGCCCGCGGGCCTGCCGGTAGCGGACGCCGAAGACGCGCCGCTCGAGGGACCACTCGCGGGAGTCGAGGCGCAAGAGCGCCTTGGCCGAGCTCCCCGCGAGCAGCGGCCACCCCTGCGCGACGAACAGCACGATCGCGATCGCCGCGAGGATGATGAGCGGCAGCAGCGGCCGCGCGATGGCCCCGCGCGCGAGCGTCCACGCCAGCCCGGCGAAGCCGAGCCCGACCGGGATGGCGAGCCAGCGCGCCCGGCCCGGCGCCCCGTCCTTGAGCGCGATCTCCAGGCGGTCGTCGGGCAGCGGTTGGGCGACCTGGAGCGCGCCTCCGGGCTCGCTTGTCGCCCGGGTCGGCGCGCACGCGTGGAGCGCCGTCAGCGCCTCCGCCGCCGAGGCGAAGCGGTCCTCGGGGGCCGGCTCGAGCATCCGCTCGAGCCACCGCGCGAGCGGCGGGTCGACCGTCACGACCTTCGCGAAGTCCACCCGCAGCCGGGTGTGCGGCAGCTCGCTCGGCGGGCGCCCCGACAAGAGGTGCACCACCGTCGCCCCGACCCCATACAGGTCCGACGCCGGGCGCGCCGCCCCCTGATACTGCTCGGGCGCCATGTAGCCGTAGGTCCCGACCACCGACCCGAGGCTGCTCTGGGTCGCCAGCCGATCTCGCACCGCACCAAAGTCAACCAGCATGACTTCGCCGTCATCGCTCAATATAAGGTTGCCCGGCTTGATGTCGCGATGCACTACCGGCGGGTTGAGGCCGTGGAGGTGGACGAGGGTCTCGAGCACGCGCGCGGCGATGTCGCGCACCCGCGTGATGTCGGGCCGCCACCCGTCCGCGAGGCGCCGCGACAGCGCGCGGCCCGGGGCGAGCTGCTGCACGAGCACGAAGGTGCCCTCGGGGCCGGGCTCGGGGGCGATGAAGTCGACGTAGTCGGGGATGCGGGGGTGACGGAGGTTGCGCAGGACGCGGGCCTCGCGCTCGAAGTGCCGGATCGCCTCCCAGTCGGGGACGCGGTCGAGGCGCAGCTCCTTGACCGCGACCTGGCCCCCGGTGGTCAGGTCGTCCGCCAGCCAGGTCACGGCGAAGCCGCCCCGCCCGAGCACCTCTCGCAGGCGATAGCGGTCCGCGAGCACGGTCCCCGGGGTGCGCGTCTCCATGGGCCGAGCATAGCACGCGCGCTTTCTGCCGGCGCCGACAACGGTGTACCCTCGCCCCATGAGCCGACACGCCGAGCAGCGCGACGCCTGGAGCCTGGTCCCGATCGACGGCGTGCCGTCCAGCGGCCTCGGCGCCCACGTCCCGGACGCCGTCGTCCCCACCGCCGCGGTGCGCGGGGGCCTCTCGGTCGGCGCCCTCGCGGGCCTCGTCTTTCGACGCGAGGCCTCCGCCGCCGAGGTCCAGGGGCTCTACGAGCGGCTCTGGGTCGAGGTCGTCGCCCGCGACGGCGAGGCCTACCGGGGGGAGCTCGACAACCAGCCGACCTTCATCCGCGGGCTGAAGAACGGCGCCCCGGTGACCTTCGGCCCGCAGCACGTCTTCGCCGTGATGACCCCACGCCGACACGCAGCGGCCCCGGCGGCCGGCCGCGGCGCTGACGCTACAGCCGCCCGCGCGGCGCCGGGTCGGCGAACGCCATGACGTCGAGCGCGAGCATCAGGAACATCGCGCGCAGCAGGTGCAGCTCGTCCTCGGTGTCCGCCACCCGCTCGATCGCCCGCGCGACCGTCCAGCCGTGCTCGAAGGCCTCGATGGCGGCGGTCTCCTCCGGGGACAGCCCGAGCGAGCCCATGCGCATCAGCGGCGCCGGGCGCAGCTTCACCACGCGCGCCTCGTGGGGCGCGAAGATCCCGCGCAGCACGTCCAGCCGGTAGTGCGCGCGCACCGCCGGGCCGAGCATCGTCAGGACGTCGAGGGCCTCCGGGCGCACGACCGGCGGCATCGAGACCCCGTCGTAGAAGGCGAACGCGCCCTCGCGCCAGCCGAAGATCTCCAGAAAGCGCCGCCGCTGCTGCTCGCGCAGCACCCCGCCGAGGCGCGACTCGTCGATCGCGCCGACCGAGATCAGCCCCTCACCGACCGGCAGGCCCAGGGACTTCGCGGTGTTGAGCGCCGCGTTCACCTGCTCGCCGGTCACGATCCCGAGGTCGAGCGCGATGGTCGCGAGCAGCTCGCCCTTGATGTTCGACTGGATGTGGAGCAGCGCGCCGTCGCGGTAGTGCAGCTCCTTGCGCACCCACCCGCGCGACAGCTGCAGCATCCCCGTCGCCCCCGCCGCCGACAGCTGGTGGAAGAGGCGCGGCAGCCACGCGGGGCGCAGCGGCCCGCTGTAGACCGGGCGATCGGGTAGGGCGAAGAGCGCCGGGCTCAGCTGCCGCACCTGGCTCTGGGCGATGCGCACCCAGGCCCCCCCGTCGATGCTGACGTGCTCGTCCTCGCTGATCGCGCGGTGGTTCAGGAGGCGCTCGAAGGTGTTGAGGGTCACCGGGCCGAAGAACTCGTCGTCGTCCCGGTTGCCCTTGACGCGAAAGTCGGTCCCGAACGGGCCGGGAACGTCGTCGTCGTCGTCGTCGTCGTCGTCGTCGTCCGAGTCCGTCTCCTCCGCCCCTGGGGTCGGGCGCTGCTTGCGCCGCGCCGCGGCCTTGCGCTGGGCGCTCATCTCTCGCTCGATCGCGACGAGCAGCTCGTCGACTGGATCCTCGGGCGTCGGCTCCGCCTCGGTCTCGACCGTCACGGCGTCCGCGGGCTCCTCGCGCGCGACGGCGGGCGGCGGCTGCTTGAGCCCCGACGGCTCCTCGCCGAGCTCGTCGTCGACCAAGGACGGCCGCCCGGTCCGCTCGGTGCGCAGGTCCTCATCGAAGCTCCCGGGGACCGGCATGTCCTCGACGGTGTCGCCGCGCCGCCGCCCCGGGACCGCCGTCCGCGGCGCCGCCACGCGCGGGGCCCGCTCCGGGAAGAGGTCGACGATGAAGCGCGCCACCGCGCTCGGGCCGATGCGCAGGCGCGCCTCGAACAGGTAATCCTGGATCGCGTCGTAGAGGTCGGCCGCGCTCTGGTAGCGCCCCGCCGGGTCGCGCGCCAGGGCCGTCCGGATGATGTCCTGCACCGGCCGCGGGATGTAGTCGTGGCGCTCGATCCGCCGGGTGATGCGCGCCTTGCGCACGTTCGCCATGGTCTGGAGCTCGCTCTTGCCCATGAACAGGCGCTTGAGCGTGAGCATCTCGTAGATCAGCGTCCCGACCGCGAAGATGTCCGAGCGGTGGTCGATCTCGGCGCCGCTGACGAGCTCCGGGCTCATGTAGCTGAGCTTCCCCTTGAGCCCGTCGTGGCGCACGATCGACGCCGCCCCGCGGCGCGTCTCGATCTCGAGGTCGGCGCGCGCCACCCCGAAGTCCGTCAGCTTCACCTCGCCGCGGGTGCCGACCATGACGTTCGCCGGCGACACGTCGCGGTGGATGATGTTGAGCGGGCGCCCCTCGTGGTCCACGGCCGCGTGGGCGTAGGCCAGCCCGCGCGCCACCTCGCCCGCGACGAACAGCGCCACCTCGGTGGGGACGCGCATCTGCCGCCGGGCCGCCCGCTGCAGCACCTGCAGGAGATCCACCCCGTCCACGTGCTCCATGGTCACGTAGTAGACGCCGTCGATGACCCCGAGGTCGAAGATCGGAACGATGTTGGGGTGGTGCAGCGCCGAGCACAGCTTCGCCTCGGCCACCAGCATGTCGATGAACGCCTTGTTCTTGGCGAACATCGGCAGGATCTTCTTCACCACCAGAATACGCTGGAAGCCCGCCGCGCCGGTGGCGCGCGCCTTCCACACCTCCGCCATCCCGCCCTCGCCGATCTTGTCGAGCAGCTCGTATGGTCCGAAGTGTTCACCCATTGCGCGCGCAGTCCTCAGTGCTCTCTACTGCATTGCAGCATACGGCGTCGGTTCGGTGGCTGTCATCCCAAGCGGACCCGCGGCGATGGGCTGTCGCGGCGCCCCCGCCGTCCCGCGCGGCGCGTCCCCGCCGCGCGCTCCGAGCTAACGCCCCCACCCGCCGGCCGTCAACGCCAAGATCGCGCCGCGCCGCGTCCACGCCCTGGGTCACGGCGCTCACCCCGGCGTCGGCGGGAGGATGTCGCGCGCCTCGCGGCGGAAGGCGGTCTGGGCGGTGGGGTCGGGGATCCGCAGCGCCAGACGCTCGACGAGGTACGGGAAGAGCTCGCGGGTCACGGTGTGGGGGCTCTCGCCGAGGGTCGCGAGCTCGCGCTTGAGGGTCGCGCGGCCGTTCAACGCGCCGACGTGGCGGGCGAGCAGCGCGAGCAGCTCCTTGAGCAGGGTGAGGCCGACGGGGGCGCCGCGCTCGGGGGTCATCTGGGCGGTCGGGAGGCTGACGCGGCGGCCGTGGCCGCGGGCCGGCTGGAGGCGAGAGGCGAGGACGGCGAGGGCGACGTCGAGCATCGCCGTGCGCGGCGCGCCGCGGCCGATGACGAGGAGCGAGAAGCCGCCGATGCGGCGCGCCAGCATCCAGCCCAGGTTCGTCCGGGCGAAGAGGCCGGTCGGCGGGTGCCCCTTGGCCATCGCCTGCATGGCCGCGGTCAGCCGCCGCATGGTGTGATCGAGCGCCTCGGAGGCGCCCTGGGGGTCGAGGGTGCGCACGTCGACCCGCTGCCCGGCCTCGTCGTAGAGGACGCAGGCGGTGACCCCGGGGACGCTGGCGATGCCTGCGACGGCGCTCACGGGGCGCGCTCCGGGCCGAAGACGCGCAGCAGGGACTCGCCCGGGGTGGGCGCGGAGGGGCCGCTGGCGAGGACGAGGTGGTCCCCCTCGTGGAGGAGGTGCCAGCCGATGGCGTCGACGTCGACCGACCAGCGGACCGGGGGGCCGAGGCCCATGAGCTCGGCGGCGGCGGCGATGGCGACGTCGGCGCGGGCGGCGTCGGCGGCCATCGGGGCGGCGTCGATGGGGCCGGTCGCGGCGAGCAGGGCGCCGTCGCGGGTGGCGATGGCGGCGGCCATGACGCCCGGGGTGCGGGCGAGGGCGTGGACCCGCGCGACGTGCGGATCGTCCTCGGCGGTGGGGGCGGGCGCGTCGCGGGCGAGATCCGGCGAGGTGTTCCCGACCGCGGTGGCCAGGGTGTCCGCCCCGGGGCCGGCGATCCGCTGGCCGCTGCGGGGGCGGCGCTCGGGGGAGGCGTGGAACAGCGGGAGCTCGACGGGCTCGTCGCCGTCGCCGAGCAGGGCGAGCATCGTCGGCAGGGCCTCGCGCACGGCGGTCAGCAGCGTCGTCACGATGAGGCGGTGGGTCTCCCAGACGCCGTCCCCCTTGTGGGCGATGGCGGTCTGCGACGGCGCGCCGTCGACGTTGAGGAGGTGCTCGAGGTCGTCGACCGGGAGGCGGCGCTGGCGGTCGCGGTGGTTCCACTGGAAGGCGAGGGCGACCTGGCGGCCCAGGGTCGAGAGCACGGCGCGGAGCTCGGCGAGGGCGTCGAGGTTGTCCTGGCGGCGCCCGGGGGCGGAGTCGGCGACGAACACGACGCCGTCGGCGTAGTCGAGGATGGCGTGGCGGGTGGCGGTCAGGTCGGGGCGGCCCGGGGCCGAGACGACGTCGATGCGGACCTCCCAGCCCTCGATCGCGCCGAGGAAGGCCGGGAAGTAGTCGAAGAAGTGGGTCTCTTCGAGATCGGTGTCGAGCTTGACGAGCCGCCCGCGCCGCGCCTCGGGATAGCGGGCGTGCAGGTGCTGCACGTTGGTGGTCTTGCCGCCGCCCTCGGGGCCCCAGTAGACGACCTTGAGGGAGAGGGCGCGGTGGCTGGGGTCGAGCTGGGCCATCGCCGGAAGTGTCGGCGGAACCTGACCACTCGGCAAGGGGGACTTTCGCGTCGTCGCGGGGGGGGAGCGGAGAGCGCCGCCCGGTTCGCCCGCGCTGGCCTCGGTCGGTCGCGCGCGGGTCGGGGGGGCGGCGCCTTGAAACCACGGCCGGGGAGGCGCACCGTCAAGGGGACACATTCGGCACCGCGACCAGGAGAAGACGATGCTACGGCCATGGCTCCTCGCTTTCCTCGTCGCCGGCCTGGCGGCGTGTACGTCGAGCGGCAACAAGGTTGGGGACGTCGCGACGACGTCCGCCGCGATCGGTCCCGAGGGCGGGGCGCTGACGGCGGGCGGCGTGCAGGTCACGATCCCGGCCGGCGCGCTCGCGACCACGGTCACGATCACCGTGGAGGTGGCGGTGGGAGCCCCGGCGGGCGCCGTCGGGGCGGCGGTCGAGCTCGGCCCGAACGGGACGACCTTCGCGGCGCCGGTGTCGCTGGCGTTCGCGTACGCGGCGGGCGATCTGCCGGAGGCCGACCACCCGGAGAACCTGCGGCTGGCGGTCGCGACCGACGGGGCCTGGGTGGCGCTCGCGGACAGCGCGGTCGACGCGGGCGCGCACACGGTGAGCGCGACGACGACGCACTTCTCGGTCTTCGGGATCATCCAGCTGTGCGGCCCGGCGCGGGCATGTCCCGCGGGCCAGAGCTGCCAGGGCCACCGCTGTATGCCCGCGGAGGTGTGCACCGGGGGCGTGGACGAGGACGGCGACGGGCTCGTCGACTGCCGCGACCCCGACTGCGCCGACGACGCCGCCTGCTCGTGCGAGGGGATCTGCTGCTACCCGGCCTGCGCCGACGACGAGACGCTGCGGTGCCTCGGGGCCAACATCTGCGGCTACCCGTGCCACTGCGAAGCCAAGGTCGCCGAGGTCTGCGACAACGGCGCGGACGACGACGGCGACGGCCTCGTCGACTGCCGCGACCCCGACTGCGCCGAGAGCGCGCTGTGCGTCTGCGAAGGGGCGTGCTGCTACCCGGCGTGCGGCGCCGCCGAGGTGCTCGTGTGCCTCGGCGACAACATCTGCGGCTACCCGTGCCGCTGTGAGGCCGTGCAGGCGGAGGACTGCGGCAACGCTCAGGACGACGATGGAGACGGGCTCATCGACTGCTTCGACCCCGACTGCCAGGACGGCGTCCACTGCAGCTGCGAGACCGGTGGGGCGGAGTGCTGCTACCCGGTGTGCGCCGACGACGAGGCGCTCGAGTGCCTCGGCGACAACATCTGCGGCTACCCGTGCCGCTGCAAGGCGCCGGCGCAGCCCGAGGACTGCGGCAACGGCGTCGACGACGACGGCGACGGCGCGGCGGACTGCCCGGACCCGGACTGCCACGCGAGCGCGCTGTGCGACTGCCACGCCCAGGGCGAGCTGACGTGCTGCTACCCCAAGTGCGGCGAGGGCGAGGGCCTCGAGTGCCTCGGCGACAACATCTGCGGCTACCCGTGCAGCTGCGAGCCGGAGCAGGTCGAGCTCTGCGGCAACGGCGTGGACGACGACGGCGACGGGCTCATCGACTGCAACGATCCCGACTGCGCCGGCGTTGCGCACTGCGGCTGCACCCCCAACCAGGGGTTCCCGTGCTGCTACCCGACGTGCGCGCCGGGGCAGGTCCTGCAGTGCCTCGGGGCGAACATCTGCGGCTATCCGTGCAGCTGTGTGCCGGCGGAGTGTGGCGAGTGTGTCAGCTCGGAGCAGTGCGCCGAGGGCGAATTGTGCACCGCGTCACACGAGTGCCTGCCGTCCTGTGATTGCCCCATGTGCGACGTTTGTGCAGGGCACTGTGTGAGCGCCGCCAAGCCCCAGTGGTACTATACCTGTGGCGCTCCGGTCTGCAGCGGCCACCACGACGACGGGACGCCGGCGTGTACCACGGAGGTCGTGGGCGACGCGTGCACGACGCTCGGGGCGAAGTGCGACCCGCAGGACTTCTGCGACCGCCGGGTGGTGTGCGCGACGAGCGATCCGGCGACGGGGCCCGGGGGCTGTCCCATCTCGCGCCGCGCGGCCAAGCGCGACATCGCCTACGCGGACGCGGCGGATCTGGCGCGGATGCTCGACGCCGTCGTCCACATGCGCCTCGCGACGTGGAGCTACACCGCCGATCCCGCCGCCCGCCAGCACCTCGGCTTCATCATCGACGACGTCCCCGGCTCGCCCGCGGTGGACCCCGCCCGCAACATGGTCGATCTCTACGGCTACACGAGCCTCGCCATCGGCGCGCTGCAGGCGCAGGCCAAGCAGATAGAGGCCCTGCAGCGCCAGATCGACGCCCTCGCCGAGCGGTGCGCCCCGCCATCGGCGCCGTAGACCACGTGAGCCGCGAGCGTCGCCGCCACGCGGCGGCGACGTCCTCGCGATCCGGGTCGCGATGCGGTATGTGAACGGCGCTCGCCCACACCGAGTCGCCTCCAGGAGCCTCGCCATGACCCGCACGATCTGCCGCATCGCGCTGTCCACGCTGCTCGCCACGACCGCGGGGTGCGCCAGCGGGGACGCGGGGACGAGCGCGCCGACCAAGGCCGAGGCCGCCGCGACCAGCGGCAAGAGCGACGCCGGGCGCGACCTCTGCGCGGCCTACGGCTGGTACGGCGACGGCGAGTGCGACACCTTCTGCGCCAGCCCCGACCCGGACTGCGGCCCGCCGGTCGACGCGCTCGCGCGCTGGAACGGCGTGTGCCAGCTCGGCGCCGACTGGCTCGACCTCGACGACGACCTCACCCTGCTCTCGTCGGACACCCTGACCCCCGACTCGACGCTCAGCGGCGCCCAGGAGCAGCAGCTCGTCGTCGGCCTCGACGTGGGCAGCGTCGCCGACGCGTTCGACTCTACCGACGACGGCGAGATCCTGCTCTACGGCCTCGGCCCGGCCGGCGGCGCCGCTAGCGTCTGGCTCTACCGCTACTACGCCGGCGACACCGAGGTCGGCTTCTTCGTCCGCCCCGACGGCGCCGAGGTCCTCGCCCGCATCGAGGACGGCGCCCTCGACGCCCCGTGCGCCGCCTCGCTGACCACCGACGCCGCTCCGGTCGCCGCCCCGCCCACCTGGGCCCTCGAGTGCTTCTTCAACGACGACGGCGTCGATCTCCTCCGCGTCGCCATCGGCCCCGAGCGCGAGGTCGGCGCGGACGCCGCCCTGACCGATATGGAAAAGCGTCAGATCCTCGCCGGCATGGCCAACGCCGACGCCACGACCCTGGCCGAGGCCTTCGAGTTCACCGACGACGGCGCCTTCTTCGTCCGCGCGCTGACCGACCCCGAGTCCGGCGACGCCTTCACCGTCTACCGCTACTGGGCCGGCGACACCCAGGTCGGCTTCGTCGTCCCCGCCGAAGGCGTCGAGGTCAAGGCGACCATCGAGGACGGCGACCTCTACGACTGCTCGCTGTCCTTTCAGACCCCGTAGCGGTCACAGCGCCAACGCGCCGGGCATCAGCGAGACCCGTAGGGCAGCGCGACCGCTTCTGCCGCACCGGTGCTCGTGTAGGTCACGGTCACGGGGCCTGTGAGGTCGAGCGCGGCCGGGGCGCAGATCGGCCCGGCCTCATCGCTGACCGGAATCCGCCAGGTCAGCAGCGGATAGATGTCTCCCGCACCGATGACGCCGTCGACCACCGTCACGGCGTGCGGGTCCTCCTGGGGCGTGGCCGCCGTGCCCCGCGCCACCAGCGTGCACGCCCCGTTGGACAGCGCGGCCATGTCGAGCTCCGGCCACACCTGCCAGGTCGCGGTCGCGACGCCGTCACCGACCTGTTCCTCGAGCTCCGCGGTCGCCGTCGGGTCCAGGCGCATGTCCTCGCGTCCCGCGCAGCGCAGCACCAGGTCGTCGAGGTACAGCGCCGGCGCGGCCTCGCCCGGGGCCGCGCAGCTCAACGTCAGCGCGGCCCCGGCGTCCCCGGCGTCGCACGCCCACGCCGCCTCGCACGCCGCGCCAGCGAAGCGCGCCGCGGTCCCGCGGTCCGCCCGCACGGGTTGCGCGAGCGTCGCCTGCAGGTACAGCGCCACGTCCTGATTCAACACGCAGTCGAACACCCGCGCGATCGGTGGGACCGGCCAGCCTTCGAGAACGCCGACCGGGGGATCGTCCCCGTAGGAGCCGACCGCGTTCGAATCCCACACCTCGGTCGTGAGTGACGCCGCGTAGAGCCCGACGAGCCGCGTGGTCACGAGCCCATCCGTCGTCGTCCCGGTCTCCGCGGAGCACGGCCCGACGTACGAGAAGGTCCCGTGGCCATCACCGTATCGCGCGGAGCTCACGCGCTGCTTCCAGATGCTCGCGCGGGGTGTCGCGTCATCCAGCACCTCGAGATCCCACACGGCGTCCCGGACCACCTCGCCCGCGTCCAGCGTGACCCCGGTCTCGAGGAATCCCTGCTCGGCCGGCTTCATCAGCGCGATGTCGAAGGCCGCGAACGTCTCCTGCCCCGCCACGCAGTCCACCCGGCGTGGCTCGATGATGGGGTCCTGAAACGGGAGCGCCTCCGGTGGCGCCGCGCCTCCGAAGTCGCCCACGTCGGCCAGCCGGTCGGCGTACACGCCGATGACGTCGGTGGTGACCGAGTAGGGGTTGTCACGCACGTCGCACGGCGCGATGAGCTCGGCCGGGCCGTCCTCGGGGACCCAGCTCACGCGCACCCGCGTCCACCCGGCGTCGGCGGCGCTCGCCGGTCCCACGCCGACGTCGATGAGCCCCTCCGCCACCCCCTGCAGGTTGAGCGGCGCCACCGACACGCGGATCGTCCCGCGAAACGCCGCGTTCGGGTCGGTCTTCCCCGTCCCGGAGTCCAGGCAGCCCGCGATCGGCAGGGCCAGCAGCGCGAGGAAAGAGCTGCGTCTCAGCGTCGCGATGGTCGGCTTCATGGCGCCTCGAAGGTCAGCGTGGCCCCCGACGGACCACCCCCCGAGGCTACGCGGCCGGCCGGGGCGGCGCTACTTGAAAACCGAGTCCCGGCGGCTCTGGAAGATGCCGGGCACGAGGTCTTTTTTGAGCTCGAGCAGGCGCGCGAACTCGACCTTGCGGTGGCCGTCCATGACCCCCATCCCGGGGCCCTTGACCGAGCCCTCGAACGCCTGCGCGTCGAAGATGTAGAACCTCGACGCGGGCTCCTTGGGGGCCGCCGCCGCCGCGATGGTGGGGACGGCGAGCGAGCACAGCGCGAGCGCGGCGAGCAGCGTACGGAACTTCATCTTCTACCTCCGATGGCGGGGTCCGGGGTCACTTGAACGTCTTGCGCCGCAGGGTCTCCGCGAGCGCACCCAGCAGGTCCTTGTCCAGCGCGGCGCCGGCGGCGATCCGCGGCGCCCCTCCCGGGTCGTCCGTCGCCGCCTCGATCGGCTCGACGGCCTCGACCGCGACCGCAGGGCGCACGTCGGGGAACGCGACCACCACGGCGCCCTCCACCGCGGGTCGCGCGGGCCGGGCGCGCGTGACCCGCGCCGAACGCGCGTCCCGGCGGGGCCGCTCGGCCCGAGGCGCGGGCATCCCGGCC
>PHBI01000157.1 GCA_002841945.1 Deltaproteobacteria bacterium HGW-Deltaproteobacteria-14
CGTCGTCGTTGGCCCGCGCCCGCGCCCGCCCGAGGCGCGGCGTCAGGTCGAGGGCCGCCTGGGCGAGGCGCGCCCGGTCACGCGCGCCGAGGGCGTCGATGCCCCCGCTCGCGAAGCGCGCGAGCAGCCGCCGCGCCGTCACCACGTCGTCGAGCTCCGGGAGGGAGCCCGCCGCCAGCGCGACCAGGCGCGCGACCTCCGGGTCGCGCGGGGGTGCGGTGGCCTGCGCGCTCCGGTCGGCGCGCCCGAGCGCCACGTCGACGAACCAGGAGAGCGCCGGCCCGTCGGTGGTAGCGCCCCGGTACTCGCCCAGGAGGTGGAGCATCCGCTGGCTGCCGGCCAGCTCCGGGCGCCGCGCCACCTGGACGAGCGCGTCGGCCAGGTTCGTCATCATCCAGCGCGCCGTCTCCGCCTGATCCTCGCCCGCGCTCTTGGTCGCGTAGTGCGCGACCGCGTCCTCCAACACCCGGCCGCGACCGACCGCGGCGAGGCGCGCCAGATCCCCCTGCGCGATGCGCGCCGCCGGGTAACGCCGCTCGCCGCTGACCGCGGCGGCGAAGCGCGCGTCGTCCGCGTGGAAGTTGGCGTCGTGGTCGCTGACGCCGCCCGCCGTCGCGTCGACCGCGTGAAACACCTCGTGGTGGAAGGTCAGCGGCAGCTGGCCGTCGCTGTAGTACGCCGCCGCGATGCCGTCTCTGCCGTTCCAGACGCCGTAGTAGAGGTAGCCGCCGTAGGTGTCGTCCCAGCTGTGGAAGCCGTCGTTGTCGTTGGACACGCACGCCGCGAAGACGCCCACCGCGCGCACGCCGATCGCCCCGAGGTAGCCGCGCGGGTACTTGGCGGCCTCGTCGAGCAGCAGGCGCGCCGCGCGCAGCTGGCGCTCGGCGGACAGCGCCGGCAGCTGGTCGTACCAGGCGCCGTCGGGGAGGCCGCCGCGGTCGAAGACGAGCCGGGCGCCGGTGTGCGCGGCGAAGGCCCGGGAGGCGTCGGACAGCGGCGTGGCGTGGGCGGTCGCGGCGGCGCCGGCGAGCAGCGCCAGGGCGAGGACGGCGCGCGTGGCGCGGCCGCCGAGGATCGGCGCGCGGCGTGGGGGCGGCGTGGGCTGGGGCATCGCGTCCTCCGGGGGGGCGATCGAGGGTGTGGCGGTAGCAACGCCTGGCGGGACCGTTGGATTCAGCCCGGGCCGGCGTTTTACCGAGCCTTTACCCGCGGGCCGCCCCGGGACTACGATGCCGCCCATGCCCGTCGACGACCGCCACCGCGCCCAGGCCGAGAACCACTACGAGGCCGCCGAGCGGCTCCTCTCCGAGGAGCGCCACGCGCTCGCGTACAAACAGTTCCGCCTCGCCGCGGAGGCGTTCGGGCGGACCCACGCGCCCGAGCGCGAGCTCCAGGCGTGGAAGCGCGCCGGGCTGTGCGCGGCCATCGGGCAGGATCTCGACGAGGGGGCGGCGTGCCTCGCCGAGGCGCTGTCCATCGCGCGCCAGCAGGGCTTCGAGCGCGAGGTCGGGCAGTGCCTCGCCCACCGCGCCGAGGTGTTGGCCAAGCGCGGGGACGTGGGCGAGGCGGCGGCGGCGTATCACGAGGCCGTGGCCATCGCCGAGCGCCGCGACGAGCCGGACATGCTCGCGACCGTCGCCGGCAACCTCGGCCTGCTCGAGCTGAGCCGCGGCGACCTGCCCGAGGCGCGGCGCTGGTTCGAGCGGGCGCTCGGGCTCTACGAGGAGCTCGGCGCCGGCCAGGGGGCCGCCCGCGCCGCCATCGCGCTCGGGGACGTGGCGCGCGCCGCCGCCGACCTCGACGGGGCCGAGGGGTGGTTTCGCAAGGCCCTCGACCTGTCCGGGCAGGAGTCCGACCTCTCGGGCAACGCCCTCGCGCTGGCGAACCTCGGCAACACCAGCCGCGAGCGCGGGGACATGGCCGGCGCGCAGTCGCTGTACGACGCGTCCCTGAGCATGGCGACCTACGGGGGCGACCACGAGGGCGTCGCGCGGGCGACGATGAACCTCGGGATCCTGGCGGCGGTGCGCGGCGACCTCGAGTCGGCCCGCGACTGCTACGACAGCGCCCTCGAGCTCTACGAGGAGCTCGGCGATCTCCAGGCCATCGCCAGCCTGCGCGTCAACCTCGCCAACCTGGCGGCGTCCGCCGGGCAGCTCGAGGACGCGCGCGACCGCTACGTCGAGGCCCTGACCGTCCTCGAGCGGCTGCGGGCCGGCCGCAACGTCGTCGACGTCACCTGCCTCGTCGGCCAGCTCGACGCCCGGCTCGGGCGCCTCGGCGCCGCCGAGGCCGCCTTCTCCAAGGCGCTCGGCCGCGCCCGCACCCTCGGCTACGCCGCCGCGGAGGCCCGCCTGGTCGTGAACCTCGCCGCTCTCGCCTACGCCCGCGGGGACGTCGCCGCCGGGGTCCGCGGCTTCCTGGCCGCCGTCGACACCCTCGTCGGCCTCGGCCGCCCCGCCGACGCCGCCACCACCGCGCTGACCGCCGCCGACGCGCTGGTCGCGGCCGGACGCCTCGGCGACGCCCGGGCGAGCCTCGAGCGCGCGCGCACCCTGCTCGGCGCCGAGCTCGAGGTGCGCGAGACCCTCGACTGCGACGCCATGCGGGCGCGCCTCGATCTGCTGAGCGCCGACACGCCGGCCCACCGGGACGCCCTGTTCGCGGCGGCCGAGCGCCTCGACGCCGCCGGCCGCCCCCTCGAGGGGGTCGCCCTGCGGCTGGTCGCGGTCGATCTCGGGGCCGCCGACCAAACGGTCGCCGACGCCGTGGCCCTCGCCGCAAGCGAGCTCGCCGTCCTACCGCTGGCGCTCGACGCCGAGTCCGCCGCCCTGGCGCTCGCGCCGCGCCCGAGCGCCGCCGACGTCGCCCGCGCCCGAGCCATCGCCGAGGCCGCGGAGGGGCTCGGGTTGGCCCACCTCGGGCTGCGGGTGCAGCGGCGCCTCGCGACCGTGTTGCATCGCAGCAGGCATGAGCCCGAAGCGGAGGCCCTGCGCGCGCGGACCGCCGCAGCCGCGGTGGCGATGGGCGCGGTCGCCGAGGCGGATCGACTGGCCAAGGGCTTCTTCTCGTGACACGCCGGGGTTGGGCTCGGGGCGCCCTCGCGGGCGCGGTGGCGGCATGCTGCATTGCAGCATCGTGCGGCGACGACGGCGCCGCCTCGGACGCCTCGGACGCCTCGGACATCGCGGGGGACGCCGAGGACGGGACCGCCGCCGACGAGGTCACCGAGGACGAGTTCGCGACCGTCGTCGCGCGCTACGACCTGCTGTCGACGGTCGCGGGGCTCGGGGAGGACCGGGTCGACGGCGTCAACGACTGGCTGCCGGCCTTCGAGGGCGGGCCGGCGACGGCGGCGGAGCTGTCGCGGCCCCACGTCGCGATGGCCGACGTGGCGGGGGTCATCTACATCGCCGACAAGAACGCCCACGCGATCCGCCGGGTCGCGACCGACGGGACGATCACCACCGCGGCCGGGACGGGCGAGGCCGGCGACGACGGGGACCTGCCCGGGCCGGGGGTAGCGCGGCGGCTGAGCGCGCCGAACGGGCTCTGGGTGCGGCCCGACGGGGTCGTCTACGTGCTCGACCTCGGCAACTCCAAGGTGCGGCGCCTCGGGGCGGACGGCGCGCTGACGACGCTGGTCTTCGACGCCGAGGGGATGGAGGACGGGCGCGGCCTGTGGGTCTCCGACGACGAGCAGCTGGCGTACTGGGCGAGCGGCGAGCGGGTGCGGCGCTGGCGGGCCGGGATCGGGGTCGACAGCTACGCGAGCGGGTTCGCGGAGCTCGGCAACCTGGCGGTCGCCGCGGACGGGGCGCTGTTCGTGACCGACCGCGCGGCGAACCTGGTGTACCGGGTCGTGGACGGCGGGCGGACCGTCGTCGCCGGCAACGGCGAGGAGACGGGTGGCGGCGACGGGGCGCTGGCGACCGCGACGGGGCTCGCCGGGGTGCGCGGGATCGCGTTCATGGACACCGGGGGGATGCTCCTCGCGACCCACCTCGGCAGCCAGGTCTGGTACGTGGACACGGCGGGGGTGATCCACCTCTTCCTCGACGGCGACCCCGACGCCCACGGCGGCGACGGCCAGTTCTTCCGCAACCCCGGCAAGAAGGTCGCCGAGGTCCGCGCCGTGACGATCGCGCCCAACGGCGACGTCCTGGTCACCGAGAGCGACTACGGCTTCGTGCGCCGGGTGCGCCACCGCTGAGCGACGCGCCGGGTGGATGGCGGGGGGCCGCTCGCGCGTTTCTCGACGCATGCGCCTGGTCGAGAAACAATGCCGGCGGATGCCACGCCACGCCTCGCTCGCGCTGACCACCCTCGTGGCGGCGCTCACCCTCACCCCACCCGGCCGCGCCGCGGACCCGCGCTGCGTCGGCACGACGTCGTGGAGCGCGCGGCCCGCGGGCACCGGGGACGCCCAGCGCGAGCTCGCCACCTGGCTGGCCGCCCGCGCCCCCGACGAGCTCGACCGGGCGCTGCTCACCCCGGGCGAGATCGCGCGCCTCAACGACGCCAACGGCGCCCGCCCCGGGACCTGGCAGGACGTCGTCCGGGAGCCGCCGCGCTCCCCCCGCGCGGTGGAGGACGAGCTCCGCGAGCGCTTCGCTCACATGCGCCCCCGGCTCGAGACCGGCGCCTGGGTCGAGGCGCGCCGCGGCAGCTTCGGCTCGGCCCTGGCCATCGCCCGCGACTCGCGGCCGGTCAGCCGCTTCCAGCTCGTGGTGACGCCCGCCGACCTGCGCTGCGTCCCCGAGAGCGGCGGCCTCTTCACCCCGCCGATGGACCGCGACTTCGACCGCAACCGCTGCTCGGTCCTCCACACCGGCGAGCTCGTCCGGGTGGACCGCGAGTCCGCCGACGGCCGCTGGGTCTACGTCGCCGCGGGCCACGGCGTCGGCTGGCTCGAGCTCCCCGAGCTCACCCCGCCGCTGTCCCCCGCCGAGGCACTCGCCTACCGCGACGACGGCGACCGCCTCGTCGTGGTCGACGACTGGGTCCCCACCGAGCGCGGCGCCTTCCTGCGCCTCGGCGCCAGCGCCCCGATCGTCGGCTACGACGCCGGCTACTACCAGGTCCTCGTCCCCACCCTGGACGGCCTCGGCGACGACTGGGTGCGCGACGATGCTGCGGTGCACAGGGGGCTCCTGCCGTTGACGCGGCGCAACGTCCTGCGTCTCGTGATGCGGCGCATCGGAGACCCCTACGGCTGGGGCGGCACCGGCGGCGGGCGCGACTGCTCGCGGCTCTTGCACGACACCTTCGCGACCTTCGGTCTGCGCTTCGGCCGCAACTCCAGCGTCCAGGGGGAGAGCGGCGCGCGCACGATCGACGTCGCCCGCCTGAGCGACCGCGCCAAGCGGGACGCCATCCGCCGGGCGGACGCCGACGGGATCGTGTTTCTGTACATGCCCGGGCACATCATGTTGTATCTCGGCGAGTTGGACGGCACGCCGTGGGCGCTCTCGGCCATCAGCGAGTACCTCGTGCCCTGCCCCGGGGGCGGCGATCGCACCGTGCGGGTCGATCGCGTCGACGTCACCACGCTGGAGCTCGGGCGCGGCACCGAGCGGACGGCCTTCATCGAGCGCATCACGCGCCTGGCGGTGTTCGGACCATGAGCCTCTTCCTCGCGACCACCCTGCTCCTGACCCAGATCGGCGCGGCCCCCGGCGAGGCGCCCGTCCCGGTCGACGTCGCCGGGCTCGCCGCCTGCGAGGACTCGCTCGACGTCGCCATCTTCAACGCCCCGCGGCGCCCGGCGGCCACCGAGCGGCTGCGCCTCCTCATCACGAGCGAGCGCGAGCTGTCCGACGCGCGCCTCGTCGCCGTCGCCCCGGACGGCGTCACCCGCGACCTCCCGGCCGAGGCGCGGGGCGGCCCGCCCTGGGGCTGGATCGGCGAGATCGACCGCCCCGCGACCGGGCGCTGGCGCTTCGCCCTGGTCGCGGACGGCGCGGTGGCGGCCTGCCAGGACGTCTTGGTGCGCCCGCGCCCGAGCGGGTCGAACGCGCTCGGCGACGAGCGCGAGGCGTGGCGCTCGCGCATCAAGTGGGAGCGCGACACCGAGAACCTCTACGCGCTGTGGATCGAGCGCCTCTTCGACGCCCCGGTCGACGAAGACATCAGCTGGAACCCGCTGTCGCAGGCGCTGAGCGACCCCGAGCGCAACACCCTCTACAACTATATGGGCCTCGGCGAGGACTCGGGGGCCGAGGGCGCCCCGCGGATGGACCCCGACTGCGCCGATTTCCCTTACTTTCTGAGAAGTTACTTCGCCTGGAAGCTCGGCCTGCCCTTCGCCTTTCGGCCGTGCCGCCGCGGCAACGCCAAGCGCGCGCCGACCTGCGGCGAGCCGCTCACCAACGACATGCCGGCCGAGGGCGAGACGCGGCTGACGGCCTACGCGCGCTTCGCCCGCAAGGTCGCCGCGACGGTCCACTCGTCGAGCCTGCGGAGCCTCCCCGAGGACGAGCGCAGCGACTTCTACCCGGTCTCTCTCGACCGCCGGGCGCTGCGCCCCGGGACCATCTACACCGACCCCTACGGCCACACCATGATGGTCGGCCGGTGGTTTCCGCAGACCGCGGGGCGCGCCGGCGTGCTGATGGCCATCGACGCGCAGCCCGACGGCGTCATCGGGCGGCGCGTGTTCTGGCGCGGCTCGTTCATGTTCCCGGCGGACGACGCCATCGCCGGGGCCGGCTGGAAGCGCTTCCGCCCCGTCCGCCGGGAGCGCGACGGCACCCGTGAGCTCACCAACGCCGAGATCGCCGCGTCCATCGACTATGGCGACTTCTCGGTGGTGCAGTGGTCCAAGGGCAAGGACGGCTTCTACGAGATGATGGACGAGGTCATCAACCCGCGCCCGATGCCCCCGGAGGAGGCGCTGATCGCCGTCGTCGACGCCCTCGACCAGCAGGTGCGGCGGCGGGTCGAGTCGATCGACAACGGCGAGCAGTGGAAGCGCGACAACCCCGGCAAGACCATGGTGATGCCGAAGGGGCCGGACATCTTCATCACCGCGGGGCCGTGGGAGGACTACTCGACGCCGTCGCGGGACATGCGGATCCTCATCGCCATCGACACCGTCCTGGCCTTCCCGGCCCGGGTGAAGGCGCGCCCCGAGCGCTTCGTGCTGGCCCCGGGCGAGGACCCGGCGGCGGTGGCCACGCGGATGGAGGCGCGGCTGCGAGAGGAGACCCGGCGCCGCACCATCGCGTACACCCGCAGCGACGGCAGCGCCTGGACCTTGACCCTGGCCGACGTGATGGCGCGGGCCCACGACATCGAGGTGGCCTACAACCCCAACGACTGCGCCGAGGTCCGCTGGGCCGCCCCGGAGGGCTCCGATGAGCGATCGACCTGCACCCGCCGCGCCCCCGAGGCCCAGCGCGCGCTGATGGAGAGCACGTTTCGCCCGTGGTTCCGGGACCGCGCCCGCCCGATCCACTGAGCGCTGGCGAGTCCCTGGCCAGGTGTATAGTTGATCGTCACCCCGGGCCGGTCGTGGCGGCGTCGCGACCCGTCGTTGGCCCTGATGAGCTGCGGCTGAGCGCGGTCGCACGAGGGACCCGGGCGGTGGCACGCACCTTGCTCTAGCCCTACCGTGGACCAAGAGGAGGACACATGCGCCCGAGCCAGCGATCGCTCCCCTGGATACTCGCGCTCGTGACGCTGACCGGGGTCGCGCCGGCCCGCGCGGAGCTGCCGGCCGCGACGTGCCTGGCCGGCTGGTGGACGGACGACGCGCGAGTCCCGCTCGCGGTCACCGAGGCGCCGACCGCGCCCTGGATAGTCCTCCCGATCCAGTGGGTCAGCGGCTACCAGACCGCCCCCGAGGACCTGGCCCCACCGACGCTCACCGTGACCGTGACCGACGGCGCCGGCGCCGTGGTCCCCGGAACCGTGGCGCTGCGCCCTGAGAGCGCCAAGCCCGACGTCGCAGCCCTGCGCCGCGCCCCCCGGTGGCGCCCCGACGCCCCGCTCACCGCGGGCGCGACCTACACGATGCACGTCGCCGTCCCGGAGCCCCCAGGGGACGGCGCACATAGCGGCTGCCCCTACGGCGGGGTCGACCGCACGCTGACCGTGACGGTCGCCCCGACCCCGACGACGCACCCCGCCGAGGTCCACGTCCACACCAGCGACCGCATCGCGCCCCTCGAGTACGAGACCTGCGCGAACCTCCCGGGCGGCGTCCCCTGCGCGGACCACCCCAACGTCTGCTGCCAGCGCGCCGGCCGCATGGCCGTGGTCTCGGTCGCCTTCGACGCCCCGCTGCCCAACGACGGCCGCTACGACGCGGTCGAGCTCACCGTGACCGCCCCGGGCGGGGTGTATCTCACCCGGGTCGCCTACCCGGCGAACGCGGGACCGTGGTACTTCCTCGTCGATCATCCTGACGGGACGCCGCCCGCCCCCGCGGCCGTGTGCGTGACCGCGATCGCGTATGACCTCTTCAGCGACGCCGCGGTCGTCACCGACACCGCGTGCGCGGGCACCGCCAACCACGAGCCGGGCGAGGGTGCCGACCTGGTCTGCGATCCGGTGACGTGCGCCGCCAGTGATCCCGGCCCTGGCCCCGAGCCCCCGGTCGAGCCCGGCCCCGAGGCCACCGCCGAGACGGACCCCTACGACGACCTCGGCCAGGACTATCTCGCCGACGTCCTCGGCGGAGACGTCCTCGGCGGGGACGGGCTCGGCTCGGATGGCGCGGGCGGCAGCGACCTGGTCGCCAACGGGGCCCCCGAGGCGTCGGGCTGCGCCGGCGGCGGGACCTCCCCGGGGCTCGTCTTCGCGCTCGCGGCGCTGCTGGGCCTCGCCCTGATCAGGCCACGCCGGCGGCGCTCACCCGGAGGAGCTCTTCGCACCAGCGCTCGACCGCCTGGAAGTCCGCCAGCAGCGTGACCCCCGGCGGCGCCTCGGCGAGCCCGCCTACGGCGACCCGCACCTCGGGGGGCAGCAGCCGCCGCACGGCGTCGAGCTGCGGGATGGCGACGCTGGGCACAGCCGAGCGCGAGGACCCGACGAGCACCCCGCCCGCGTGGCACTGCAGCGCGGCGGCGCCGATCTCGTCGGCCGGGGTGTCGGCGCCGAGGAAGATGACCTGGGCCCCGCCGAAGGCGAGCAGGAGCGCGGAGATGTGCAAGCCCAGATCGTGCTGCTCGCCCGGCAGCGCGGCGCAGACGACCGGCGGCGCGCCCGCCTCGTAGGCGCGGCGGCGCTGCGCGAGGAGCTGGCGCAGGCGGGCGCTGGCGAAGTGCTCGTGCATGACGGCGAGCCGACCGCCGGCCCAGGCCTCGCCGACGGCGCGCAAGAACGGCGCCGCGCACTCGTAGATGAAGCGCCGGATCCCGAGGTCGTCGAGCGCCTGCTGCAGGGCGTGGCCGAGGCCGCGCTCGTCGAGCTCGCGCGTCGCGGCCATGAGGCGCCCGACGTAGGCGTTCGGGGGGGCGCCGTCGGTGTCGGGGGGGACCAGCTCCACGAGGTGCTCGAGGGTCGCGACGGCCGCGTTCACGACGTCCGACGGCCGGTTGCCGAGCTCGAGCGCCTGCTTGACCAGGCGCAGCCGATCGACGTCACCGAGGGCGTAGCGCCGGTGACCCGACTCGCGGCGCATCGGCTCGGGGAAGCCGTAGCGGCGCTCCCACGAGCGCAGCGTAGCGACCGGGATCCCGGTCGCGCGCGAGAGCGCCCCGATGCTCATCCCCTCGGTGGCGTCGTCTTCCACTGTCGTCGCGTTGGCTGACATAGAACTTTCCTCGTCGAAACCTGTTCAACAGTCAACCACAGCTGCACCGAACACGCACGAATCATTTTTGAAAAGAAAATACTTGCTCAAAACCTGTTCGGCGCTATCTTGGGGATCCAACCCGAACCCCGGAGCCCGACCATGAAGATGAAGAACCTCGCCATCGCGTCCGCCGTCCTCCTCGGCGCCACCCTGACCACCGTCTCGACCGCGCTGGCCTGTGGCGGCGGCGCCACCACCACGGCCGCCAAGACGGGAGACATCGTCGAGGTCGCGTCCGGTGCCGGGACCTTCCAGACGCTCCTGGCCGCCGCCACCGCCGCGGGCCTCGTCGACACCCTCAAGGGTGACGGCCCGTTCACGGTCTTCGCTCCGAGCGACGAGGCCTTCGCCAAGCTCCCCGCCGGCACCGTCGAGGCGCTGCTCAAGGACAAGGACCAGCTGCGCGCCGTGCTCACGTACCACGTCGTGTCCGGCAAGGTCCTCGCCAAGGACGCCATGAAGCTCGACCGCGCCAAGACGGTCGAGGGCCGCAGCCTGACCCTCAAGCGCAGCGGCGCCGGGCTCCAGGTCGACGGCGCCACCGTCGTCAAGGCCGACGTGATGGCCCGCAACGGCGTCATCCACGTCATCGACAGCGTCATGATCCCCCGCTCCTGAGACGCGACACCACGCCCGCACCACAACGCTCCCAAAAGACTATAGATCAAAAGAGGTTATCCCCATGCACAGCCTGACCCGCCACCTCGGCACCCTGGCGTTCGCGTCGTCGCTGCTGGCCCTCGGCGCCTGCAGCGACGACGCCACCCCCTCGACCACCGCGCAGCCCGAGTCCATCGCGTCGGTCGTCGCGGCCTCCGGGGACTTCACCACCCTCGAGGCCGCGCTCGAGGCCGCGGACCTCACCGCGACCTTCGCCGGCTCAGGGGCGTTCACGGTGTTCGCCCCGACCGACGCGGCGTTCGCCGCGCTCCCCGCCGGCACCGTCGAGTCGCTGCTCGAAGACATCCCGACCCTCACCGCCATCCTGAAGTACCACGTCGTCAGCGGTCAGGTTGACGCCGCCACCGTCGTCGGCCTGACCTCGGCGACCACCCTCAACGGCGCCGACGTCGCGATCGAGGTCAACGGAGCCGGCGAGGTCATCCTGAACGGGACCGTGAGGGTCACCACGACGGACATCGCCGCCAGCAACGGCGTCATCCACGTCATCGACGGCGTCCTGCTCCCGCCGGAGGAGCCCAAGTCCAACACCGTCGTCGACGTGGTGACCGGAGACAGCCGCTTCTCGACCCTCGCGACCGCGGTGGTCGCGGCCGGGCTCGACGCGACCCTGGCCGGTGAGGGCCCGTTCACGGTCTTCGCGCCCACCAACGACGCGATCGCCGCCCTGCCCGAAGGCGCGCTCGAGGCCCTCCTCGACGACCAGGACGCCCTGGTCGACCTGCTCACCTACCACGTCTACGACGGCGCGCTGCCCGCGGCGGACGTCCTCGGCTCGGCGCACCTGACCATGTTCAACGGCGCGCTCGTGCCCATCACCAGCGACGGCGGCCCGGCCATCGGCGGCGCGCCCATCTCCGTCACCGACCTCGAGGCCAGCAACGGCGTCATCCACGTCATCGACGCGGTGATGGTGCCCCCGCCGACCATCGCCGGCGTCGTGAGCACCAGCCCCGACTTCTCGACCCTGCTCGCCGCCGTGGACGCCGCCGGCCTCGTCGCGGCCCTCGACGGCCCGGGCCCCTTCACCGTCTTCGCCCCCAACGACGCCGCCTTCGCCAAGGTGGACAGCGCGGCCCTGTCGAGCCTGCTCGACGACCAGGCGGCCCTGACCGACGTGCTGCTCTACCACGTGGCCGACGGAGTGGTTCCCGCCGCGGTCGCCGTCACCCTGACGAGCGCCATGATGAAGAACGGCGACGCCATCGCCCTGGCCTACGAGGCGGCGACCCAGACGCTCAGCGTCAACGCCTCCTCCGACGTCATCACCACCAACATCTACGCCCGCAACGGCGTCATCCACGTCATCGACACCGTCCTGTTCCCGCCCGCGAACTGATCCCGGCCCCGGCGTAGCCAGCCCTACGCCCCAACCGGGTGTCCCGAGGCGGCGACCGCGTTCCCCCGCGGTCGCCGCCTCTCTTCGTTCAGCCCCCAACGCCACCGCCGCCTCCGCGCCCCAGCGGCCGCGTTGGCCGGTTGCGCCAACCTCGCCTATGCTGGCGCCATGTACGGCTACCTCCGCGTCGCGGGCGGGCACGGGCGCACGCCCCTCGCACACCACCAGTGCGGGCTGTGTCACCAGCTCGGGACCGCCTACCGCACCCGAGCCCGCTGGCTCGCGGGCGACGACCCGAGCGTCCTCGCCATGCTCGTCGAGGGCCTCACCCCCGACGCCACCACCCGCGAGCGCGTCCGCTGCCCCATCCCCGGCGTCCGCCGCCGCCGCGCCCTCGCCGCCGACTGGCTCCCCGGCCTCGCTGCAATGCAGCTCTTTCTCGCCGGCGAGAAGCTCTTCGACGACCGAGTCGACCGTGATGGTTTAGCTTCGCGTGCCGCCGAGCGTTTGTTGCGTCGCGACATAGACGCGGCGTCGGCCGCCCTCGAGCGGCTCGGCTTCCCCCTCGCCGAGGTGCGCGCCACCCTCCGCCGCCAGCCGACGATCGAGCGGGACCCCCACGCCGACCTCGACAGCCTCTCCGCCCCCACCGCCGACGGCCTGCGCGCCAGCGTGGCCTGGCTCGTCGCCCACGCGGGCGCGCCCCACGCCACGGTCGCCGCCGCCGGCGCCCTCGCGGACCGCCTCGGCCGCCTGCTCTATCTGGTCGACGCGCTCACCGACCTGCCCCGCGACCTGAGGCGCGGCCGCTTCAACCCCCTCGAGCGCGCGGTCGGCCCCCTCGACCCGGCCGCCCTGCGCTTCGTCACCGGGGCGCTCGCCGGCCGCGTCGCCGCGCTCGGCGCCGCCTTCGACGCCCTCCCCCTCGCGGCCCACGGCCCCGTGCTGCGCGGCGCCCTGGTCGACGGCCTGGCCGACAAGGGCTGGGAGGCGGTCACCCGCCTGCCCGCCCCGCGCGTCACCGTCGCCCGCGCCGTCGCGGAGGCCCGCCGATGATCCACGCCGACCTCCTCGCCGCCATCCGCAAGAACGGCGGCCGCGCCACCCTCGGCGACCTCATCACCCTCACCGCGCTCCCCGCGGGCGACATCGAGCAGGCCATCCTGCCCGCCCTGTCCCGGGTCGGCGGCCACGTCGCCGTCGACGCCAACGGCGAGCTCATCTACGCGGTGGACCGCACCCGCGCCGTCCCACCGGACACGAGCCGCCTCGCGCGCTTCGGCCGCGCCGTCTACACCGTGTTCCAGGCCGTCTTCTACGCCGCCCTGTCGGTGGTCCTCGTCGCCTACTTCATCTTCTACGTCGTCCTCCTCGTGGCCCTGGCCGTGATGGCGATCGCCGGCGCCGCCCGCGGCGGCGACAGCGACTGCGACTGTGACTGCGACTGCAAGGGGTGCGACGGCTGCGACGGCTGCGGCGGCTGCGGCGACTGCGCCGGGGGCTCGGCCAACGGCTGCGGGGACTCCTGCTTCGCCTGCTTCACCTGCGGGTCGCCGCCCAAACGTGCGCGGCGCGCCGAGCTCCGCGAGCGCCAGCAGGTCACCCGCAACGCGCGCCGGGTCGCCCGCGCCGAGCGCCGCGCCAGCCGCAGCCGCCGGCGCCGCGAGGCCATCCGCCTGCTCGGGCTCGGCGAGCGCTTCGCCAAGGCCGACCTCGGCCTCGCCCTCGCCCCCGCCCCGACCCCGGCCAAGCTGCCCTTCACCCGCGCCGTCCACGCCTTCATCTTCGGCCCCCCGCGCCCCCCCGAGGACCCGCGCCGGCGCGAGCGCAACCTGCTCGCCTTCGTCCAGGCCCACGACGGCCGCGCGACCGCCGCCGACGCGGTGTCGCTCACCGGGCTGCCGATCGACCAGGCGGACGCCCTGCTCCTGTCGCTCGCCGCGCAATACGAGGGCGACGTCCGGGTCACCGACGGCGGCGTCATCGTCTATACCTTCGACCGCCTGCTCGTCAGCGCCTCGGAGGACACCGAGGTGCTCGACTGGGTGGTGGGGCGCGGCGGCGCCGTCACGGTCGAGGACCTCGCCCGCCGCCTGGGCCTCACGGCGGCCTCGGCCCGGGCGCGCCTGACCCACCTCGCGGCGGTCGCCGGCGGCGCCATCGAGCACGGCGCCACCACCCGCGCCGTCTTCCCCGCGGACGCCCGCGCGCGCCTCGTGGACCTCGCCAGCCGCAGCGACGCGCCGCGCGAGTTCACCTACGCCTGGGAGCGGCTCGAGGTGGCCCCGTGGGTCGTCGGGGTGCCGGCCGGCGAGCGCGGCTGGATCTACGCCTTCAACGGGCTCAACCTGGCGCTCTCGCTGATCCTCTCGACGCTGTACGGCGACGGCGAGCTCGCCCTGGTCGACCTGTTCTTCGACGGCGGCAGCCCGGCGTGGGAGCCCTGGGTCATCGGCTACGTCCCGCTCATGTTCTCGCTGTCGGTCTTCGCCATCCCGCTGGTCCGCGCCGTCGCCGCCGCGATCGCCAACCGCGGCCGCCGCCTGCGCAACCAGCGCCGCGCGGTGCTGCTGGGCATCTTCCACGCCCTCGAGGAGGAGGACGACCGGGTGTCGACCCCCGAGCTCATCACCGTCCTCGGCATGGACGCCGCGCCGTCGGGGCGCGCGCGGCTCGAGGAGGTCCTGCGCTCGCTCGCGGCCGAGCTCGACGGGGAGCTCGACCTGAGCGGCCCCGCGGAGGCGGGCGGCGCCCGCGTCTACCGCTTCCCCCGGGTGCACCGCGAGCTCCACGCCATCGAGCGCGAGCGCCTCGCGGTCGACCGCGGCGCCCTCGGGCTCGGCGAGGTCATCTACGACACCGCGCAGCCCTTCGACCCCGACGCCGGGGCCTGAGGCGCGTCAGCGCGCGCTGCCTGACCCTCGGTTCGCTTGAATAATCGTCCGCGCCAGGAATGTCGGCGGGTGAGGTGCGGTTCTATCCCCTAGTGCTTCGCACGACCCTCGCCTCAGGAGCTGACGTGCATCGAGATCCAGTCTGGAAGAACTACCGCGCCTGGGCGTGTTTGGACCATGTGCCGCCAATCACGCTGCCGGCCTCGGCCACCAAGTGTTGGATGCGCGGCTGTGGCGCGCACCGACCGGCCATGGAGGAGCGGCCCGAGGAGGAGATCCTCCCCGAGCCGAAGGTCGTCCTCGCCGACGGCGAGGAGCAGTGCGCCTGGGACGGCTGTACCAACCACGCCCGCGCCGGATCGAAGTACTGCAGCCGGCGCTGCTCGAACCGCAACGCCCGCAAGCGCTTCCGCGAGCGCAACCGCGACGCCGCCTAGGCAACGGCGGGGCTCGCTGACGGGCCGCCGCGACGACGCCCCCTCGGGGACGGGGCCTACGGATCGGTCTACGCGGCTTGGGACACGCTCGCCCAGGACGAGGTGGCGATCAAGCTCATCCCCCTCGACCCGGACTTCCCCGACGAGCTCCTCCGCGTCCGCCGGGAGGTCTCGGCGCTGCGCCTGCTCGACGCACCGGGGGTCGTGCGGCTCCGCGATGACGGGGTCCACGACGGCCGCTACTTCATGGTGATGGACAAGGTCGAGGGGCGCCCCTTCCCCGGCCGGGAGGCGCCGGTCCCGTGGCAGGCGCTCGCCCCGCTCGCGGCGCGCCTCATGGTCGCCCTCGGCCACGTCCACGCGGCGGGGATCATGCACCGCGACCTCAAGCCGCCCAACATCCTCGTCTCCGACGGGGGCGACGTCGTGCTCGTCGACTTCGGCGTCTCCGGCGGGCCGTCCATGGGGCGCTGCATCACCGCCGAGGGCGCGTGGGTCGGGACCCCAGCGTACTTCTCCCCCGAGCAGATCGAGGGCGCCGCGGTCGACTTCCGCGCCGATCTCTACGCCGCCGGGCTCGTCCTCTACGAGGCGCTCACCGGCCAGCTCCCGCACGCCAGCAGCGGCCTGCCCGACCTCGTCACGCGGCGCCTCGCCGGCCCGCCGCCCCCCGCATGCGAGGTGGCCGACGGCGTCCCCGACACCGTGTCGGACGCGGTCCAGCGCCTCCTCGCCACCGCCCCCGCGCAGCGCCCGCGCGACGCCTTCGAGGCGCTCACCCTGCTCGAGGCCACCCAAGCGGCGGTCCCGCGGCTCCAGCGCGCCCCCTGGATGGGCTCGCGCGCCCCCCTCGACGAGGCCGAGCGCTGCCTGCGCGCCCGAACGAGCGTCGCCATCGTCGGCGCCCCGGGCAGCGGACGCCAGCGCGCCATCGACGAGGTCTGCGGGCGCCTCGCGGCCGGTGGGCTCACGGTGACCTGGCTCAAGGCCGGGACGCGGCCCTTCGAGAGCCTCCGTCAGCTCGTCCCGAACGGCCCCGACGAGCCCGGAATTGACGCGATGCAGCATAGGGCATCCAGCGCTCTAAAAAAGGCTCTCATAGATAGCGTTGTTGCAGTGCGGCGCGCATCCTACCTCGACCCGTGGTCCCGCCGCGTGCTCGCCGAGGTCCACGGTGGCGGCCCCCTGATCTCGCCCGTGCCGGGGCTGGGACGGGTCCAGATCGCGCTCGGCAGGCTGAGCGAGCTGGACCTGCACGCGCTCGTGGCCGGGCCCGACCGGCTCCTCCACCTGCGCGAGGACGCGGCTCACCTCCTCATGAAGCTGACCGGCGGCCACCCCGACGCCGTCATGGCGGAGGTCGACGGCTGGGTCCACGCGGGCCTCGCGAGCTGGCGCGGCGACGGGCGGCTGGAGCTGAAGCGGGCGGCGCTCGACCACCTGGCCGGCGACCTGCGGCCGACCGGCGGCTGGCACGGCTGGGCGGCGCGCTCGACCGGGCCCGCCAAGGCCGCGGCCGGGCACCTCGGGGACGAGCACGCGGAGGTCTGCCGGTGGCTCGCGCTCGGGCGCGGGGAGGTCGACGAGCTCACCCTGGCACGCGCGATGCGGCGGCCGACCTGGGAGGTCGAGGCGGTCGTGCGGGACCTCGAGGCCGCCGGCGTCGCGGTGCGGAGCGCGGGGGCCATCGGCCTGGCGGCCGGCCACGCGCTGGCGCGCACCTGGTCGCGCGCGGACCA
>PHBI01000005.1 GCA_002841945.1 Deltaproteobacteria bacterium HGW-Deltaproteobacteria-14
GCCGCCCCGGTCGAGGCCGCCAAGCCCGACGAGGCCGCCCCGGTCGAGGCCGCCAAGCCCGACGAGGCCGCCCCGGTCGCCGCCGCCGCGCCGGAGGGCTTCGCCAAGTACGACAACGAGGACGGCCACTTCTCGGTGATGGCCCCCGGCACGCCGAAGATCGATCAGACCACCGCCGAGAGCGTGCTCGGCCCGGTCGTCTACAAGAACGTGATGTTCCCGCTGTCCGACGGCGCCCTGATGGTCGCCTGGGGTGACATGCCGATCGAGTCGGCCGACGCCGAGACCCAGAAGTCGATGTTCGACGGAGGCCGCGACGGCATGATCAAGAGCGTCAAGGGCACGCTGGTCAACGAGCAGGACATCACCCTCGACGGCCGCCCCGGCCGCGAGTGGACCATCGAGGTCCCCGGCCCCCCGGAGATCGGCAAGATCATCAACCACGTCCGGACCTACCTCGACGGCAAGCGCAACTACATCATCCAGGCGATGCACGTCGCGGGCGCGTCCGCGAGCCGCTCGGAGTACTTCCTCGGCTCGTTCACCTTCACCGGGCCGAAGGCCGAGTAGGACACCTCCCGCGGAGCGGCCGGCTCGGCCGCGTCCAGGGCCCGATCAGAGATCGCTGCCCGGCGTCCTGATCGGGCCCTGGTTCGTCTGCGGACCCGGCGGCGCCGCCGCCGCGGTCGCCACGCAAACGTCGGCTTCGGGTTCCGCCCGACCGGCGCCGCCATCGTCGGGGTCGAGCCGGCCAGCCGTCCCAACCGCGGCCCCCCGCTCTGACGCGCTCAGCCGCCCCGGGGAAGGCTGAGCGCGCGCAGGGGGCCGGTGAACCCGAGCGCGGCGAAGACCGCCTCCGCCTCGGGACCCGGGCCGCGCCACAGGGTGGCCGCGCGCAGCGGGACGGTGAGCCCCAACGGCGCCTGCGAGCTCAGGGCGACGAGGCGCCGCGAGCGCTCGGCGTCGGCGCGCCCCGCGTCGAGGCGCTTCTGGACCGCGGCGGCACCGCGCAGGGCGAGCCCGGGCACCTCGTCGAGGCGCGCGTAGAGGCCGTCGAGGCTCTCGAAGGCGCGGATGAGCTCCATCGCGGCGCGCGGACCGACGCCGCGCACCCCGGGGACGCCGTCGGAGCTGTCGCCGGCGAGGGCGAAGTAGTCGACCGCCGCGCGCGCCGGGACGCCGAGCGTCGCGGCCACGCGGGCCTCGTCGAACACGGTCTTCGACACCGGGTTGAACACGCGGACCGCCGGCGCGGCGTCGTCGACGAGCTGATAGAGGTCCTTGTCCGGGGTGACGAGCCAGACGGCGAGCCCGTCGCCGCGCGCCCGGACGGTCAGCGTCGCCATCAGGTCGTCGGCCTCGAAGCCGGGGACGGTCAGGCTCGTCAACGCGAGCGCCCGGGTGAGCTCGCGGGCCCGCGCGAGCTGTGCGAGCAGCGCGTCGGGCGGCGCCTTGCGGTGCGCCTTGTAGCCAGCGTCGATCTGCCGTCGGAACGAGTCGCCGGCGGCGTCCCACACCACCGCGAAGTGGCGGCTGCGGGCGTTGCCGAGCCAGCGCGCGAGGCGCTGGGCGAAGGCGTGGACGGCGCCGACCTCGGAGCCGTCCGCGGCGGTCCAGCGGGCGCCGCCGTGGAACGCGCGATAGACGAGCGCGGTCCCGTCGAGCACCACCAAAGCGTCCTGGTCACCCCGCGACATGGGCGCACCCTACACCACATCGGGTGCTTGACGAACCCGCTCCGCGCCCGGTCAGATGCACCCCCGCACCGGTCACGCCCCCGAGGAACCCCATGCTCGCCGTCCTCTCCCCCGCCAAGTCCCTCGACCTCGAGCCCACCGACCGCGCGCTCGACTTCACCCAGCCGGCCCTGCTCGACGAGACGCTCGCGCTGATGCGGACGACGCGCAAGCTGAAGCCCGCGGACCTCGCGCGCCTGATGAGCATCTCCGACAAGCTCGCCGAGCTGAACTACGACCGCTTCCAGGCCTTCGAGACGCCGTTCACGGCCGCCAACGCCAAACCGGCGGCGCTCATGTTCGCCGGCGACACCTACGCCGGGCTGAAGGCCCCCGAGCTCGACGACGACGCGCTGCGCTGGGCCCAGGATCACCTCGGGATCCTGTCCGGGCTCTACGGCCTGATCCGCCCCCTCGACCTCATCCAGCCCTACCGCCTCGAGATGGGCACGCGCCTCGCCACCCGCCGCGGCGCGAACCTCTACAGCTTCTGGGGCGACCGCATCACCAAGCGCATCAACGCCATGACCGAGGCCCACGCGGACCGCACCCTCGTGAACCTCGCCTCCAACGAGTACTTCAAGGCGGTCCGCCCCGAACACCTCGCCGGCGGCGTGGTCACCGCGGTCTTCAAGGAGATCAAGGACGGCCAGCCGCGCATGATCGGCCTCACCGCCAAGCGCGCCCGCGGCATGATGGCGCGGTGGATCGTCGCGGGTCGGGTGGACCGGCGCGAGGGCCTGAAGGACTTCGCGGTCGACGACTACGCCTTCCAGCCGGCCCTCTCGAGCGACACCGACTGGGTCTACACCCGCGCCTGGCGGACGGCCGCCGGCTTCGTGTGAGCGCGCCGGGGCGTCGCGTCGGCCACCTCTGCGCCGCGCGCGCTGGAGCGACTCGGGGTTACCCGGCCGGCACACGGTCGTTTTAGCGACTTGCGATTTCTGCTACCAAAGGGGAGGCCATCGCCGCTCTCCCTGCCCTCCCGCACATCGCGCTGACGCCCGCACAGCGGGCCCCTCTCATCCCGGCCGGGCAGACCGTCTGGACGAGCCCGCGAGGAACCCCGCCATGAACCCCGTAGCCCTCCGCGCGCTGCTCACGGTCAGCGCCTTCGCGCTCCTCACGCCCCTCGCGCGCGCGGAGACGACCGTGACGGCGACCAGCGACGTAGCGCTCCTGGTCGACGCGTTCGCCGGCGCCGGCATCCACATCGTCAACGCCACCGTCGAGAGCGGCTCGGTCGCCCAGGCCGGCCCGAGCTACAACGACCTCACCCTCGCTCCGACCCGCGCCACCGGGACCTTCTCCGACGGGCCCCTCGGCATCGCCCACGGGGCGCTGCTGACCTCGGGCGACGTGCAGCTCGCCCTGCCGCCCAACGAGTCCGTGCGCGGCTCCCTCGACGGCGCCAGCGGCGTCCACGGCGCCGACGCCCTCGACGACGATCCGTTCTGCGACGCCGTGATCGGCAACCCCGCCTACCCCTCCCGCGACGTCGTCCGGCTGACCCTCGACTTCACCCTCGACGACGACTTCGACGGCGTCGAGGTGACCTACGTCTTCGGCTCGGAGGAGTTCCCCGACTACCTCGACAGCCTCTACGCCGACGCCTTCGGGGTGTTCGTGCGCGCCGCCGGGACCGACACCTACGAGAACATCGGCCTCGACGGCGACGGCGCGGCCATCAACATCAACGGCCCCTACTTCTCCGGGGACCACGTCATCAACACCCTCGCCGGCGAGGGCGACCCCGCGCTCAGCGGCTACAACGGCCTGACCCCCAAGATCACGAGCGCGAAGGCCCTCCCATCGGGAGCCGCTTACGTCCACCAGCTGGTCGTCGTCGTGTGCGATGCAACAGACCGCTACCTGGACTCAGGGCTATTCATTTCGAGCATCGCCGGCTGCAAGGGCGGGAGCTGCGCTGCGCTGCGGTATTGCGGCAACGGCACCGTCGAGCCCGGCGAGCTGTGCGACGACGGCAACAACGACGACACCGACAGCTGCACCAACGCCTGCAGCCCCTGCGCCGACGACCACCCGGGCGGGCAGCGCGACCAGGGCTGTGGCGTGGCCGAGCCGATCTGCGCGAGCTTCGGCGGCGACCTCTCGCGCTGCGCCGGGTGCGACGACGACTCGGTGGGCGGGCTCGACAGCGGCTGCGCGGCGCCCCTGCCCGCCTGCCTCCACGCCCCCGATGACGCGGGGGTCTGCGTGGAGTGTACGGCCGACGCGGACTGCGCCACCTCCTGCGACCTCGCGACCCACACCTGCACCGCCTGCGTCGACGACACCGCGGCCGGGGTCGACACCGGCTGTGGGCCCGCCCTGCCAGCCTGTGACCTCGCCGCCCCGAGCGGACCCGCCTGCGTCTCGTGCACCGGGGATCCGCAGTGCGGCGCCAGCGCCATCTGCGACGACGGCCAGCGCTGTACGGCGTGCCAGGACACCGCCCTCGGGGTGCAGCGCGACCACGGCTGCACCTCACTCGCGCCGCTGTGCGCCGACAGCGGCAGCAGCGCGGCGCGCTGCGTGCCGTGCCTCGACACGAGCGCCGACGGGCAGGACCTCGGCTGCACGTCCGTCACGCCGAGCTGCGACGACGGCGCCCCCTTCGGGCCGGTCTGCCTCGGCTGCGTCAGCGACCTCCAGTGTGGCGCTGGAAAGATCTGCGCCCCCAACGGCGCCTGCGTCCCGTGCCACGACAGCGCGCCGGGGAGCGGGCAGGACGACGGCTGCCCCTTCGCCGCCCCGATCTGCGTCGCGAGCGGCCAGCCGAGCGCCCACTGCGCCCCGTGCGTCGATGACCACGCGACCAGCGCCGACACCGGCTGCGGCGCGCCGCTGCCGGCATGCGACGTCTCGGTCCCCCTCGCTCCGGTGTGCGTGGGCTGCACCGGCGACGCCCAGTGCGGCGCCGGCGCCGTGTGCAGCACGCGCCAGGCGTGCGTCCCCTGTGAGGACACCGCCCCGGGCGGGGGGCTCGACGACGGCTGCGGCTTCGCGAGCCCCATCTGCACCCAGAGCGGGACCCCCGACGCCCACTGCGTGCCGTGCGTCGACAACACCGCGGTCGGCACCGACCGGGGCTGCGCGTCCCCCACCCCGGCGTGCGACGAGGCGGCGGCGGCGGGGCCGAGCTGCGTCGGTTGCACCGGCGACGGGCAGTGCGCCGCCGGCACGGTCTGCGGCGCCGATCAGCGCTGCGTCGCGTGCGAGGACACCGCCCCGGGGGGCGGGCTCGACGACGGCTGCCTCGCCGCCAAGCCGATCTGCGCCCAGAGCGGGACCGTGAACGCCCGCTGCGTGCCGTGCGTCGACGACACCGTCGCGGACACCGACACCGGCTGCGTGGTCGCGATCCCGGCGTGCGACGTCGCGGCGCCGGGCGGCCCGGCGTGCGTGACCTGTACCCGAGCCGAGCAGTGCGGCGCGGAGGTGTGCAGCACCGGCCACGCCTGCGTCCCGTGCCAGGACACGGCGCCGGGCGCGGCGGTCGATCGCGGCTGCGACGTCACCGCGGCCCTCTGCGTCGCGAGCGGGACGCCCGCCGCGCACTGCGTCCCCTGCGTCGACGACACGGCGGCCGCGGTCGACACCGGGTGCTCCGGCGAGCTGCCGGCGTGCGACGTCTCGGGGCCGATCTGCGTCGGCTGCACCGCGGCCGCGCAGTGCCCGGTCGGCGTCTGCGGCGGCGGGCACGCGTGCGTCCCGTGCGAAGACACCGCCCCCGCCGCGGCCCGGGACGCCGGCTGCACCCTCGGCGCCCCCATCTGCGTCGCGAGCACCACCGCGGACGCCAGGTGCGCCCCGTGCGTGGACGACAGCGCGGGCGGCACGGACACCGGCTGCGCGACCGCGGTCCCCCACTGCCTCGACGCCGGCGCGGGGGCGGGCGCGTGCTACCCGTGCGCCGACGACGGCGACTGCGGCGCGGGCGAGCGCTGCGGCGAGACCCACGCCTGCGAGCCGGTCCCGAACGCCCCGCCGCTGGCGCTCGACGACCTGGTCGAGGTCGACGAGGACGGGGCGGTGCTCGTGAACGTCGCCGCGAACGACGCGGACCCGGAGGGCCAACCGGTGGTCGTCACGCCGGAGCTCGTAGCGTCGCCCCGCCGCGGTGGAGCGGTCGTGAACCCCGACGGCAGCGTCCTCTACGCCCCCGCCGCCGACCGGCACGGCCCCGACTGGCTCGTCTACGAGGTCTGCGACGCCCTGGGGGCCTGCGACACGGCGTTCGTCTACGTCCTCGTCCGGGCGGTCGAGGATCCGCCGGTCGCGCGCGATGATCACGCGAGTACGGCGCAGAACGCGCTCGTGGCGATCGCGGTGCTCGCCAACGACGAGGACCCCGACGGGGACACGCTGGTCGTAGCGACGGTCGGCGCGCCGACCCACGGCACGACCGCCGCGGGCGCCGACGCGAAGATCCTCTACAGCCCCGACGCGGCCTTCACGGGCGACGACAGCTTCACCTACACCGTCAGTGACCCCGCCGGAGCCACGGCGACCGCCACGGTGACGGTGACGGTGGGCGGCGGATCAGGGCCGAGAGCGGCCGACGACACCGCCGAGGTGACCGAGGACGAGGCGGTCACCGTGGACGTGTTGGCCAACGACACCGGGAGCGCCCTCACCGTGACGATGGTCGGCGCGGCCGTCCACGGCGCGGCGAGCGCGGGGCCCGACGGCGTCACCTACACCCCCGACGCGGACTTTGCGGGCGAGGACAGCTTCCCGTACACCGCCTGCGACGCGGGCGGGAGCTGCGTGAGCGCCGTCGTCCGGCTCACCGTCACGCCCGCCACCGACCCGCCGGTGGCCCTCGACGACGCGCGCGCGGCGACCGGAGCCCTCACCCTCGATCCGCTCGTCAACGACCTCGACGTCGACGGTGACGCCCTGAGCGTCACCTGGGTCGGCGCGCCGAATCATGGCGACGCGACCCTCGACGAGGACGGCCGGGTCACCTACACCCCAAGCCCCGGGTTCTCCGGCTTCGACGACCTCGAGTACGCGGTCACCGACGGCGACGGCGGCGCGGCGACCGCCCGGATCGTCGTCTGGGTCCGCGCGGCGGCCAACGATGAGCCGGTGGCCGAGGACGACGCCTTCTCGGTCGGTGACGACGCCCCGAGCGCGCTCGACGTGCTCGCCAACGACGACGACGCCGATGGGCTCGCGATCGTCGACGTACAGGAGCCCTCGCGGGGCGCCGTGACCTTCGGCGACGGCGTGCTCGACTACGCCCCGGAGGCGGGCTTCTGTGGCGAGGTGGTGTTCACCTACACCGTCAGCGATCCCGGCGGCGCGGAGGCGGCGGCGACGGTCACGCTGAACGTGGGTGACCGCGACGACGACGGCCTCTGCGATCTGCGCGAGGCCGCGATCGGGACCGATCCCCTCGACGCCGACAGCGACGACGACGGGCTCGGCGACGCCGAGGAGGACGCCGGCCCCACCGACCCCCTCGACGCCGACACCGACGACGACGGCGTCGCGGACGGGGCCGAGGGGGTCGCCGGGCTCGACCCGACCGATCCCGACAGCGACGGCGACGGTCTCTCGGACGGCCTCGAGCGCGGGGTGAGCGAGCCCGTACCCGCCGGGACGAGCGACGGGGCGAGCCCGGTCGCGTATCGCGGGACCGACATCGAGGCGGCCGCCTGGCAGCCGGACTCAGAGCCTGACTCGGTGACCGACCCCTTCGACCCCGACAGCGACGACGACGGGCTCCTCGACGGGACCGAGGACGCCGACCGCGACGGCGCGGTCGGCGCGCTCGAGACCGATCCCTTCGACCCCGACAGCGACGACGACGGGCTCCTCGACGGGACCGAGCGCGGGCTCGCGGCCCCGGAGGACGCGACCGCCACCGACCCGTCGGTGTTCGTCGCCGACGCCGACCCGCTGACCGTGACCGATCCTCGCGATCCCGACACCGACCACGGCGGCGTCCCGGACGGCGAGGAGGACGTGAACCTCAACGGCGCGGTGGACCCCGGCGAGCGCGATCCCCTCGACCCGAGCGACGACCTGCCCGGCCGGGGCGGCGTCTACATCCAGGGGGGCGGCGGCTGTGGCGGTGCTCCCGTGACGCCGCTCGCGCTCGGCGGCTGGCTCCTCCTCGCCGCCTGGCTGTGGCGGCGCGCGCGCGTGGCGCGTCACGGCTGAGCCAAGCAACGGCAGGTCGAGGACCGGAGTCCGCAGCTGGTGGGGGCTGGGGCGACGCAGTCGCGCCTCCCCCCACCCGCGGAGGACGCAGGGCCTCGACCGATACGATGGGAACTGGGTCCAGCTTCGGCAAAAGATCACGAGCTGTGAGACGGCGGACCGGCGCAGCTGCGCCGGCCCGCCGCGGCGTCACTGCCCGGCGTCGAGCAGCTCGCGCGCGCTCTCGAAGAGGGTCTTGAACTCCCCGCGATCGGAGTCGACCTCGGCCTGCTCGGCGATGATGGCCGCGATGGCGTCGAGGTTGTCGAGGCGCGCGTAGGGGCTGCCCTTGAGGATCTCGGCGAAGGCGGCCACGGCGGCGGCCCAGCGGAGGTCATCGCCGGCGTCGTCGAAGCTCGCGAAGATGCGGTGCGAGGCGACCCGGTAGTCGATGGGGATGGCCGGATCATCGACGGTCGCGCCGGGCTCCTTGTAGCGAACCCGCACCTCGACGATGTCGTCGGCGGCGAAGTCCGGCAGCTCGGCGCCGACATAGGCGGGGCCGTCCTCGGCGACGGGCGCGCCGGCGGCCTCGGGGATGGCGCCGTCGCCCAGGACGAGCTCGTAGAGCGCGGTGACCGAGTGGCCCGAGCCGATCTCGCCGGCGTCCACCGTGTCATCGACGAAGAGGTTGTCGGCGATGGCGTTGTTCTCGTAGCCGAGGAGGCGGTAGGCGTAGACGGTGGCGGGGTTGAAGGCGAGCTGGATCTTGAGGTCCTTGGCGATGAAGTAGAGGCTCCCGAGCATCCGCAGGTTGGCGTAGGCGACCGCCGAGTCGGCGTCGCCGATGACCGCGTAGACGCCGTCACCGGCGTTGGACACGGCCTCCATCATGGCGTCGTTGAGGTCTCCGCCGCCGAAGCCCACGACCGTCAGCGTGATCCCGGTGAGGCGCTTGGCGCTGATGAACTCGACGAGCTCGGCGGTGCCCGAGAGGCCGACGTTGAAGTCCCCGTCGGTGCACAGCAGCACGTGGTTGATGCCGCCCTCGATCCACCCCTGCTCGGCGACCTCGTAGGCCATCGCGAGGCCGCGCTCGCCGGCGGTGCTGCCGCCGGCGGACAGCCCGGCGATCTTCTGCTCGATGAGCGCCCGGTTGGCCACCGGCGTCGGCCCGAGCACGATCTTCTCCTGGCTCGCGTAGGTGACGATCGCGACGGTGTCCTCGGGCGCGAGGACGTTGAGGGTCTCGCGCAGGAGCACCTTGACGAGCTCGAGCTTGCTCGGGCTCGCCATGCTGCCCGACACGTCGACCAAGAAGACCAGGTTGGCCGGGGCCTTCAGCTCCGGCGGGACGATCTTGCCCTGCAGCCCGACGCGCAGCAGGGTGGTCGCGGTGAACGGGCTCGGCGCCGCCTCCACGGCGACGTTGAAGGGCCGCTCGGCCTCCCACGCGGGCGCCGGGTAGGCGTAGTGGAAGTAGTTCACGAACTCCTCGAGGCGCACGCTCGCGGGCAGCGGGAGCCGGTGGAGCTGCTGCACGTCGCGCTTGAAGATGTCGTAGCTCGCCGTGTCGACGTCCGCGCCGAAGGTCGAGAACGGGTCGTGGCCGACCACGACGAACGGGTTCGTCCCGGGCGGCGCCGGGTCATCGGCGTGGGCGTCGGTCGGGCCGGTCGCGTCCGGCGGCGGCTGGCTCGTGTCCGCCCCCGGCGTCGGCCCCACGGTGTCGGACGCGCTCGCGGTGTCGTAGGGAGTCGATGCATCATAGGAGGTCGTGTACGTGTCCGAGGGCGTCGTCCACTGTGTGCCGCTGAAGGCGTCGCTCCCCGAGGTGGTGTCCGCCGACGTGCTCGTGCCGGAGTCGGACGAGCCGAAGCCGCCACATCCGGCCACGGCGAGCAGCGCGAAGGGGAGCGATAGGGCGGTAAGGCGGTGGCGCATCGGGGACCTCCAGGCGACGGGTGTTCGGGTGGCCGCAGGCCTCTCTGAGCACGGAGCGTGCCAGCCGCGCTCGACGCGATCTCAGCCACTTACGGCGACCACGCCTGGATAGCTGCTATGCGCCGTCAAGTCGCTGCGCGTCCTCCGCGCGACTGGCGCGGCGTTTGACGCCGCCCCGCGGGTCGGGGACCCTCGCCTCTCCAGCAGACGACGGAGCGTCCCGTGCCCGAGATGCCCACGCTTTCAGGCCTCCCTGTCCTCGGCTGCCTCCCGGAGCTCGGCCGCGACCGCCTCGGCTTGCTCCTGCGCGCCTACCGCGAGGGCGGCGACATGGTCCGGGTGCCGCTGCCGCGCCGCCGCCTCTACGTCGCCACCTCCCCCGCGATCGCCAACGCGGTGTTGCGCCAGGAGGCGGCCTCGTTCATGAAGTTCTTCGCCCTCGCGCGGCTTTCGCGGCCGGTCCTGGGGGATGGCCTGGTGACGAGCGAGGGCGCCCTGCACAGGCGGCAGCGCAAGCTCATCGCGCCCGGGCTGACCCGCCGCGAGGTTGGGCGCTACGCCGACGCGATGGCGCGCCACAGCGAGGAGACCCAGCGGCGTTGGAGCGCGGGCGAGACCCTCGACGTCCACGCCGAGATGACCCGACTCACCCTCGGGATCGCCAGCGAGACGATGTTCGGCACCTCCGCCGAAGAGCACGCGCGGGCCGCCGGAGATGCCATTCACGCGGCGACGAGCTACATCGCTCACGGCGTCGGTGCCCTCGTCCACCTGCCGCTGTCCTGGCCCCTGCCCAGGCACGTGCGGATGCGGCGGGCCGTCGCGACCCTCGACGAGATCGTCTTCGACATCATCCGCGAGCGGCGCGCCGACCCTTCGCCCCACGACGACATCCTCGGGATGCTGCTCGCCGCGCAGGACGAGGACGACGGCGCGACGATGAGCGACGCGCAGGTCCGTGACGAGGTCATGACCCTCTTCGTCGCCGGCCACGAGACCACCGCCAACGCCCTCACCTGGGCGCTCTACCTGCTCGCGCGCAACCCCGAGGCGGCGGAGCGGCTCGCCGATGAGGCGCGGAGCGTCCTCGGCGGCCGGCCGCCGACCCTCGGGGACCTGCCCGCGCTGCCCTACGCGCTCCAGGTCTTCAAGGAGACGATGCGGCTCTACCCGCCGGCCTACATGGTGGGCCGCGAGGCCACGGCGCCGGTGAGCGTCGAGGGCTGGGCGATCCCCGACAAGGCGACGCTGCTCCTGAGCATCTACGGGATGCACCGCCGCCCCGACCTGTTCCCCGACCCGGAGCGCTTCGACCCCGAGCGGTTCACCCCCGAGCGTGAGCAGGCGCTGCCGCGCGGCGCCTACCTCCCCTTCGCCGACGGTCCGCGCGTGTGCATCGGCAACCACTTCGCCCTCATGGAGGGCCAGATCGTCTTGGCGCACCTGGCCCAGCACGTGAGGCTGCGCTCGCGCGCCGGCGAGGTCGTGCCGCCCCAGCCGCGGGTGACGCTGCGGCCGTCGCGGGCGGTGTCACTCGAGGTCGAGCGCCGGCGCGCCGGCCGCGAGGGGGGGGACGCCGCCGCCGCTACTCGCAGCGGCGGCTGAGGACGGCGTCACCGGCGACGCTCGCGTCGAGGCCTCCGCTCACGCACACCACCCCGACCGCGCCGCCGCGCAGATCCACGACCCCGGTGTTCGCGCGCAACCGACCCGCGTCCACCAGGCCGTCGCCGCTCGCGGCGAGGCGGACCTGCCGAACGCGGCCCGCGGCGCCGAGGGCGCCCGAGCCGGCGAGGGACAGCTCGAGGGTGTCCGCGCTCGCGTCGAAGACATCGAGCTTCCCATCCCCCACGAGCGACGCGCGCTCGAGGACGGGGACCTCGACGACGACGACGACGCCCGGCTCCGTGTCGCCGATCACCGAGAGCCTCCCCCTCGACGTCCGCAGCGTCAGCCCGCCGAGCGTCCCGCCCCCGCCGCGGGCCGACGCGGCCGCGCGCGTCACCCAGGGGTCGACGTAGACCTCGACCGTCGCGCCGCCGATCACCTCGATCTGGTCGAGGTGATCGGGGGTCTCCCAGCCCACCCCGAGGTGCGCCGACACGCGCCCGTCGTCGCTGTCGATGGTGAGGTCGCAGCCGCCCAGCGCGACGAGCGCGCCCACAGTGATGATGCCGAGACGCATGGTCCCCTCCGGTCGCCTCGTGATGGGTCCACGCGTGCAACACCGATCGCGCGGCGAGGTGTCACCCGGGCACGACCGATCGGGCCTGGATGGAGGTGGCGCTCCGGGAGCGGCGCGATCCGCCGCGACCGGCGACAGCGCACCGCCGCGTGCGGCGGCGACCGCAGTCCCGGCGGGCCTCTGCCACCCGAGCGGGCCGGTCGGCGTTGCCATGCCATGCCCAGCGGCATAACCTCGCTCCCCAGCACGATACCTGGGTCGTGCATGCCGGACATCGAGTCGCACCATGAACGAGGCGTTCGCGTTCAACCTCAATCATCTGCGCTACTTCTACGAGGTGGCGCGGTCCGGCAACATGCGGCGCGCAGCCGCGCGCCTCGGGATCTCCCAGCCTGCGCTCTCGAAGCAGATCCAGGCCCTCGAAGAGGCGATCGGGCTCCAGCTGTTCTACCGTTCCTCGCGCGGGCTCCAGCCGACGCCGGACGGCGAGACGGTGTTTCTCCACTGCGAGCGGGTCTTCGGCCACCTCCGCGATCTCGAGGAGACCGTCGAGGCGCTGCGCACCGGCTCGGCGGGCCGCGTGACCGTCGGCTCCACCTTCAGCATCGCCGAGTACCTCCTCCCCGAGTTCATCCGGCACTACCACGACAGCTACCCGAAGGTGCGTTTCCGGCTCGTGACGGCGCGCTCGGGGCAGGTCCTGCAGGCGCTGCGTGAGCACCGCGTCGACGTGGCCTTCGTCGCCGGACGCCCCGACGACGACAGCCTCGTCACCACCCCGCTGCGGGACAACCCGCTCGTCGTCGTCGTCGCCCCCGGCCACCCCTTCACCGACGAGGATGGTCCGTTGCCGATCGAGCGCCTGCACCGCGCCGACATGGTCGCCTTCGACGACGAGGCCCCCACCCGCAAGCTCACCGACCGCTACCTCGACGCTCGCGACGTCGAGCCTCGCATCCTCGCCGAGTCACCCGCCATCGAGACCATCAAGCGCCTCGTGCGGCAGCAGGTCGGCTTCGCGGTGCTCCCGTCGCACTGCGTCGAGGACGAGGTCGAGGCGAAGCGGCTCGTGATCGTCGACGTCGACGGCTGGGATCTCCACCGCCTCCTGTACGTCGTCCACCTCTCGCGCCCCCCGCTCCCGCCGACGGTCCGCAACTTCGTCGATCTGATCCCGGTGATCGTCCCCCCCGAGTCGCTGACGATCGCCGACTCCGAGTTCGCCGCCGCGATGTAACCCCGCGCCGGCCGCCGAGCGCGCACGGAGTCGTTTCGTAGCGGCGACTTCCGGGATCCGGGAGCGCTAAAGTTGTTGCGGTGCGGTGCCGATCCGGTACGCTGACCGAGAACAATTCTCGCTCGCGCGGCGTCTCAGGAGCCGCGCCTGTCGGGTGGGACGGTCCCCCTCGACGCCTGCGGGCAGAGCCCGCGACCTCATGGAGAGAGTTCGAAACATGGCCGGCGAAGGCGGCAGCAGCCCTTCAAGTACCTGCCCGTAGCCGTCGCACCGCACCTCCAAGGGTGGTCGACGTCGCTACGGCGAACGACAACCCCCTAGCATTTCGGAGGTGGAGCCATGCCCCACGTCGCAGATCGCGCCGTGATGTTCGGTCATCTCCTGCGCACCGGTGACCGTGCACGCGCAGTACGCTTCATTGATCGCCTCGACGTCGCCTCGCTCGTCGACCTCGCCGAGCACCTCGACGGCGACGACCTGACCACCCTGGCCTCGATCGCCCTCGGGCCCGACCGACTCGCAAAGAGCCTCGGGCTCCCCCTCGCCGCGCTCGTCTGCCTGCTGCGGGCCGCGAGCGACGTCGACGCCCAGCACGTGCTGTGCAAGCTGCCCACGGGCCGGGCCGCCCGGCTGCTCCTGGGCCTCGACCGGGCCCGTCGGCGCCACCTCGGGCACCTGCTGATGCACACCGAGCTGCTCGCCCACCGCCGACCGCTCGCGCCGGCGACCCGGCCTGACCGGGTCGACGCCGCGTTCCGTCAGCGCCGGCTCTTCTCGGCGATGTGACCGCGCCCTCGGCTACGACGTGACGTCGAGCACGTCGTAGCCGAGCTCGCGCAAGAGCCGCAGGGTCTTCATCACCGGCAGGCCGATGATGGCGGTGTCGTCGGCGGTCTCGGGATCCGCCTCCACCCGGTCGAACAGCGCGATCCCGCGGCGCTCGAGGAGGTAGGAGCCGGCGCAGTCGAGCGGCCCGTCGTGGGCGACGTAGCCCGCGATCTGCCGCTCGTCGAGCGGCCGCATCGTCATCGTGTGGACGTCGACGGCGTCCAGGATCCGGCCGGTGCGCGTGTCGTGGACGGCGACCGCCGTCACGAGGCGGTGGGCCCGTCCGGCCATGCGGCGGAGCTGGGCCTCGGCCGCCGACGCCGTGTGCGGCTTGCCGAGCACCTCCCCGTCGAGGTCCACCACCTGATCGCTGCCGATCACGAGGGCGTCGTCGAGTCGCAGGGACGTCGCCTTCTCGCGCGCCAGCGTCCGGGCGAGCTCGAGCGGCGCGAGCTCGGGATGGGCCGCCTCGTCACAGTCCGGAGCGATGGCCTCGAACGCGACGCCGAGGCGCTCGAGCAGGGCGCGACGGTACTTGCTCGTGCTGGCGAGGACGACGCGGCGCGGTCCGGACATGGCGCTCCTCCGGGGGCGTTGATCGCCGGGAGCTTCGGGCAGCTGGCGGCTCTTGGCAACCCCGCGTGCGCCCAGGTGGCGGCGGGGTTCCAAACCGACGCGTCCCGGCGTAAGCTGCGGCGGCACCCAAGGAGCGATCATGAGCGAGACCCAGGAGGACATCGAGCGGTTCGACGTACTCATCGTGAGCCAGACACGCGACTTCAACCTCGTCCAGCAGGGCGTGAAGTCGCTCATCAACTTCCTCGCCACCGCCAACATCATGCGCCCCGCTGACGAGGCCGTCGCGAAGGAGTGGGTCGAGGTCTACGGTCCGCCCGGCCCGACGGCCCACGAGGCGTTCACCCGTGGCGCGTACGGCGGAGACTACGCCGTCTACCACGAGGCGACCGTGCGCGGTGGCCAGAAGTACGTGCCGATGCCCTTCGGCGGCGCCAAGGGCGAGGTCGTGCGCTTCTACATCGCGTTCTACGGGGTCCTCTGGAACGAGCTCTCCCCGTCGTTCAAGAACCGCCTGACGCGGCTGCTCGTGACGCGGCTCGACCTCTTCACCCGGCCTCACGAGGGCGTCCCGCCCCACGCCGAGGTCGGCAAGGACGAGCTCCCCGACGACCAGAAGTTCGCGCGCAAGGACCGAACCAGCCCGCGGGTCGGCACCGCCGTCGAAGAGTTCTAATTGGCCACAGGCGTGCCCTGCGTCTGCCCGGACTGCCTCGCCGAGGTCGGGAGCGCTCCCGCGGCGGAGGTCGCCTCCTGTCCCTCCTGCGGCTTCGTCCGGCCGGCGGAGGGCTGGCAGGTCGACCCGCTCACCGGCTTGATCCTCGCCGGGCGCTACCGCCTCGAGGGCCGCCTCGGGGCGGGCGGCATGGCGTCCGTCTTTCGGGCGTCCCGGGTCGGCGCTCTCGGCGGCAAGGTGGCGGTCAAGGTCCTCGCCCCGCGCCTCTCACGCACCGTCGTCGCCCGCCGCTTCGAGCGCGAGGCGCAGGTCGTCAGCCACCTGTCGAATCCGCACATCGTGCGGATCTACGACTTCGACACCTTCACCTTCCCGGGCAGCTCGCAGCCGCTCTACTTCATCGCGATGGAGCTCGTCGACGGCCGGAGCCTGTCGCAGCTGCTGCGAAAACAGGGCGAGGTCAACTTCATGTGGGCCATCGACGTCCTGCGGCAGTGCGCCCGCGGGCTCGACGAGGCGCACGCCAACGGCATCGTCCACCGCGACCTGAAGCCCGCCAACATCATGCTGATGCAGCAGCGTGAGGCGACCCACGTGAAGCTCGTCGACTTCGGCATCGCGGGGATCGCCGAGATCGAGGGCGAGCCGGTCGAGAAGCTCACCCAGACGGGCTTCGTGAGCGGGACGCCGGACTACATGGCGCCCGAGCAGTGCATCGGCTCCCAGCCGGTGGGCCCGCCAGCCGACATCTACTCCCTCGGCGTCGTGGCCTTCGAGCTATTCACCGGCCAGCGCCCGTTCAGCGGCGACTCGATGATGGACGTCCTGATGCAGCGCGTGACCCGCCCTGCCCCGTCGCTGCGAGAGTCTCTACCCGGCCACGAGCTCCCCCCCGACATCTACCGCATCGTCGACAAGATGCTCGCCCGCAAGCCCGAAGACCGCTACCCGAACGCCGGCGAGCTGCTCGAGGACCTGGCGCGCTTCCCCTCGCTGATGACCCGCCCCGACCTGCCCGTGACCCTGGCGGAGATCGCGGAGTTCGGCACCCTCACCGCGCAGCGCGCGGCCACCGTCGGGATCGACGCGCAGGTCGCCCCGACGGCGGTCGCGCAGCCGGTCACGGCGCCGCGCGCGCAGATCTCGACCGAGCCCACCGCGACCGCGTCGGTCGTGCTGGCCACCCCGCCCCCCCCGGCCACCGAGGACACCGCGGCCACCGAGGCCACCCACCGACCCCGCTGGCCCTGGTTCGCCCTCGGCGGCGCGGTCATCGGCGGAGGGGCCGTCGCCGCGGCCCTCCTCATGGGCGGACCGGGCGGCGGCGAGATCCCGCCCCCCGACCCGGTGACCACCGTCGCGAGCGCCGCCGACGCCGACGTCTCGAGCGCGGCCGGCGCCGACGTCTCAATCTCGGGCGTGGCGGCGGACGCGTCGAGCCTCGCCCCCACGGCGGATACCGCGCGGGCTCCGGACACGGTGGTGACGGTCACGCGCGACGCGGCGGACGCTGCAGCCCACGGTGGCGCCGACACCCTCGCGCCGCAGGCCCCCCAGCTGACCCTCGATGGCCCGCGCCCGCCGCTCGAGGCCGGCTTCCTCTCGCACGCCGTCGCCGCGGGCGAGGACGTCGTGACCCTCGCCGTCGCCGACCCGCTGCCGCCGCTCTTTCGCGGCGTCCCCCTGCGCCTCGCGGTCGATCGCCGAGGCGCCCCCCTGCGCCTCGTGAGCGCCACCGTCGTCGTCACCCTCGAGAGCACCGGGGCGGCCGTCGGGCATGCTGACGGCCGCGGCCGGCCCGACGGCCGCGTCGCCCTCGACCTGCCCGCGCTGCCCATCGCGAGCACCTATCGGCTCGCGCTCGAGGCGACCCTCGCGGACGGCACGTCAGCGCGGTGGACCGTGCGCTACGACGCCGACAAGGGGACCCCGGGGAGGCTCCCCTGAGGTGATCCCGCCGCCCGCGATGGCGGACGGCGAGCGAGCGAGACGGGGCGGGCCAGCGGATGCGTGAGCGGGCGCGAGAGCACGGGTGCGCGAGCGAGGGGGGCGCGGCGCCGCCACCGGGGACCACCCCCCGGACACCACCACCGCACAAAGACGAAGAGGCCCGGTGGGTTGCACCGGGCCTCTCCGATCATGACCGCGTGGCGGCGAAGATCAGTTCGCGGGGCGGAGCGCGAAGTTGTCGATCCGCAGCGTCCCCGCGGTGCCCTCAGAGGCGTACGCGTAGAAGCGGATCTGGTCCGGACCGCCGGTCAGCGTGACGTCCTGGTCGAAGACCGACCAGGTCGAGACGTCGCCGATCGTCCAGCTCTTGAGCATCCCGTCGACCGTCGACACCACCTCGAAGGAGGTGGGGCCGGTCCCGGACCGCAGGACCTCGAAGCTCAGGTGGTAGACGCCTGGCCCGACGTCGAGGATGAACCCGTAGTAGTTGTTCTCGCCGCGCGCCGTGCCGGTCGGCCAGCCGGTGCCGGTCGCCGCCTTGGACGTCGCCGCCGTGCACTCGGCCGGGCGCACCGTGCTGGCGCTGTTGCCGCTGACGTTGGCCTGGTTGGCGACGCCGGAGCCGTACACGAAGGTGCTGGCGGCCAGGCTGTCCTGGTCGACCGTCGGCGTCGTGATGAAGGTGCCGGCGGCGTTCTCGAAGCACCAGATGACCGTCGCGCGCGGCGGCGCGTCGCTGACCTCGACCGAGCCGTTGGCGCTGCCGGCCGAGGTCGTGGCCGTGAGCGTCAGCGTGCCGACCCCGTCGCTCGGGGTCCCGACGTCGACCGTCTTGACCATCTCACCCGCGGCGAAGGCGAGGCTCGCCGGCACCGTCGTGTGGGGGCCGGTCGCAGCGAGGCCGACCGTCAGCCCTGCGGGCGGCGCCGGGGTGTCGAGGGTCACGGTGAAGGTCGCCGCGTCGCCGTGGGTCACGACGCTGCTGGCAGGGACGACGGAGGCCGGCGTCGGCACGTGCGCGGCGGCGAGCACCGTGACGTGCGCCGTCACCGTGACGTCGTCGAGGGTCGCCGTCAGGGTGACGTCGGCGTTCGCGGCCAGCGCGTTCAAGAGGACGGGCTTGGTGCGGTCACCGATCACGAAGTTCACGCCGCCACCGACGACCGTGAGCGCGCTCGTGTTGCCCGAGGTCACGCCGACCGTCATCGCCGCGAGCGCCTCGCCGGTGAGCACGACGTTGAGCGGCGGCGTTGTCATCGCGCTCGACTGCCCCTGGTAGATCCAGCTCTGGGCCGGCTCGGCGGCGAGCAGGATCGGCGTGCCCTCCACGAAGTCGGCGGCGCTGCGCGGCAGGAGCTTGTTGCGGTTCCAGGTGAAGCGCAGCACGCCGGTGATGGCGGTGTAGGTCTGGCCGACGACCGGGAACGGGCTGACGAGGAAGATCTGATCATCGACCGAGAGGTCGCCGGTCACGAGGAACTCGCCCGCCACCGTCTCGCCGGTCTGCCCCGTCGGGGCGATGTTGAGGACGCTGACGTTCTGCACCTTCACGAGGAGCGCCTCGTAGGCGTCCGCGTTGGCGCCGCCGACGGCGACCTCGGCGGGGGTCACGACGAGCGGCGCCGGGGCCCCGACGCCGCTGGTCACGATCGTCCAGGACGAGCTCGTGAGCTCGACCTCGCCGAAGTAGTCGGACACGACGCCGCTGACGTCGACCTTGTCGCCGATCGCGGGCTTCGGGTCGCTGCCGTTGAAGACGTAGAGGGCGCTGTAGGCCGCCCCGTCGTACTTCAGGTCGCTGGCCGGGAGCTGCACCGTGTAGGCGTTGGAGGCCAGCGCGGTGACGACGACACCCTTGATGCTGACGGCGTCGCCGATCGCGGTGACGCGCTTCTTGACGTCGTAGATGCTGGCCGGGCACGGCGCGCCGTTCGGGTTCGGGTCCTCGGGGCACTTGTCGCAGAGGTCGCCGACACCGTCCTCGTCGCCGTCTGCCTGGTCTTCGTTGGGGATGGCCGGGCAGTTGTCGTTCGGGTTCAGGTAGCCGTCGCCATCGATGTCGTCGGGGTCGACGGAGGTGCACGCGGTGGTGTTGGCGTCGAAGGGGCACGGATCGCAGACGTCGCCGACGCCGTCGCCGTCGACGTCCGGCTGGCTCGTCCCGTCCATCGGGCGCGGCGGGTTGAAGTAGCTCGGGCAGTCGTCGTCGGCGTCGGCGACGCCGTCGCCGTCCATGTCGCCGGCGACCATCGCGCCGGTGAACTCCCCGGGGCGGGCCGGGACGCAGCTCGGCTCGTTGGTCGGCGTGTCACAGAAGAAGAGGCCGTAGCTGGTCGGCTCGAGGTCCGCCCGGAACTGGGCGAGCGACGTCGTCGTGAGGGCCGAGCCACCGCTGACGGTGGTCTCGAGCTGCTCGGCGACGCAGAGCTTCTTGGTCGCGCCGCAGACGTCGACCTCCTCGCAGGGGGCGGGGAGCGACGCCGCGGACGGCCACAGGACGTGATCGTACTTCGACCAGTCGAGGGGGCGGTCGCTCAGGGCGTCCACGAGCGCCGGCTCGCCGTAGAGCGGGGTGCCGCGGCGGAAGTAGGTGTTGCCGCCGTAGGTCAGCGGGGTGCCGCCGCGCAGCACCAGCAGCACGTCGTCGACGTTACCGTCGAGGATGGCGCGGTAGCCGGTGTTCGTGGTGCCGTCCCAGATGGTGATGTCGGCGGCCTTGCCCGCGGTGAGGCTCCCGATGATGTCGCCGAAGCCCAGGGCGTCGGCGGCCCCGTAGGTCGCCATGTCGACGAGCTGCTTGTCGCTGAAGTAGTTGTTCCAGTAGACGTTCCACTCCTCGGCGCAGCGGAGCTCACGCCCCATGGTGACCGAGCCGCTCGCGGTCCAGTCGGTGCCGAGGGCGATGCGGGCGCCGAGGCGGTCGAAGATCGGGGCCGAGGCCGTGAACCCGTAGAGGTCGGTGTTCGAGCGCGGCGACCAGATGAGCGAGCCGCCCTCACCCGCCATCAGCGCGATGTCGGCCGAGGTGAGGCCCACGCTGTGGATGTAGGCCGAGTTCTCGCCGAGGACGTCGACGCCGCCGCTGTCCTGGCCGCTCATGCAGACGTACTCGTTGCGGGCGCCACCGATGACGCCCTCGGCGACGTGGGGCGCGTAGGCAGCGGTGCCCTGGGTCTCGCCGACGCCGGGCAGGTTGTAGTTCGAGCAGCCCGAGCTGACGATGGTGCCGCCCGAGTCCCCGAGGGGGAAGGTGTCGTAGGTCGCGTCGAGGTGGCTGATGCGCTCGAGCGCGTTGGGCTTGTCGAGGTTGCGCAAGAAGCCGCGCTCTGAGCCAGAGCCGAACAGGCTCGTCGCCCCGCCCATGACCTGGCGCGCCTCGCCCCAGGCGTCACCGAGGGAGTTGGTGTTGGACTTGCTCGAGAGCTTGGGCTTGCCGTTGGCCCCGGTCCGCCACTCGTGGCGGTGGTTGTAGCGGGTCGTCCCGTGGGCGACGGGGCTCATCTGGGTGTAGGTGATGTGATCGTGCGCGTTGATGAAGCCCGGCGCGATGACGCCGTGGGGGCACGCGATGACGGTCGCCCCCTGGGCCGCGGCCTCGGTCGGGCAGTCACACCCGCTGCAGGTGATGAAGCCGTTGACGATCAGCACCGAGCCGCGCTCCTGGATGCCGGTCGGCATGACGATGTCACCGCGGATGAGGAGCGCGTCGGTCGACCCGGCGGTCACCGAGCAGACGCCGCTCGCCGGCGTCGGGATCGGGTCCTCGCAGCCTGTCGGGGGAGGCTGTGACGTATCGGTCACGCTCGTGTCCCCCGTGAGCGTGTCGCCGCCGGTGTCTCCGACCAAGCTGTCGGTCACCGAGCTGTCCGTTATCAGGCTGTCTGCCGCGGCGGTGTCGTCGACCGCGTCTCCGCTGGTGTCGGCGACCAGCGTATCGCCGCCGGTCGTGTCCGTCCCGCCGCCATCATCACCACACGCGCCGAAGCTCAAAAGCGCCCCGACTACCGCAATCCCCATCCATTTCGTGTTCACGTGCACCTCCCGGGTACGCCCCGGGTGTACCAGAAAACACACCCTCAGAGACAGCACGTTGCGTGTGGCTCAGGTGAACAGGCCCGCCACGGCGCCTGTCATCATGGCGGCCAGGGTCCCTCCGATCATGGCGCGCAGCCCGAGGCGGGCCAAGTCGCCGCGGCGCTCGGGGGCGATGCCGCCGATGCCGCCGATCTGGATGCCGATGCTCGCGAAGTTGGCGAACCCGCACAGCGCGTAGGACATGATGATGGCGGAGCGCTCGCTGAGCGCGTTGGCGCTCGCCTGCAGCTGACCGAAGTCGAGATAGGCGAAGAGCTCGGTGAGCGTGATCTTCTTGCCGAGGAGCATCCCGGCGGTGATCGCCTCGTCCCAGGGGATGCCCATCAGCAGCGCGAACGGGGCGAAGACGTAGCCGAGGATGATCTCGAGGGAGAGCTCGATGTCGAAGATGCCGCCGACCGCGCCGAGGATGGCGTTGATGAGCATCACCATCGCGTAGAAGACGAGCAACATCGCGACGATGTTGAGGAAGAGGCGCAGCCCCTCGAGGGTGCCGCGGGAGAGGGCGTCGATCCCGTTCACGTCGAGGCGTTCGACGTCGATCTGGACCTTGCCGAGGGTGGCGGGTTGGCCGGTCTCCGGATACATCAGCTTGGACACCGCGAGCGCGGCGGGGGCGCTGAGGATGCTCGCGGTGACGAGGTGACCGGCGATACCGGGGATGGGGACGATGGCGACGTAGATCGCCATGACGCCTCCCGCGACGGTCGCGAAGCCGCCGACCATCACGGCGTGCAGCTCGCTCATGGTCATCTTGTCGACGAAGGGGCGCACGATGAGCGGCGCCTCGGTCTGCCCGACGAAGATGTTCGCGGCGGCCGACAGGCTCTCGGCGCCGCTCGTCCCGAGGGTCTTCTGCATGATGACCGCGAAGAAGCGGACGATGAACTGCATCACGCCGTAGTGGTAGAGCACCGCCATCAACGCCGAGAAGAACATCACCGTGGGCAGCACCCAGAAGGCGAGCGTCTTCAGCGGCGGCGAGATGTGCCCCTCGACGGTCAGGATCGCCGGCTGACCCGCCTGCGTATAGATGGTGATGTCGTGCTTCTGAACGGACTGGAACACGAAGTCGCTGCCCATCTCGGAGAACGAGACCAGCCGCTTCACCGCGACGTCCACGACCTGAAACACGTCCTTGCCGATGTCCGGCAGCAGCACGGCGGCGGCGAACGCGAGCTGCAGCCCCACCCCCCACAGGACGGGGCGCCAGCGGACGGACCGGCGGTCGATGGAGATCACCCACGCGAACATCACGAGGCCGAAGAGTCCCAGGAGTGAGCCGACTTTCTCCATCCTCTTCGTGAGGTAGCACGAGAAGGACGAGCCCGAAAAGGCGACCCGTGACGATGACCGAGTCGGTCTGTCCGGAGTGTCCCACCGGTGGGACGGCGCGGGACGGCGCGGGACGCGCGGGACAAGAGGAGTCTCAGTGATTTCAACGACACCCCTGCGGGCACGCGGGTTGCTTCACCACCGGGCAGGACCCCCGCCAAGGAGCCCCTCATGCCGCCCCGACTCGCCTCCGCGACGGCGACCGCGATCGCCGCCTGCCTCATCGCCTGCGCCCTACCGGCCGCGCGGCCCGCCTCGCGCGACCCCGCCTTCGACGACGCTCGGTCGTGCCTCGGGGTCGCGACCTGGATCGACCGCGTCGAGGGCCCCCTCGCGGTCGCGATCGATCCGCAGGGGGCCGCCCGCGTCCTCGCCCTCGTGGATCTTGCGCCCGGCGCCCACGAAGGCAGCGCGCTCGTGAACGGCGCCCCCTCGCCGCGCTGCGAAGCCCGGGTCCGCGCCTACTTGAAGGCGCTCCGCGGGGTGAATGCGAACGCGGGCGACACGTCCAACGCGCTTCCGCTAGAGTAGCGGCCCGCGACCGGGCGAGGACCGCCCGGCGGGGCCTGACCCAGGAGACCCAAAGCATGCTCGCACGCAAGTCCTTCGTCGCGACGATCGTCGCGCTCGTGGCGTTCGCGCTCTCGAGCGCCGCCCTCGCCGGCGCGCCCTCGCCAGCCAAGAACGTGAACACCGCCACCGCCGCAGAGCTCCAGACCGTGAAGGGGGTGGGAGAGAAGACCGCCGCCAAGATCATCGTCGAGCGGGACAAGAACGGCCCGTTCACGAGCCTCGAGAATATGCAGTCGCGGGTGAAGGGCGTCGGCGAGAAGACCGTCGAGCACTTCAAGGCCGACGGCTGGAGCGCGACCGCTCCCGGCGGCGCTCCCGCGCCCGAGGCGCCGACCCGCAAAGGCAAGTAGCCCGCACCGATGACGCCCCGGCCCAGCACTGCAACGCAGCGAAGCCGCATGCAACATGCGGTTAAGGCGTTACTTTTCGCGTTTGCGTTTGCAGCATGCGCCACCGCCCCCCCCGGCCCCTCGGCGCCGGGGGACGGCCCGTCACCGCCGCAGCCGGTGGCGCCGACCCCCGCCACCGAGGCGGGGCCGCCGCTCGTCGTGCAGATCGTCGACGTCGGTCAGGGGGATGGGATCGTCATCATCTCCCCGACCGGCAAGTCGATCATCATCGACGCCGGTGACCGCGGGCGGGACAAGGCGATGGTGGAGCAGCTGGTCGCGGACGGGATCACCGCGATCGACCTCGCGATCATCACCCACCCGCACGCCGACCACATCGGAGGGATGCAGAAGACCCTCGCCCAGGTCCCGGCGCGGACGTTCCTCGACCCCGGCTTCGACTACAGCTCCGGGATCTACGCGCGCCTGCTCGAGCACCTCGAGGCGAGCGGGACGAAGGTCCTCATCGCGCGCCGAGGTCGCAAGATCGACATCGGCGGGGGCGCCTCACTGCTGATCCTGGCCCCCGACGAGCCGCTCCTGCGGGGGACGCGCTCGGACGCGAACTCGAACTCCGTGGTCCTGCGTCTCGACTACGGGGCGACGAGCATGCTGTTCACCGGGGACTCGGAGGCGCCGACCGAGAACCGCCTCCTGAGCGATCCCGACACCCTCACCGCGGACGTCCTCAAGGTCGCCCATCACGGCAGCGAGCACTCGACCCAAGACGACTTCCTCGCGGCCGTACGTCCCACCCTCGCGGTGATCTCGTGCGGGCTCGACAACAAGTTCGGCCACCCCTCCCCGCCCACCCTGGAGAAGCTGGCGCGAGCCGGGGTCGACGTGCTCCGCACCGACGAGAGCGGGACCATCACCCTCACGAGCGACGCCACCCGTTGGAGCGCGGCCGTCGCCAAGGGGGATCCGCCGCGGCGGCGCGTCGAGGTCGGCGAGGCCCCGCGCCCGCCACCCGCCGCGCGCCGGCTGCCGCGGGACGCCGCGACCCGCGACGCCGACCCGACCACCGTCAGCGCCGTCGGATACAGGCTCGACATCAACACCGCCACGGTCGAACAGCTCCAGGCGGTCGAGGGGGTCGGGCCCGCCAAGGCCGCCGCCATCGTCGCCTACCGCGACGAGCACGGCCCCTTCCGCAGCATGCACGACGTCCTGGCGACGCCCGGCGTCGGCCCGAAGACGCTGCGCGGCATCGCCGAGCGCTTCGCCGTGGTTGCGCCTCCGGAGGCCGCTGACGAGGATGTCCCCTGACCGCAGCGCCGTCGACGCTCGTGTCCGAGCGCCGCCTGCGATCGCGTCGCACCGAAACCCAGCCGCGCCACGCCCGTGGCCACCCACCCTCCGAGGAGCCCGCGCCATGAGTCACTCCGTGTTCATCGACAGGATCGAGGGCGGCGTCGCCGTGATGACGACCGACGCCGGCAAGCCCTTTCAGCTCCCCAAGGCGCTGCTCCCCGCTGGGATGGGCGAGGGGCGCTGGCTCACCATGAGCTTCGCGCCCGATCCGGCGAAGGACGCAGCGATGGCGGGTAAGGCGGCGGCGCTTCGGGGCAAGCTCTCCGCGGACGACGACGGCGGCGACCTCTCACTCTGAACGCCGGGCGGGCGCGGGTCACCGGCGGGCCTTGACGCGGCGGGCGCTCTTCACCGAGTGGTCGACTTCATCGGCAGGCTGTGTAGACTTCCGCCGCCATGAAGACCACAGAGACCATCACCATCGGCGGCGCCGAGCTGACCTTCGAGACCGGGGAGCTCGCGCGCCAGGCCCACGGCGCCGTCCTCGCGCGACACGCGGGCAGCGCCATCCTCGCGACGGTCGTCGCCGGCCCGGACACCGGCGAGCGGCGGGGCTTCCTGCCGCTCACGGTCGAGTATCGCGAGCGCATGAGCGCGGGCGGTCGCGTCCCGGGCGGCTACCTCCGCCGCGAGGCGCGGATCGGCGACCACGAGATCCTGACGAGCCGCCTCATCGACCGGACCCTGCGCCCCCTCTTTCCGGCCGGCTACGACCGGGAGGTGCAGGTCCTCGTCACGTGCCTGGGCGCGGACGCCGGGAGCGACCTCGAGTCGCTGGCGATCCTGGCCGGCGCCTGTGCGCTGCACATCTCGAGCCTCCCCTTTGACGGACCCGTGGCCGGACTCCGTATCAGCAGCGGGGCAGAAGACGGCGCGATGCGCTTCCTCGCACCGCACAAGGCGCGCGCCCGCGCGGCGATGGACTTCATCCTCGCCGCCGACCGCCGCGGGCTGGTGATGCTCGAGGGGGGCGCCGCACAGGTCCCCGCCGAGCGCGTCCTCGCGGCCATCGACGAGGCCACCGCGGCGCTGACCCCGGTGCTCGACGCCTTCGACCGCCTGCGCGCCGCCGCCGGGCGCGACAAGGCCGCGTTCTCGCCCCCGGTCCCTCAGGACCCCGCGGCCCTGGCGGATCGCCTGCTGGCCGTCGCCGGCGACGACATCGACGCCGCCTGGCAAATCGCCGACAGACAGGTCCGCCCGGACGCGCTCGAGCGCGCCTTCGCGGCCGGCCGGGACGCGCTGGGCCACGAGGCGGCCGATGACGCCGCCTGGCGCGGCGCGAAGAAGCACCTGATCCGGCGTCGGACCAGCGCCGGTGACCGGCTCGGAGGGCGCGGTCTCACCACGGTCCGCCCCCTCACCGCCCAGGTCGGCTACCTCCAGGCGGCCCACGGCTCGGCGCTGTTCACCCGCGGCGACACCCAGGCGCTCGTCACCGCGACCCTCGGCACAGCCGACGACGCGCGCGAGTACGAGACGGTCCTCGGCAAGCGCAGCGAGCGCTTCATGCTGCACTACAACTTCCCGCCCTTCGCCGTCGGCGAGGTGCGGCCCCAGCGCGGGCCCGGGCGGCGCGAGATCGGCCACGGCGCCCTCGCGCGGCGCGCCATCGTCCCGGTGCTGCCGAAGAAAGACGACCTCCCGTGGGTGCTGCGCGTCGTCAGCGACATCCTCGAGTCGAACGGCTCGTCGTCGATGGCGACGGTGTGCGGCACCAGCCTCGCGCTCTTCGACGCCGGCGTACCGCTGGCCGCGCCGGTCGCCGGCGTCGCCATGGGCCTCGTCCACGACGCCGACGACTACGTCATCCTCACCGACATCACGGGCGACGAGGACGCCCTCGGCGACATGGACTTCAAGGTCGCCGGGACCCGCACCGGCGTCACCGCGCTCCAGCTCGACAACAAGCTCGGCGCCCTGCCCCGCGCGGTGCTCGCCGCGGCGCTCGAGCAGGCGCGGGTCGCCCTCGACGAGATCCTCGACGTGATGGACGCGACGCTGCCGGCCGCGCGGGAGAGCATCGCCCCCCACGCCCCGCAGGTCACCCAGATCGCCATCCCCAAGCGCACCATCGGGCGCCTCATAGGTCCCGGCGGGCGCAAGATCCAGGAGATCCAGAGCCAGACCCGCACCCGCATCGACGTGCGGGACGACGGCCGCGTGCGGGTGTTCGCGAAGAACGCGGCGGACCTGGCGAAGGGGGCCGAGCGCGTCCGGGCCGAGACCCTCGTGCTCGAGGTCGGCGCCGTCTACGACGCGCAGGTGGTCACGATCAAGGAGTACGGCGCCTTCGTGCGGATCGGGGCCCACGAGGGGCTCGTCCACATCTCCGAGCTCGACCACGAGCGCACCGACCGAGTCGAGGACGTCGTCAAGGTCGGCGATGAGGTGCGGGTGCGGGTGCAGGGCGCCGACGACCGCGGGCGGCTCGAGCTCAGCCGCCGCGCGGCGCTCACCGTAGAGTAGCGCGCGCCCCAGGGGCGCGAAGGCTCGGCTCAGAGCTCGCTATTTTTTTGCCGAAGCTGGCCCAGTCATCGTATCGGTCGAGGACCTGCCGTTGCTTGGCTCAGCCGGCGAAGGTGCGGATCCACGCCGCATCGAGGCCGATGATCCTGACGGCGGCGTCGCGCGGCACGAGCCAGGCGTCGCCATCGGGGGACTCCACCAGCGCGAGATCGCCGCGGGTGAGCTTGTCCGCGACGCCGTCGGCGAGGTCGACGCTGGGCACCACGCCGTCGCGTCCCACGTAGTACCAGCGCCGCCCACCGCGCTGGGGCTTGATCTCGACCCGCGCCTCGCTGGCGACGCGCGCCGCTTCGGCGCTGGCCTCGGGGGTCACCTCCGCGTCCGGGTCGGGCCGCGGGATGCGGCGCGTCTCGCCCCGGTCGCGAGGGCCGCGGCTGTTTCTCCGGCCCCGGCCGGTGCGCGGCCCCTCGGGCGCCGCTGCCGCCGACACCTGGGCCTCGGTGATCAGGCCGAGTTTGAGCATCTGGTCGCGTAGGTCACTCATCGTGGCTCTCGTCTATCGGAAGGGGGGGCCGACGTCCACCGCGAGGCGTGGTCAGACCGCGGTCGCGTGGGTCAGAAAGAGGGGCGCGTACAGCAAGCGACGCCCCTGTCCGTAGCGGGCCGCGAGGGACTTGGACCCGACCCGCTCGTCGAGGTGGAAGCCGTGGCGAGCGAGGAACGCCTCGGCGCGGACGCGATCGAGCTGAAACCGGAGCGGCTCGCCGATGGCGCCGAAGAGCCGCGCGCCGAACCGCTGGGCGGTCACCCACGCGGGGTGGCCGAGGGGGGCGTGCCAGTAGTCGGCGACGGCCACCGACCCTGGTCCTCCGAGCGCGTGGAGCACCCGCAGGGTGTGCGCGACCGTACCCTCGTCGAGGTACATCGACACGCCCTCCCAGATGAACAGCGTGCGGTGCCCGCGCTCGAAGCCCGCCGCGACGAGCCGCTCCGCGAAGTCCTCGTTGGCGAAGTCGACCGGGACGAAGCGCACGCGATCCTGGCGCAGATCGCGCTGTTGAGCCAGGATCCGACGCTTGCGCGCCTGGGTCGGCGGGAAGTCGAGCTCCCACACCGGGCGGTCGCCGAGGATCGCGGCGAAGCGCCACGCGCGGGTGTCGTAGCCCGCCCCGAGCAGCACCACCTGCCGGATCCCGGAGCCGACGGCGGCGACGAGGGCGTCGTCGATGTAGCGATGGCGCGCCGCGACGAAGTCCGCGAAGAGCCCCGTCGGGAGGTAGCCGAGCTCCCCCGGGAGGAGCCGTCGCGTCGTCGGCGCGGCCAACCCGCGCAGCACGAGGCGCAGCGACGGGCGAAGAAAGCGCACCGCGAGCGGGTCATCGAGGATGCGCTGGGGCTCGGGCCGGCTGCGCTCGAGGGCGCGCAAGAGGCACACCCACTCCGCCGTCAGGCTGGGGCCGCGGGGCATCGTGCGCCCCGCTACGCCGCGCCGTGTGCTGCGTGGTCCCGGTCGGCGGCGACGCGCGCGCTCACTGCGGCAGATCGCTGAGGTTGAGCCCGGCGGCGTAGCCGTAGGACACGTCGCGATCATAGCCGTACACGATCACCCCGACCGGCGCCGTCGCGGTGAGGTGGTGGACGCCGTCGGCGACCTTGAGGCGCGCGATGCGCCAGCTCGCACCGGAGATGGGGGTGAAGGCGTTCGCCCCGAGCGGCCCGTTGTCGAGGGTCACCACGGCGCCCGCCGGCGCCATGATCGTGATGTAGTCGTCCTTGTACTTGTTCGGCGTGAGGAAGACGTACTCGTCGCGGTACTGATCGACCGGCGGCGTCAGGATGAGCGCCGGGTCCCCCACCGCCGTGCACGCGCAGTTGAGCGCGTCGAAGCAGGTGCACACGTGGCCGCCCGGGCACCCCGCCGTGCTGCCGGCGGTGGCGCAGACCGGCGGCAGGCAGAGCTGGGTCGACAGGTCCACCGCGACGCACTCGTAGCCGGCGTAGCACTGCGCCGAGGAGAAGCAGTCGGCGTAGGCCGGCGGGTTCACGACCTCCGAGCTGCTCGCGAGGACCTGTGACACCAGGATCGGCTTGTCCCCGGTGATGACGAAGTCGGCGTCGGTCGCGAACTCGTAGGACTCGCCCCGGTTCAGCGTGCGGGGCAGCTGGATCGCCGGGTTGAACGACACCTGGGTCCCGTTCTCGCTCGCGAGCACGCGCCAGTAGTCCTTCTCGACCAGCCGCTTGAACGACTTGGCTGCGACGTAGCTCTTGCCCCAGGTCTCGACCGGGTAGAGCTGCTGCTCGAGGTGATCGGTGCAGCAGACGTCGCTCGAGATCGCCGACTCGTGCCCGCCGAACACGGCGATGTCCTTGTCGGCGGTGATGACCGTGCCCGTCAGGTCGCCGTTGTTCTGGTCGCTCTTGATGTTGAGCACCTGGAAGGGCTGCAGCGTGTACGTGTAGGTCTGCCCGGCCTGCATCGTCGCCATCGACGTCCCGGCCTGGGTGCGCGTGCTCGGCGTCACCTGCACGGTGGTGTCGGCGGACGCCGTGACGACGCTGATCGCGCCGCGATACGGGATCTCGCTGTTGTTCGGTCCCCCGCCGAGCAGCTCGAAGCGGCTCACGGCGATGTACTCGCGCCCGTAGGTGTTGGTCGGCAGCAGCAGCGACCCGTCGTTCGAGAACACGTCGACGTTGTCGAGGGGGTTGAACTGGTAGGCGATGATCGGCGCGGTCGCCTGGACCCGATAGGCGGTCCAGAAGATCCCCGCCGCGCCCATGTTGTGCTGCGGCAGGTTGAAGATCTCGAGCTGGCCGGGCTGGACGTCGCGCTGGTCGATCTGAGCCGGGGTCCCCTCGGCCGTGGTCTGGGCGGTGATGGTGATGGTGGCGACGCGGACGCTGAGGTTCGAGACGATGACCGCGAAGGGGCCGTTCTGGGCGAGGTAGTGGTTGTCGAGGTCGACCGCCCAGTAGTCGCAGCCGCTGTTGGACTTGCTCTTGATGTCGGTGATGCAGGGCGAGACGCAGGTGCCCTGCAGGCACGAGAGCCCCTGGGCGCCGCAGTCCTCGCCGGCGCCCCAGGCGCCGGTCTGGCCGCACACCTCGGCCTGACCGTTGGCGTTGCAGCGCTTGGCCCCCGGGTAGCAGGTGAAGCAGTTGCCGTCGACGCACTGCTGGTCGGCCTGACAGATCTGGTTCGGATCGTAGGCCGAGCCGTCCGCCTTGCACTGCAACACGGTGTTACCGTTGCACACGCGCTCGTTGGGCGTGCAGCCGACGCACGCGCCGCCAGCGCACCCTCCCGCACCGCACGCGAGCGCGTCCCAGTCGTCCCCCTGGGCGTTGCAGGTCAGCAGCGTGCCGCCGTTGCAGGTCGTCTCCCCTGGCGTGCAGCTCGCGCTCACGCACAGCCCTGCTGCGGTGCAGCGCCCGGCCCCGCAGTCGCCGTCCGAGAGGCACTGGACGCAGATGCCGGTGGGCGAGCACAGCGGCTTCGGGTCCTGGCAGTCCTGATTGCCCTGACAGAGGCTGCTCGTCGACGTGTCCTGCGGGAACATGGTCGAGTCGCTGCCGAAGGTGACGTCGCCGCCCGCGGTGTCACCGGGGAACGTCCCGCCTCCCGGGCTCGAGCACGCGGCGAGCGCGGCGACGATGCAGCTGGCGGTAGCGAGGGCGCGGGGGCGCGGCGTCGGGATGTTCACGGGATGTGCCTGGGTTCGGGCCAGCGCGGAGGGTTATGTGTAGCACCCTGCGCGACCCCGTCTCAAGCGCCTGATGCGTTCATCCACGCGCCGCGCCGCCCGACACGGAGCCCCTGGTGCTGCAATGCAGCATGGCGTCACCGTGATCGGATGATCTCGAAGAGCCGCTCCGCGCCGCGATGCTCATCGCGCAGCCAGTCCCGGAGGTCGCCCATCACCTCGCGGAAGTCGTCCGCGCTGTAGAGGGTGTTGGCGCCGGGGACGGGCCGCTGCGCCTCCTTGATGGCTTGCTTGAGGGTCTTGTAGGGGAAGACCCCGAGGGTGACCTCGCGGAAGAGGTTCTGCGCCAGCGCCGTCGTCACCCCGTCGGGGTCCTGGGCCCGGATCTTCTGCAGCGTCTCGAGCGCGTTGAGGACGTAGCGCTTGTCAGGGTCGAGGAGGCCACCGAGGAAGCGCAGCAGCTGGGTCGTCGCGTCCATCGGCACCCGGACCTGGGACAGCAGGCTCAGCATCTGCAGGTTGGCGCCGAAGAGATCGGCGTCGGCGCTCGGCGGCTGCTCGGCCAGCATCGCGGCGAGCAGCTCGTCGACGAGGGCGCGGTGGGCCGGGGTGTCGCGGATCTTGGCCATCGCGTCGGTCGCGGCGGTGAACCCACGGCTCCCCATGATGTCAGCCAGGTCCTGGTCGAAGCTCGCGATGCCCTCCTGCCAGTCGGGCCGCGAGACCACCTCCGCGAGCTGGTCGGCGATGGTCGGGACGAGGGCGACGGTGATGTCGAGGGCGTGCCGGTTGATGAGCTGCCCGTCGCCGTCGAGGTCGAGGAAGACGCCGAGCAGATCCACCCGATCCCACGCCGCGCGCGCCCCGGGGGACGCGTCGAGGGCGCGGTCGATGCGATCGAAGGCGTCGACGACGAGCTGCAGCCGGCTCGGGTGGTCGATGGTGCCGCCGTGCTTGGACGGGATGCTGGTCGTGCCGTCGCGGAGGGGGACCTGGGCGTCGGTGTCGAGCATCCAGCGCAGGAACCCGTCGAGCTCGTCGGCGACGTTGAGGGTCTGGCCGTCGAGGACGAAGGTCGCCTGGTCGGCCCACGCCGAGAACTCGATGAAGTGCGTCGGGAAGCCCGTCTGCTCGAAGAGCTGCACGAGGTAGGGCTCGAGCTTGCGAAAACCCGTCCCGACCGAGGTGAAGCCGTTGTCGGTGAAGCGGGTCTCGCTGTAGTGGATGGCGAGGGTGGAGAAGAGGGACACGAAGTCGGTGCCGCGACCGGCGGCGACGATGTCGTTGACCCACGGACGCAGGGCGCGGAGCGACCCGCTGGCCTGGAGCGCGAGCAGCGCCGGCCCGTAGTGCTGCCGGACCTGCAACCCGCGGCGGCAGGTCGGGTTCCCGGTCGTGCTCTGATCGTGGTTCATGTACAGGTTCAGCTGCTCGGCGGTCGGCGTCAGGTCGTCGAACTCGGCCACGAGCTGCACGGCGAGGGAGTTCAGGATCGTGTTGCCGAGATCGATCACCGCCCGATTCGCGATGGAGTCGACGTAGAGGTTCGCCATGTCGTCGGTGATGACGACGTCGTAGGCGTCGACGCGGTCGAAGAGCTTGAGGTGGGCCTCGGCCCCCTGGGTGTCCCACATCAGGTAGCAGGACTTCTGGAGCCAGGAGCGGTCGGCGTCGGTGGTGTCGGCGCGGTCCCACGGGGTCGCGTCGAGGAGCTGGAGGTTCGAGGCCTGGGCCGGCGTCTCGAGCAGCGCCATGTCCGACGGGAGGCTCAGCCGGGTGTAGCTCATCTGCTTGGACAGGCTGGCGAACATGCCCTGGTTCTCGGGGGTCTTGGCCGCCGCGATGAGCGAGCGGAAGAGGCCGTGCTTGGCCAGCGACGCCAGCGTCGGGTGCAGATCCTCGAACAGCGTGTTCCCCGGGGTGAGCGAGGGCGCCGGCTGGAAGATGTCACGCGCCTTGGCGAGGTCGAGGACGAGCGAGCGGAACAGCTGCTCTTTGGCGATGACGCCCTGCTCGAGGGCGCGGATCAGCGGCACCAGGCGGGGGTAGCGCCGGAGCTCGTTGACGACGTGCAGCAGATCGAGGAGCGGGGCGTCCTCGACGTAGAAGCCGGTGTACTGGCCGTCGGCGTCGTCGCGGCTGACGCGCCCCCCGAGCAGGGCCTCGAAGGAGGTGAAGAGATCGAAGTGAACGCCCTGGGCGAGCAGCGTCCGGGTGTCGCGCACGAGGTACGCGAGCGCGGTGTTGCGGAGCTCGAAGTAGTCGTAGACGAAGCTGCCGTCGACGATGGCGCGGCCGAGCTGATCGCGCTCCTCTCCCGCCGTCCCGCGCCCGCTGAAGGTCGGCATGTTGACCGCCACGCCGAGGTCGTCGATGGGCCGGCCCGCCTCGTCGACGTCGACCTGACCATCACCATCGCCGTCCACGAAGGGCGCCGGGGGCGCACCGGCGGCGGCGCGCACCACCGGCGCACCGCGCCCGTCGATGCGCGCGGAGAACACGATGGGGCCCATCGGCTCCTCGGCGTTCTCCACCTTCACCTCGAGCAGGCGCTGCAGCAGGCCCTTCTCGGTGGAGGTCCGGAGGTAGCCGTCCTCGAGGGTCGGGAGCTCGCGGTGGAGGTAGCGGAAGAGCTCGGTGAGCTGCGGCTCGAGGTCGAGGGTCATCGCGATGAGCCGGTCGAGCAGCTGGATCGGGTGCCGGGCGAGGGTGCCGAGGAGCCGCTCGACCGCGTCCGGGTTCGCGCCAAAGGCGTTGTCGAGGGCCGCGACGGCCGCGACCGTGCGCTCGTCCGACAGCATCACGTCGAGGATGTCGGCGAGGTCCCGGGTCATCTGCGGGAGCGGCCCGGCGCTCCCGTCCGGCTGGTCGTCGTAGAGCGGCAGCAGGCGCTCGAACACCGGCAGGATGCCGTCCTTGACCGGACCTGTGATGAGGGCGTTGAGCGCGTCAACGAGGTCGCCCTTGCGCACCTCGACGACCGCTGCGCGCTGAGCCCCGACCGCGGCGGTCGACGACCACAAATACTCCTCGTGGAGGATGCCGTAGGCCTCGGTCCCGAAGTCGGCGTAGCTGCGCGTGCGCTCGGTGGAGAGCGGCGCGTCACAGCTGGCGGCGGTGACGAGGAGAGCGAGCCCCAAACAGGTGACGGTGCAGTTCATGGCGTAACTCGGGGCTCAGAACGAAGCGTTGAAGGTCGCGGCGAACATCAGGTACGAGCCCGTGTAGGTCCCGTTCCCGACGACGTGCGGCCCGGTGTCCCCATAGGCAGACGGGTCCTGATCATAGATCGGATTCACCTGATACTTCACGGAGTCGGTCACTGTCCGCTCGAGCTGCTGGATGTAGGCAGCGGCCAGGTCGATGTCGTAGGCGCCGAGGTGGAACGTCGCGCCGAGCCCGCCGCCGATCTTGTTGTTGTCGATCGTCAGCACCGACGTCGTCGCGTCCGGGAGCGACGTCGACTCGTAGAGCGCGCCGAGGCGCAGCGTCACGAGCCCGCGACCCGGGCGAAAGGAGCCGCCGAGGCGCACGGAGATGACGTCCTTGCTGTCGGCCCTGAGCGAGAACGCCTTGACCGTGTAGGACCCGATGCCGGGGACGTTCGTAAACGAGATCCCGCCCGCGCCCGGGATGACATCGATCTCGTCGAGCGCGCTCCAGAGCTCGAGAACGGCGGCGAGCTCGACCGACCACAGGTCGTCATCGTGGACGCGCAGGCCGAGGCGGATGATCGCCGGGAAATCGAGGCGGAGCCCGATCTTGTCGCCCTGCACGGCGGTGTCGCTGAAGTAGTAGTGCGACGGCAGGCGCACCGCGAGCTCGCCGGTCGCGTCGACGTGGACCGGGAGCTGGCCCGACAGGCCGATGTCGAAGCCCGGCACCGGCGTGATCAGCACGCCGAGGTTGGCGCTCGGCGTGAAGACGTCGCTGACCGAGACCTCGGTGAGGTTGTCGATGTCCGGCTGCTCGGCCCAACCGAAGACCCCCGGGTATCCGGAGATCGCGAGGCGCTGGGTGATCTGGGTGACGACCCACTGCAGACCGACGCCGATCGACAGCTCGTCGGAGATGCGCCAGGCGACCGAGGCCTGCACGAACAGCTCGAGGGCGCTGAGCGTGACGAGGGAGTAACGCTGCGGCCCCTCTTCGGGCCACTCGTTGGTGCCGGCGTAGGGCCCGTACAGCCCGAGCGCGAACACGAAGTCCTCGGTGCCGAAGCGCGTGGCGATCCCGAGCGACGGATCGGGGAACGGCGGGCCCTCGTTGTGGACCTCGGGGAACCCGTTCGCGTAGCGCGGGTCCTTGCGCATGACCTCGGCGTCGTCCGCCCGGGCGAAGGTCTGCTGGGTCATGATCAGGCCGAGGTCGACGTACAGCGCGAGATCGCCGTGCAAGCGCGTGAGCGCCGCCGGGTTGAGCCACTGCGCGTTCATGTCGTCGGAGCCGGCGATGTGGGCGCCCCCCATCGCCATGGCGCGGGCGCCGCGCTCGGGGAGATAGAAGCTGCCTGCGCGCGCGCCGTTGGACGCGAGCAATGTCAGGGCCGTGACGGCGACGCCGACGAGGGAGATGCGGGGCTGTTTCATGGCCGGGTCACTGTGCCCGAGCGATGACGGCGGCGCAACGACGTCCGCCGCGCGTGGCGGCGCGCCGGGCCCCGCTCGAGTGGTGGCGACCCTGACGAGCCCTACCTGAGCGCCTCGACGATGACGTCGCTCCCGAGGCGCCGCTGCAGGAAGTCCTTGAGGCGCCGCTTGATGCGCACCTCGAGCTGGCGCACGCGCTCCTTGGAGACGCCGAACTGGTCGCCAAGGTCCTCGAGGCGCACCGGGTCCTCCGATTGCAGCCGCTGGTCCCAGATGGCGCGGTCACGCTCGTCGAGGGTCTCGCGGAACTCGCCGAAGGCCTGCTGCAGGATGTCCTGAATCTCGCCGCCGCTGACGTCATCCTCCGGGCTCGCCGTCTCGTCGGCCATGACGTCGCCGCGGGTGCGCCCGTCCTCGTCACCGTGCACGGGGACGTCGAGGCTCACCGGGCGCTGATCGAGGATCGGCGCGAGCTCCCTGACGTCCGCCTCGGTCACCCCGACCCGCTCGGCGATGCGCTTGGCCTCCGGCTCGATACCGTCGGCGATGAGCGACCGCCGCTCGCGCTCGAGGCGCCAGAAGAGCTTTCGCGCCGCGCGGGAGCCCGCGTGGATGAGGTGCTTGTTCTCCTGGATGAAGGCGAGGATGCGAGCCCGGATCCAGAAGCGCGCGTAGCTCGGGAACGGGATGCCCCGGTCGGCGTCGAACTTTCGGATCGCCTCGGCGAGGCCGAGGTTGCCCTCCGCGATGAGATCCATCACGTCCGCCCACTGGCGGCGGAACTGGAAGGCGATCTTGACGACGAGGCGCAGGTTCGACGCGACGAGCATCGCTGCGGCCTGCTTGTCGCCGCTCTCCTGGTAGCGCACCGCGAGCTCGGCCTGCTCCTCGATGGGCAGGATCTCGACGTCCTTGAGCCGCGCCAAGTAGACGTTGAGCGCGGTGATCGACTCGGGGACGCGGTTCTCGCGGACGGTCGGGAGCCGCGTGCGCTGGCTCGCGCGCGGCGCGGCGGGCTTTACGACGTCGTCGTCGTCGCTGTCGTCGTCGACCTCCTCGACCTCGGCGTCTATCTCCGCGAACGGATCGTCGTCGAGGTCGTCCAGATCGAGGTCCGGGACCGACGCGCGCTCCTCCACCTCCACCTCGACCTCGATGGCGTCGTCATCCGTGGCGGCCGCGGTGGCCGTCCCGTGCTTGTCTTGGTCCCTGACTGCCATGCCTTGCCCGGCCGGTTCATGTGCTTCCACTCCGTAACGTAACGAGACGGAGCGTGCGGCAGCGCCGCGGTAGTGCCACCCGGGGTCTGAGATACCCCAGCGCACCTCCGGCGGCAACCACCAGTGTCGCACGGGGGACGCGCATCGTTGCGCGCGCTCCGCCGGAGGACAACGCGCATGGACATCAATAAGTTCACCGAGAAGAGCCGCGAGGCGCTGAGCGAGGCCCAGGCCTTGGCCGTTCGCCACAGTCACCAGGCTGCGGACGAGCCCCACCTGCTGATCGCCCTGCTGTCCCAGGACAACGGCCTCGCGGGCCGCATCATCGAACGCATGGGCCTCGACCGACGCACGCTTCAGGCCGGGGCCGAGCGGCTGCTCGAGGCGATCCCGAAGGTCAGCGGGCCCGGCGTTCGCCCGGGGATGATCAGCCTCACCCACGAGCTGAGCCAGGTCCTCGTCACGGCGGGCGACGAGGCCCAGCGCATGAACGACGACTACACGAGCGTCGAGCACGTGCTGCTGGGCTTCTTGAGCCGCCTCGGCAAGCACACCCCGGTGCAGCAGCTGCTCGAGACCTTCAACGTCTCCCGCGACCGCCTGCTCGCCGCTATCCAGGAGATCCGCGGCAACCAGCGCGTCACCAGCGCCAACCCCGAGGCCGCCTACGAGGCCCTCACGAAGTACGGCCGCGACCTCGTGGCCGAGGCGCGCGACGGCAAGCTGAACCCGGTCATCGGCCGCGACGAGGAGATCCGCCGGGTCGTACGCATCCTCGCGCGCCGCACCAAGAACAACCCGGTCCTCATCGGCGAGCCGGGCGTCGGCAAGACCGCGATCGTCGAGGGGCTCGCCCACCGCATCCTGCGCGGCGACGTGCCCGAGACCCTCAAGGACAAGACGGTCTTCGCGCTCGACATGGGCTCGCTCGTCGCCGGCGCGAAGTACCGCGGCGAGTTCGAGGAGCGGCTCAAGGCGGTGCTCAAGGAGGTCCAGGCCTCGGACGGGCGCGTGCTGCTCTTCATCGACGAGCTGCACACCATCGTCGGCGCCGGCAACGCCGAGGGCGCGATGGACGCCGGCAACCTCCTCAAGCCGATGCTCGCCCGCGGGGAGCTCCACTGCATCGGCGCCACCACCCTCGACGAGTATCGCAAGTACATCGAGACCGACAAGGCCCTCGAGCGGCGCTTCCAGCCGGTGACCGTGGTCCCCTCGACGGTCGAGGACACCATCTCCATCCTGCGCGGCGTGAAGGAGCTCTTCGAGGTCCACCACGGCGTCCAGATCCGCGACCGCGCCCTGGTCGCCGCGGCGGTGCTCTCCGACCGCTACATCACCGAGCGCTTCCTCCCCGACAAGGCCATCGACCTCATCGACGAGGCGGGCGCCACCATCCACGCCGAGATCACCTCGATGCCGGCCGAGCTCGAGCTGGCGACCCGGCGCATCCTGCAGCTCGAGATCGAGGAGCAGTCGCTCCTCAAGGAGAGCGACGCCGCCTCGATCCTGCGCCTCGGCAACCTGCGCGAGGAGCTGGCCAACACCCGCGAGCAGGCCGCCGCGCTCCGCGCGCAGTACGAGGGGGAGAAGGGCGCCATCGAGCGCGTGCAGGCCCTCAAGGAGGAGCTCGTCCAGGTCCACCACAAGATCGAGGAGGCGGAGCGGGCCTACAACCTCAACGACGCCGCGCGCCTGAAGTTCGGGCGCGTGCCAGAGCTCGAGCGCGAGGTCGCCGCGGCCGAGGAGCGCGTGCGCGACTCGCACACCGGCAAGCCGCTGCTGCGGCAGGCGGTCGACGAGGAGGACGTCGCCGCGGTGGTCAGCCGCTGGACCGGCGTCCCGCTCTCGAAGCTCCTCGAGGGCGAGCGCGAGAAGCTCCTGCGCCTCGGCGAGCAGCTCCACGAGCGGGTGATCGGTCAGGACGAGGCCGTCGAGGCCGTCGCCGACGCCGTGCTGCGCGCGCGCAGCGGGCTCAAGGATCCGAACCGCCCCATCGGCTCCTTCCTCTTCCTCGGCCCGACCGGCGTCGGCAAGACCGAGCTCGCCCGCGCCCTCGCGGCCTCGCTCTTCGACAGCGAGGACAACATCGTCCGCATCGACATGTCGGAGTACATGGAGAAGCACTCGGTGAGCCGCCTCATCGGCGCCCCTCCCGGCTACGTCGGCTACGACCAGGGGGGACAGCTCACCGAAGCCGTCCGCCGGCGTCCCTACGCCGTGGTCCTCTTCGACGAGCTCGAGAAGGCGCACCACGACGTCTTCAACGTGCTGCTGCAGCTCCTCGACGACGGGCGCCTGACCGACGGCCAGGGGCGGACGGTGTCTTTCCGCAACACGGTCGTGATCATGACCTCGAACGTCGGCTCGCCGCTGCTCCTCGAGGGCGTGCGCGACGACGGGACCCTCGCGCCGGGGGCGCGGGACGCCGTGATGGCGGAGCTGCGCCGCAGCTTCCGCCCGGAGTTCCTCAACCGCGTCGACGAGATCGCGGTCTTCACGCCGCTGACCCGGCAGGAGCTCAAGCGCATCGTCGCGATCCAGCTGCGCCGGGTCGCGAGCCGCCTCGCGGACCGGCAGATCACCTTCGAGCCGACCGACGACGCCCTGGCCTTCATCGCGAGCGCCGGCTACGACCCGGTCTACGGCGCGCGCCCCCTCAAGCGCTACATCCAGCGCCACGTGGAGACCGCGCTCGGCCGCCGCCTCATCGCTGGGAGCATCCTCGACGGCAGCCGGGTCACGCTCGACGTCGTGGATGGGGCGCTCGACTTCCAGGTCACCCCACCGAGCGACGCGGGAGAGTGACCCGACGGCTCGTCCTGCGAGGGTCCGAGGCCACGCCTCGGACCGCGCAGCGGCCGGCTTGACGGGGCGCCCCGAGGGGCTACATCCCGCAGTCGCGAGGGGGCTTGGCCGGAGCCCAGCGTACGACACCTCCTCGCGAACAGCTCGCGACGCAGCGGCTGTTTGCTGCATCGCACAAGGCGGCGCCGCGGCACCCGTCCTCGCAGCTCGCGCGCAGGCTGGCGCAGCCTTGCGCGCACCCCGACGTCGTGTAGCCGCGGCCGAAGTCGCGCCGGAGGGTGGCGAGGCGAGCGCGCAGGTGCTTGTCCACCTCGCGCGCGGCCTCGCGGGCGTAGTCGGGGTCGTCGTCCGAGACCGCCCGCGCGACCCGCTGCAAGTAGCCCGGATCATCGAGCGCCGCGCCGCCGTGGCGAAACAGCTCCAGCGCCCGGCCCGCTTCGGCGCGCTGCTCCGCGCGGCGGCTCGCGAGCGGGCGCCGGATGTCCTTGAGCAGCGCGTCCAGCGCCCGGTAGGCGAGCGCCCGGTAGAGCGCGTCGAGCCCCGAGGGGCGGCCCCAGCCCGCGGCCAGGACCGGCTCCATCAGATCGGCGCCAGCCAGGGGCTCCCGCGCCTTGTCGAGCGCCAGCGCGAGGACGACGACGGCGCGCTGCACCTCGGGCTGCCGCGCCGCGAGCCCGCTGCTCGACACGAAGGCGGGGCCGTTCGCCTCGAGCGCCCGCTGCACCCGGGCCGCGAGCCCCACCAGCGCGTCCACCTCGGCGCGCCGTGGCGTCCGCCGCGCGGCCAGCAGGTGATCGGCGACCAGGCGCGACAGCGGCCCGAGCAGCACCACGAGGCCGTCGGTGTCCGCGGTGCTCTCGATCGCCTCACCGAGCGCCGCCAGCCCGCCGGCGACGTCGCCCGCGGCGAACTGTTTGGCGGGCCCGTCGAGCCGCGCTCCCTCCGCCCGCTCGAGCATCCGCCGGACGGTCGGCGACACCGCAGCGAGCGGCGCCAGCTCGGCCGCCAACCGCCGCGCGTCGTCGGCGGCGTCGTCGGCCAGGTACTGATCGAAGGCCGCCGCGGCCCGGGCGACCGGCTCGAGGGAGAGCCGCTCGACGACCTGCCCGATCGCCAGCAGGAGCCCGCCGGGCTCGGCGACCAGCGCGCCGACCTTCGCGCCGTCCACGCGGAGGGTCCGGTAGCCGACGACCTCACCGCTCGCCCCGGCGATCGCCCAGATCACCGTCGGATCGCTGCGGGTCGTTATCACCGCGAGCTCTCCCGCGGCCCGCAGCTCGATCACGTGCTCGTCGGTCAGCCCGCCGAGCTTCCGCTCCCACGCCGCCACGCCGGTCGCCGGGTCGACGCCGAGCACCGTCAGCGCCGCGCCGACCTTGCGCGCGAAGACGAGCCGCCCGCCGACCTCGACCGGCGCCATCCAGGTCGGCACCGTCACCACCGCCGGAGCCGCGCTCGCCTGCGCGAGGTCCACGATGACGAGCCGGCCATCCCCGCTCGCCGGGCTCGGCGCGAAGGCGACCAGGCGGTGCCCCACCGCGGTCGCGAAGATCGGGCTCGTGTCCACCCCCGCCGGCCGCCGCACCCGCGCGTCGAGCGCCTCGTGGCCTGCGGTGTCGACCAGGGCCACCTCGAGCAGGCCGCCGTCGCGCGGCCGCAGCTCCGCCGCGGTGAGCTCGCCTCGGGGGTCGAGCCAGAGGTCGGACATCGGCCGCGGCACCCCGGCCACACGCCGCGTCCAGCGCCCGCGCTCACGCCCGCTCAGCGCCTCGACGAACACGACGGAGAACGGCGGCAGCCCCTCGACCACGGCCAGCGTCCCGCCCGCGACCAACACCCGCCTTGGGTGCGCTGCAACAACGGGGTTCTTCCATTTAGGTTCGCCGGTCTCCAGGTCCAGCCGCTGCATCGCACTCTGGACCTCGCCCCCGGTCGCGAGCACCACCCCGCGCTCGTCGGCCCAGAGCACCCGGGCCTGACACCGGCCGCCCTCGCCGCACCCCAGAGCCCGCTCCCACAGCTGGGTGCCGACGCTCCGGCGGTACACCGCGACGGTGTCGCCCGCGACGACCACGACGTCCGCGGTCGCCCACACCCCGCGCACGCCCCCCTTGGGGACGCGGCTCCAGGCGACGACGCCGGAGTCGAGGCGGACCGCGCCGACCCCGGTCGCGCCGTCGCTGACGACGAGCTCGCGCGCTCCCGGGTCGAGCCAGCGCGCGGCGAACGGCGCCCCCAGCTCGGCGGAGACGCGGTAGAACCCCGGCTCCTCCGCGTAGCTCGCGCGCGGCAGCGCCACGAGCGCGCAGGCGAACGCGAGCACCGCGGCGGCGACCATCTCCCCCGCCCGGGCGGTCTGCCCAGGGCGACGCGACGGGCGATCGGGAGACGGCCCCGTCACTTCGCCGGAGCCCGCCCGTAGAGCGTGCTCAGGGCCCGCAACCGCGCCGCCAGCGACGTGTTGAAGGCCTGGGCGCGGACCCTCCAACCCCAGTTGCCCTCACCGACACCCGGGGAGTTCATGCGGCTCCGACCGTCGAGGCAGAGCACGTCCTGAAGGGGCACGATGGCCATCGTGGCGACCGACGCGAAGGTGGCGCGGATCATGTCCCACACCACGTCCTGGCCGCTCACGGCGAGGTAGCGCCGGACGTGATCGCGGACGTGGGCGGAGGTGTCCTGCCACCACCCGAGGGTCGTGTTGTTGTCGTGGGTCGCGGTGTAGGCGACCGTGTGCTCGACGTAGTTGTGGGGCAGGAAGGGGTGGTCTGGCGCCTCGCCGAAGGCGAACTGGAGCACGCGCATGCCGGGCAGCCCGAGCCCGTCCCGCAGCGCCACCACCGGCTCGTCGATGACGCCGAGATCCTCGGCGATCAGCGGGAGCTCTCCGAGCGCCTCGCGGATGTCGTCGAACAGCGCGCGCCCCGGCCCCTCGACCCAGCGCCCACCGCGCGCGTCGGGGGCGTCCGCCGGGACCTCCCAGAAGGCGGCGAAGCCCCGGAAGTGGTCGAGTCGCACGAAGTCGGTGAGCTCGCGCGCGCGGCGCAGTCGCCGCACCCACCACGCGTGGCCGTCGGCGGCCATGCGCTCCCAGTCGTAGAGCGGATTGCCCCAGAGCTGCCCGAGATCGCTGAAGAAGTCGGGCGGTACGCCGGCGACGGCGACCGGGTTGCCCGCCTCGTCGAGGCGGAACTGGTCGCGGTTGGCCCAGACATCGACGCTGTCGCGGTCCACGTAGATCGGGACGTCGCCGATGATGCGGATGCCGCGGTTCGCCGCGTGCTGGCGGAGCGCCTGCCACTGGTGGTCGAAGAGGAACTGCAGCACCGCTTCGCGTTCGACCTCGACGGCGAGGCGTTTGCGCGCCGCGGCCAGCGCGGCCGGGTCGCGCTCAGGCAGCCCCGGCCCCCACAGCCACCAGGGCTGGCCGTCGTGATCGGCCTTGAGCGCGATGAACAGCGCGGCCTCGTCGACCCACGGGTGCGCCTTCCGGAAGGCCTCGCAGGCCTTCGCGAAGGCCGGGTGGGCGCCCGCGAGCAGCGCGTCGGCGGCGCGCGCCAGGCGCGGGGCCTTGAAGGCCTTCATCGCCTGCGAGTCGAGGTCGTCGAGCGGGAAGTCCGGCGCGACGAGATCCTCGGCGGTGAGCAGCCCCTCGGCGGCGAGGCCCTCGAGATCGATGAGCCACGGGTTCCCGGCCAGCGCCGCGGTCGTGGCGTAGGGGGACTCACCGGGACCCGGCGGGACGAGGGGCAGGATCTGCCACAGCGTGACGCCGGCGTCCGCCAGCCAGTCGAGGAAGCGGCGGGCGCTGGGGCCAAGGTCGCCCACCCCGTGGGGGCCGGGCAGGGACGTCGGGTGGAGCAGAACGCCAGCGGCGCGTGGGGATGCGGTAGACAGGGGGAGCCTCGCGACGAGCGACAGGGAAATGGAGGCTGGAGAGCTGACAGGTCCGGCTGAGCGGGGGCGCGCTGCCCCCGGCGGCGGTCGGCTCAGTAGGTGGCGGTCCTGACCGCTTCGCGGAGGTCCGCGCGGTCGTTGTAGCCGATCTGCCGGAAGACGACGGTGTCGGCGGCGGTCACCTTGCGCTCGTCGAGGGAGCTGTTGACCGCCTCGATCAAGCCGTTGAGGTCCTTCACCGGGCCGGCGAAGGCGGGGCTCGCGTCCGCGCTGGCGTACATGCGGAGGTGAAGCTGACCGAACTCCTTCTTGATCTCCAGCTTGTAGGTGGCCATGAAGGGCTCCTCGGTGCGGGTGGGCGGGCGCTACGGCCCGATGCCCCCTCTTCTTGCTCAAACCGCGGGCGAAGTCCAGCCGGCGCGCGTCGGCGGGGCGCTGTCGCGAAACGGATGCGCGCTCCGCCAGGGGCTGCTAGAACCCCCAGCATGCCCCGCTTTCCAGCCTCGTCTTCCACCAACCGGTCCCTGAGCGCCGGCGTCTTCAGCGCCGTCGCGGAGCGGGTCCGCCACTACTCCGGCCCCGCGTATCGCCTGCACATCGGCGACACGTGGCGCGAGCCGCTGGCCGCCGCCATGGCCGAGTCCCAGCGGACCGCCGATCTGCCGCACCTGCACACATATTCGCCTGTGCACGGCGAACCGCCGCTGCTCGACGCGATTGTGCGACGCATCAAGAAGCGGACCGGGCGCACCTTGGACCGGGGCGCGGTCCAGGTCACCGCGGGCGCGACCGGCGCCCTGAGCGTGCTGTGCCAGACGCTGCTCGACCCGGGGGACGAGGTGCTCCTGCCGGCGCCCTTCTGGCCGCTGATCCGCGGCATCATCGCCTCGCGAGGCGCAGTCCCGGTGCAGGTCCCGCTGTTCGACCGGCTCCGCAGCCCCGGCTTCGATCTCGAGCGCGCCCTCGAGCAGGCGATCACCCCGCGCACGGTCGCGATCTACGTCAACAGCCCCCACAACCCCACCGGCGTGATCCTCGACGCCTCAGAAGCCGCCGTCATCGCGAGGGTGGCGCGCCGCCACGACCTGTGGGTGCTGTGCGACGAGGTCTACGAGGAACTGTGGCTCGGCGACGCGCCCCACGAGCCGCTGTGGAGCCGGCCCGACCTCTTCGACCGCACCATCGCGGTCCACAGCATGTCCAAGGGATACGGCCTCGCGGGGGCCCGCGTGGGCTATCTCCACGGTCCGCCCGAGGTCGTCGGCGCCGTGCGCGCCGTCCACACCTACCAGGTCTACGGCGCCGCCCGCCCGATGCAGCTCGGCGCCGCCCGCGCCCTCGACGAAGGCGACGCCTGGCTCGCCGAGGCCCGGACGCTGTACCGGGACGCCGCGCAGGCGACCGCGCGGACCCTCGGCGTCCCGACCCCGGCGGGCGGGACCTTCCTCTTCTTCGACGCGCGCCCGTGGCTCGGTGGCGCCGCAGACGCGGAGCCGCTGCTGCTGCGGTGTGTCGACGAGGGGGTCCTGCTCACCCCGGGGGCGGCCTCGGGCGACGCCTACCCCACCTGGGTGCGCGTGTGCTTCACCTCCGTCCCCCCCGACCAGCTGTCCGAGGCCCTCGCCCGCCTCGGCGGTGTGCTCGCCGCGATGGCGCCCGCGCCCACCGCCGGGGGTGCCGCGTGAGCGATCCGGCGGCGCTGCTGCTCGACATCGAGGGGACGACGACGTCGATCTCCTTCGTCTACGACGCGCTCTTTCCCTATGCGCGGGCGCGCCTCGCGGCGTTCCTCGACGCGCACTTCGACGATCCGGCCGTCCGCGCGGACGTCGCGCGGCTCGGGGACGGCTCGGCGACCACCGCCGCGGAGGCCGCCCGGATCGCGCTCGCGCTCATGGACGCCGACGTCAAGGACACCGGGCTCAAGGGTCTGCAGGGCAAGGTCTGGGCCGCCGGCTACGCCTCCGGGGCGCTCCGCGGGCACGTGTTCGCCGATGTCCCCGGCGCGTTGCGCGCGTTCGTCGCCCGAGGCACGGCGATCTACATCTATTCGTCGGGCAGCGTCGCGGCCCAGAAGCTCCTGTTCGGCTCCTCGGAGGCCGGCGATCTGACGCCGCTGCTCAGCGGCTACTTCGACACGACGACCGGGCCGAAGATCCAGGCCGATAGCTACAGGGCCATCGCCGCGACGATCGGCGTTGCTGCGGGCGACGTCCTCTTCGTCACCGACAGCCTACGCGAGGCCCACGCCGCCGCCGCCGCGGGCCTCCGGGTCGCCGTCTCCCAGCGCCCGGGCAACCCCCCGCTTCCGGACCACGACTTCCACCAGATCGCGGCGCTCACCGACGTCATTTAGGGGTGAGGTCGAAATAGGGGCCCGTGCCGGAATGGGTGAGAGGGTGTTTGCAATCTCGGGTAGGCAACGGAGGCCGGGGATGCAGGAAGGGCGCGCGAGGGCTGCTTCGTCGAACCACGCAGCGGGCCGCCTCCTTGGCCATCCTGCTGAGTTGTTCCTGCGCGGACCCTTACGAGCTTCTCGAGGGCGCGGGGGGGCCTCGGTATCCACCGGCGGGTTCACCATGTCGCTTTGCCGTCCTGTGCGGCAATCAGCCAGGCTGAGCCGGCCTGACCGACTCCAAGACCGTCGCGTGCGTTGGGAAGCCTCGCCGTGGCACACCACGCCCGCAGCTTCCCGCCACGCCCCACGGCCCCGGATCCTCGCCCATCCCAACGCGACCCGACTGACCGCCCTAATCACCCCGAGTTTGTAATCGTCGCGCACGCTTCGTCGGCAGACCTCTCGGGCTGGACGTCGAATTCGCCCACCGCCCCCACCAGGAGTGCCGCCGCGGCGGCTCGTGGCGCGGCCCTCAGCGGTATTCGACGGCGCGCGACGCGCGCCGCGGTGGACACCGTCCACTGCCCAGAGGCCCGAGATGTCGCGCGCCGGCGCGAGTTCGCGTGACGTGCCGCAGGCACGATGCTATGCTCCTCCACGTTAAAGCGTGTGCCCCGAGTATGGCGCTGATCAGCCTCTGACCGGTGGGTTCAACCCATTGGTTTAGAGATTGCGATTCTCTCACCTTGGCAGTTTCGCCACCGCCGGTCCACGTGTTCGAGCCGGCAAGCTGCCCCGGTCCCCGCGGTGGGCGCCCCCGCCTACCCGTAGAGGCCGGCTCCCGCGAGGGAGCCGGCCTCCTCCTCTTTCATCGGGGGACGCGGTGAGTGCGCCAGGGCGCCGCTCCAGCGCCCCGGACTCTTGCGCTCAACGCGCCACTCGTGTGCGGCGCACGCACGACCCCATTGACCACGACGGGGCCAAGCACGCATCCTTGTCGCAATGCGACACAACACGACCCCGACTCTCATCGCGGCCGCCGCCGCCGCCCTGGTCCTCGCCGCCGCGTGCTCGGGCGACGACGGAGGCCGGGACGACGGCGACGACGGGCTCACCTCGGACGCCGCCGGCGACGCGTCCGTCGCGGACACGGGCACCCTCGCCGGCTGCCAACAAGCGGCCTCCGGGGCCCCGTGCGACGACGGCGATCCGTGCACCGTGCAGGACCAGTGCTCGGGGGGCATCTGCGTCGGTGGCGACACCCTCCCCTGCGACGACCCGTCGCCGTGCCGGGTCGGGCGCTGCGAGGCTGGCGTGGGCTGCGTCTTCACCGACGTGGCCGACGAGGAGCCGTGCTCCCTCGCGTGCTTCACCGCGGCGGCCTGCCTGGCCGGCCGCTGTGAGCCCGCGCCCGGATCGGCCAAGCCGTGCCCGAGCGCGTCGGATCCGTGCGTCGACCGCTGGTCCTGCGACCAGGCCACCGGCGAGTGCACGGTCCCCATCTACGCCCCCGCCGGCCGCGGGTGCGATCTCGACGAAGACGTCTGCACCCTCGACCGCTGCGACGGCGACGGAGCGTGCGTCGCCTCCGGCGGGTTCGAGACCTGCAGCGCCCAGGGCGCGAACAACCCGTGCTGGACCTACAGCTGCGTGAAGAAGACCGGGTGTACACGCTCCACCTTCGTGTCGGGCGCCTCATGCGACGACCTCAACCCCTGCACCAGCAACGACACCTGCCGCTTGACCCCGAGCGGTCAGGAGGGGTGTCTCGGAGCGCCGCTGCCGATCGACGACCTCAACCCGTGCACCGACGACGCGTGCGTCGGCGGCGTCGTGAAGCACACCCCGATCGACGGGGTCGTCTGCTCCGTCGCGGGCGACCTGTGCCAAGGGACCGGGCTCTGCGACGCCGGGCAGTGCGCCACGTCGCTGGCCGTCGACTGCGACGACCACGACGTCTGCACCGCTGATCGGTGCGACCCCGCGACCGGGCTCTGCGTCCACGACGACGGCCCGGACGGGGTCGATTGCGACGATGGGGACGCCTGCACCACGCTCGATCGCTGCGCCGGCGGGGAGTGCAAGGGGCTGCTCCTCGGCAACTGCTGCGGCAACGGGCTGTGCGAGGCGGGCGAGCAGTGCGGCTGCGCGGACTGCGAGGGCGCGACGTGCGACGACGGCCTGATCTGCACCACCGATGACCGCTGCGGGTCGGGGCAGTGCCGCGGGGTGACCATCACCGGGTGCTGTGGCAACGGGCTCTGCGAAGACGGCGAGGCGTGTGGCTGCGTCGCGGACTGCGCCGGCGCGGCCTGCGACGACGACGCGTGCGTCGACGGCCAGACCTGCCAGGCGGACGGGAGCTGCGGCGGCGGGGCGCCGCTCGCGACGTGCTGCGGCGACGGCGTGTGCGCGCCGGGCGAGCTCTGCGACTGCGCCATCGACTGCGCCGGCGAGCCGTGCGACGACGCCCTCGCCGACACCCAGGACGACCGCTGTCAGCCCGACGGGAGCTGTCTCGGGACGGCGTGCCCCGCGGGGAGCGAGGGCGCGTTCACGCCCACCGTCGACGGCACCCTCTCCGGACGGCACGTCTACACGAGCCTGAACATCCCGGTCGACGTCACGATCAGCGGGATCGGGTCGGCTCCCCTCGAGATCGTCGTGTGCGGAGACGCGGTCATCGCCGGAACGCTCAGCGTCAGCGGCGGCAACGGGCAGTTCTCGTGGTCGGTCAACGCGACCAACGGCAACCCGAGCGGCGCGCCGGGCGCGGCCGGCGGGGTCGCATGCTGTGGCGGGGGCAACGGCGGCTCCGGCGGACACAGCCCATCGAGCACGGGCACCGTGGGCGGTGGCAGCGGCGGCGGCAAGACCGGCACCACGACGACCTCGGGGCAGTACAAGAACGGCGGCAACTCCGGCGGGGGCGGGCACGGGACCGCGGGCCGCGCGGGCTTCCAGAGTCAGTACACGGGCAACCCCGGCGTCGGCGGCGCGGCCTACGGCACCGCCGCGATGACCTCCCCGACCGGCGGCTCCGGTGGCGGCGGCGGGAGCGGCGGTCTCGGCGGCGCCAGCACCGGCTACGGCGGCAGCGGCGGCGGCGCCGGCGGCGGGATCCTCCTCTTCGAGGCCTACGGGACCCTCAGCATCACCGACACCGGCGCCGTCCGCGCCGACGGCGGCAAGGCCGGAACCAGTCAGAACTCGGGCGCCGTCGGCGACGGCGGGCACGGCGCCGGAGGCGGCGTCGTGCTGAAGGCCACCGCGATCGTGAACCACGGGGTGGTGAGCGCGCTCGGCGCCGTGAACTCGCCCATCAACGGCAGCACGGTCGACAGCGGGCGAGGCGGCGACGGCCGGATCCGGGTCGACACCGCCTCGGGGACGCTCCCGGTCGGCACTTTCCAACCCGCCCCGGGTTACATCGGCAGCTACTGAACGCGCGCCGGCCTCATGCGGGGCGGCGTGGCATATTCACAGAACGCCGCCCGCCCCTGCCTTCTGCTGCCGGTCGGCGAATATGCCGTTCACGATTTTCCGATTTTCGTCAGAGACGGGCCGGCTCGAGCGTCACCGTGCGACCAGGGTCGGGACACCGTCGCGCACCCAGGTCGCCATGAACTGAGTGAACTGCCGGTTCGTGGCGGCGTCGCGGAACATCACGAAGTGCCCGTCGTAGTCGCCCGGGGTGGTCTGGACCTGCACGGCGGTGTACGACGCGCCTCCGCGCGTGACGTTGCCGGTCACCGGCGGTTCGCGCCGCACGTAGCCGTCGCTCGTGAACTGCACCGGCTCGGCCAGCTCGACGCGCATGAGGCGCCCGAAGGTCAGCGCCGTGCTGTTCGGCGTGTAGCTGTCGTCGCGACCGACGACGTGCAGGGTGTGCTGCGGCGTGACGCCCACGCGCACGCTGTCGAAGAGCTGCCGGGCGTGGTTCTCCGGATCGAGGGGATCGAACAGGCCCTGGATGAGGCCCATGACGGGGTGGTTGTCGCTCACCGTGCCCAGCCCGGTGTCGGTCAGCTCTTGGAGCGCGACCGCGACGGCCTGCGGCACGTTGACCGGCTGGGTCTTGCCGAGCAGCCCCTGCACCAACCCAGCGCCCGCGCCGCTCCACACGTCGAGCTTGAGCGCTGGCTCGTAGGGGGCGGCCAGCGGCCCGGTCGTCGCGCCCTGGCTGTGGCCGATGTAGGCGATCTTGTCCAAATCGAAGCGGATCTCCGCCCCGGTCGGGCTCGACGCCGCGTCGACGGTGAACGCCTCGACCGCCTGCACCAGGGCGAAGGTGTCAGCCGCTCCTTGATACAGGTTGCCGCGCGCCGCGATGGGGTTGGCGAAGTTGTAGAAGAGGCCCTCGGGGTCGAGATCGCTGTGGCGTCGCTCGCCGTGCATCGGGCCATCCCAGCCGACGACGGCGATCCCGACGGCGTCGGCGCCGACCGTGACGTGGGCGAGGGCCGCGCCGGCGTCGCCGACCGACGAGCGGAAGGTCCCCCCGGTCCCGTGCCCGAAGATCGCGATCGGCCAGCCGGCGGCCGGCATGTCGAGGTTCTTCGGGACCGTCAGGCTGACGCACACGTCCTCGGTGCCGTTGAGCGTCACCGAGCCGTCCGCGGCGACGGCGATCTGGCCGCCGTCTTCCGGCCGCAGGTAGGGGCGCGTCCCGCCCTGCACGACCGGCAGCGGGAGCCGCAGGTGGAGCTCCCAGAAGTCCCCGCTGGCGGCCGCGCAGCCGCGGACGTGCTCATCGCCGGTGAGCCCGTCGTCGCACGGCGAGACCACCCCGGCGTCGCACAGGGTCAGCGCCTTCGGGATCGGCGCCGGGGTCGCGCGGACCGCCTCACGGAGCCTCGGCAGCACGTCGTCGACGGCCTGGGTCGTGAACACGGCGGCGGCGATGACGCGATCGGCGCCGACCTCGGCCTCCGGATCGACGAGGTAGGCGCGGAGCGGCGCGTAGGCGTCCCAGGCGGCGCCGAGGGTCGCGTCGGCGGGCCGAGCGGCGCCGAGCAGCGCGCCCATGTCCGCGTCCGCCGTGAGCTCGACCCCGTCGGGGGTCCTCACGCCGCGCGCGAGAATGACGGCGTAGGTCGTCTCGGGACGCAGCGGCGAGTCCCAGGACGGCTTGACCGAGAGCGACCGCGGGCAGAGGTAGCGGGATCCTCCGTCGGTGAGCGCGTAGCCGTACGCGGGGCGCGTGTTGTAGCCCGGGCTGCCCGGCGTGATGTCGAGGAAGTAGAGGGTCGGCTCGCCCGGGGGCGGGTCGGCGATGCCCTGGGCCCAGACGCTGCCGAGCTCGAACAGGGTCGAGAAGCGGAAGATCACCACCGGCACGGTCGAGAAGCCCACCTCCACCCGCTCGATGGCGTCGATGATGCGGGCGACCGGATCGAAGCCGACGAGCCCCGGCCCCGGCGTCGGGAAGCCGGCCAGGTCGATGTGACCGGCCTTCATGCGGATGTCGTTCGGGTACGGCAGCCGAAAGAACTCCTCGGGGGTCTCTCCGGCCCGCGGGACCTCGAAGTAGACCCGCGGCGCGCCGACGTCGTCGACCGGGGCACAGGAGACGCCAGCCCAAGGCCTGAGGCCAAAGACAACGCTGCCGGCGCCGCAGGTCCCGTCGGCGGTGCACGCGAGCCCCGCGAGGCAGTCGACGGTCTCGGCGCAGGCGGCCTCGAGATCGCCCGCACCGGCGGCGGCGCAGGACCCGGAGAAGCCGGTCGAGGCGCACACGAGCCCCCGCTGGCAGTCCGCGGCGGTGGAGCAGACCGCGCCCAGGTCGCCCTCCCCGGCCGCCTCGCAGATCCCCCTCACCCCGCAGTAGAGCCCCGCCGCGCACTCGTCGGTGAGGATGCACGGGCGATTGGCGAGGGAGTCCCCCACGGCCTTGCAGGCGCCGTCGACGCACCTCAGCCCGAAGCGGCACTCGGGCACGCCCCCGGCGTTGTCCGTACAGAGGTCGCCGACCCCCTTGCCCACCGTCGGGTCGACGTTGATGTCGGCCGAGATGTCCACGGCGATGTCCGGGAGCGTGAAGAGCTGCTCGCTGTCGAACAGCCCGCAGCCGCCGACCGCGGTCGCGAGCCCGAGGCAGGTGGCGATGAGCGAACGACGCGACGACTCCATGGCGGACACCTCCCGGGGGGCGTGGCGGGTGCGTTGCGGGCGAGCTGAGACCCTCGCGGCCACACCCCGCGACGAGCGCGTCCCGGCACGGTAGCATCGGCGTCCGGTCGACGCCACGGGGCGCTCGCCGGGCGGTCGCTCAGCCGGTGGGCGGGCCCGCGGACTTCGTCCGAGCCGCGACCGCGCGCAGGAAGCCGACGAAGTACTGGCCAGCGCTGAGCACGCTGAAGACCATCGACAGGGCGAGCAGCATCACGCCGAGCGCGTTGAAGTCGATGACCCCCGCGGCCACCCCGAAGTCGATGAGGTAGCGGCCGTCGAGCAGCAACGCGACGATGCCGATCAGCTGGAAGGCGGTCTTGAACTTGCCGCTCTGGACCACGTCGATCGACAGCCCCTCGGTGGACGCGATGGAGCGGAGCCCGGTGACGGTGATCTCGCGCGACAGCAGCAGCACCACGAACCAGCCCGGGATGCGCTGGAGCTCCGCCGCGATGATCAGCGTCGCGAGCACGATCAGCTTGTCGGCGAGCGGGTCGAGGAACTTGCCGATGACGCTCACGAGGCCGCGCTTGCGCGCCAGGTAGCCGTCGAGCCAGTCGGTGATCGCGGCGATGGCGAACAGCAGCGTCGCGAAGAAGTTGCCGACCGGCGTGTCGAGCAACATCAGCAGCATGACCGGCGGGATCAGGACGATCCGGGACATGGTCAGGAGGTTAGGGAGGTTCGTCAGCTCCTCCCGCAGGGAGCGCGGCGTCCTCGGCGTCTTCACGGCGTCGGTACCCATCGCGACGAGACCTTAGTATGAACCCACCGCGAACGCATCCGGAGACTCGTGCCCCTCGTGAACAAGTGAACAAGACCGAGCTCGTGAAGACCCTGGCCTCCCGCACCGGCCTCAACCAGCGCGACGTCGGCGCGGTCCTCGACGCCCTGTTCGACCCCGCCGGCGGGGTCGTCCCGGGTGAGCTCGCCGCCGGACGCGCCGTCGCCATCCGCGGCTTCGGGACGTTCGAGGTCCGCTTGGCGGCGCCGCGCCTCGCGCGCAACCCCCGCACCGGCGAGCCGGTGCAGATCCCGGCCCAGGCGCGGCCCACGTGGCGCCCCGCAGCGCCCCTGCGCGAGCGGCTGAACGGCTGACTCGCGCGCCCCTCGTTGCAACGCACATATGACAACGCCAGCCTTCCAAAACGGAGAGGCTGGCGTTGTGTTGCGTCGCAACAGAGCGCTGGCTACTTCCTGCGGCTGAGCGCGTTGCCGAGGGCGGTCAGCTCGTCGCGCCAGTAGACGTCGCTCTCGGAGAGCTCCGACACGATCTTGAGGAGCCGGGCCGCGGCGACCGCGTTGCCGAGGCGCGCGATCCCGATGAGCGCGAAGTTCTTGGTGTCGAGCTGCGCCTTCTCCGCGCTGTTGAAGGCGGCGAACATGGCGTCGACGACGCGCTGACGGTCGCCGATCTTGCCCCGCGCGAGGATGTTCAGAGCCTTCACCTGCTCGTTCTGGTCCTTGCTCTGGATCTTCTTGAGCCAGCAGCTCTCGTTGTCCTGACACTCGCGGGTCGCGTTGAGGTAGACGCCGACCTGGTCGATGGTCAGCTTGAAGCCGTCGCGCTCGGCCGTGTAGTAGGCCTCCTCCTGCCGGAGCGTCTCGAGCTGGGACTCGTCCGGACCAGCGGCGATCTTGCCCTTGATCTCCTCGACCTTCACCTCGGACTTCCCGAGGGCCTCCTTGAGGGCGTCGACGTGGACGTTGAGGTCCTTGTCGATCGCGGTGAGCGTCGCGTTGTCGACCGCGAGGGACAGCTGCTGGAGCAGCGGCCGCTTGAACTCCTCGGTCGGCTCGTTCTTCCAGGCCTCGACCAGCGCCGTGAGCGCGGGCTCGCTGCCGATCGCCGCGAGGGCGAAGGCGGCGTTGAGGCGCTGCCCGCGCGTGTCGGCGGCAGGGTCCTTGACGACCTTGCCCAGGGTCTCCACCGCCTGGTCGGTGCCGAGCCGCGACAGCGCCAGCATGATGACCTTGAGGCGCGTCTTCTGACCGTTGATCCACGCCTCGAGCGCCTTGTCGCTGACCCCGGCGGGGGGCACGAGCTCGTCGGAGAGGCTCTTCGCGAGCGCCGGCACCGCCTTCGGATCCATCGTGTCGCCGAGCATCTGGACCGTCTTCGGGCCATAGCGCGACTCCCAGTCCTGGACGCCGATGCCGCGGGTGTAGTTCTTGATGTCCTGGTCGTCGCCGGCGAGCACGCCCTCGACCTTCTCGCGCACGCCGGTGCCGATGCGCGTGAGCGCGATGCGCGCGTTGCGGTAGACCTCGGCCGCCTTGTTCGTCCGGGAGTAGGCCATCTTGACGATGGTCGGGACGGCCTTGACGCTCGCGATCTCGCCGAGCACGTCGATGGCCTTCGCGTTCACCTCGAACCCCTGGATGTTGGGGTCGTAGCCGGCGAGCGCGATCAGCGTGTCCTCGAGCGCCTTCGGGTCCTCGAAGGCCAGGATCGCGGTCAAAGCCGCGTCGCGGCTCTCGGCGAGCTTGTCGTCGGTGAGGATCTTGACGAGCTCGCCCTTGGTCTCCGTCAGGCGCCAGTCGGCGATGATGGAGGCGGCCAGCTTCGCGTAGGTCTCCGACCGCAGCGCCATCTTGAGGATCGGCACCGACGCCTGCTTGTCGCCGATCTCCTTGATCTTCTGGAGGATGGACTCCTGGAACTGGCCCTCCTCGTAGAGCTGCTGCAGCACCGGGATCGCCGACGAACAGCGCAGCTCGCCGACCTTCTTCAACGCCCGGTCCACGGCGGACGACTTGGCGAGCTTCTCGGTCCAGAACTCGCAGGTGTCCTCTTCGCCCTTGAAACAACCCGTGCTCGCCATGGTCAGCGATGCCACCAAGAGCGCCCCGATGAGTCTATTCATGCTCGCCTCTTTTGCCCGATAACGTGCGTCCCGGCCTCATGGAACGCAGGTGTGCGTTACCGCGCGCCGCGTCCACGGTCAACCACCGCCCGATGGCGCGCGGCGCCGGGCTCGTGTTGCGCTGCACGGGTCGCGCGGACACCCAGCTAGACGGCTCGTGACATGCGATCCGGGGGCGCCTCGGCGCCACCGCACGGTGCCGGTTACATGGCAGGTGAATGCGCTGGGGGACCACTCGTCTCAAGGCCCGGACGATCGGTCGCGAACCCCCGCGGCCAAGTACAACGACGGAGGTAGGACCCTTATGACGATGCGACGACTGACCCTTGGGATCGCGGCCCTGATGACCATCGCCTTCACCGGCAGCGCGCTCGCGAGCGACGCGATCCCGGCCCGGCAGGCGCAGATGCGAGACGCGCTGCGGGTGATGAACTTCGACCTCGGCAACGAGCGCGTGACCTTCAACAAGCGCGGCCGCCGTGACCTCGAGCTCGTGTCGCACTCGCGCCGCGGGGACGTGGTCAAGGAGATGCAGCAGGCGTACCGCACCAAGCGGGCGCTGCCGAACGGCTACAAGGTGAAGGGCTGGGCGCACATCATCGCCACCGACTCCTACACCTTCACGCTGCAGAACGACTCCGAGGCCACCTTCGTGGCCGAGGTGATGGCCGACGGCCCTGGCAGCCGGATCAAGCTCTGGGGGACGGCCTACAAGTTCCGCCCCGAGCGCAAGCCGCTGTCGGAGATCCCGCGCCGCTACGTGCGGCCCTCCGGTGCGACCGTCGTCCGGTAGCGCTCCCCGAGAGGCCACGACCCGAAGCCCCGAGCCCACCCGCTCGGGGCTTCGGCGTATCAGGTCGGGCCGCCGCGCGCCGCGAGGCACACGCCGCCACCCAACGAACGCCGGCTCACTCGGTCGGGGAGCGCCGGCGGAGCCAGGTCCCGACCAAAATCCCCAGCAGGCCCAGCAGCGCGGCGGCCGCCGCGCCCGAGCCACCAGCGCAGCCGCCGCCGTCGACCAGGGAGGCGGCGTTGGAGTCCCGACGCGGGGAACCGACGTTGGGCGCGGCGTCGGGCGTCGCGACCAGGTCATCGGGGCTCGACACGTCCGGCTGCGGGCTGACGGTGTCAGCGCCGGGCGAGGTGTCGGGCGCGACCGCCGTGTCAGGGGCGATCCACGTGTCGGCGATGGGCTCCGCCACCGGCTCCGCGATGGGCTCGGGAACGGGCTCCGGCACCGGCTCGGGCCCGGGCTCGGGCCCCGGATCCGCGGGACCGACGCCGCCCTCCCCGAGGACCTCGTCGATGGCGTTCCACAGGTCCGGGTAGGCGCCCTCGTAGCCGAGCGCCCAGATCCCGAGGCCCCCGAGGTCCATCTCGTCGATGTAGGCGACCTTCGCGCGAAAGGACCGATAGTCGTCGAACCACGCCTGGGTGAGCTGCCCGCCCGGGCTCTTGTGGTAGTAGGTGCTCCGCGTGTGCTCGTCGAACATGCGCCCGAATCCGTCCACCTCGGCCTCAGCGTTGCGGTAGACGAGGGTCGCGCCGCTGCCGAGGGCGGTCGTCGGCACGTCCGTGTTCGGCACCGGCCAGGTGCGCCCGTACCAGGGCAGGCCGATGAACACCTTGTGGCGGTTCTCCTCGCCACCCCAGGTCAGGTAGTCGTCGATGGTCCACGCCACCGAGTAGGTCGACCAGGGCGAGCCCCCGAACAGCGGCGAGGTCGGGCCCGGGTTGCCGCCACTCCAGTAGTAGCCGTAGGCCATGACCATGATGCCGTCGGTGTTCTCGAGCAGCACGTCGTAGTCGTAGGCGCCGCTCCAGTCGACCGACGGGCCGGCGAGGCTCACGTGGCCCGGCCCGCCGTTGGGGGCCGCCGCGACCACCGCCTGCTTGAGCTCCGTCATGAAGGTCACGAAGCCCGCCCGCGCGCCCACCGGCACGAACTCGAAGTCGATGTTCACGCCGTCGGCCCCGTGGGTCGCGATGACGCCGAGCAGCGTCTCGATGGCGTGGGCGCGGTTCGTCGCGCTGTTCACGAGGCTCTGGATGGAGCTGTTCGAGAAGTTGGTCACCGTCACGATGACCTTCACCCCGTGCGCGTGGGCGTCGGCGACGATCTGCGCGGTCGTGGCGCCGCCCCAGCCGTGATAGGCGGTGATGTCGCCGCCACCGTCCATCTCGACGCCGAACCAGGCCAGGATGGTGAGCAGGTCCCAGCGCGCAGGCACGTAGGGCGCGTCCGCGGTGTAGGACCAGTACGGCAGATACCCCATCACCTCGCGCTTGACCGTGGGGCCGCCGCTCGCGCCGAGGAGCAGCGCCCCGGTCGGGGCCGCCAGCCCGGGCGTCGGCTGGGGTGCCGGCGCCATCTGCGACTGCTCGGCGACGAGGTCGCGGTGACCGAAGCGCCGCGGCGGCTCGACCCACGCCCCCCGCGGGGAAGCGCCGGGCGCGGGCGGGGTCTGGGCCGCGCCCGGCGGCGACGTGGTCACGACGGCGAGGGCGAGCGCGAGGGCAGCGGCGGCGGCGACGCGGGGCATGGGTTCTCCGATGGCGAGCCTGGGCAGGCTGCCCGCGCGCGTGGGGCGGTGTCAACGGACAGCCCGGTCGACCGGCGAGCGACGCGCGCGCCCAGGGTTGTCGTGGCACTCGTCGGGGCTCTGTGATATCGGACCTCACTCGGAGATGATGGAGCGACTCACCGTGTCACGCGCTGCGATCGCTGTCCTGGCCATTAGCGGTCAGGCGCTGATGAACCCCGACGACCTCGGGAGACACCGCGACGAGGTGCGCGCCGCCCGGCGAGCCGCTCGCTCCGTGGCGACCCTCGTCCGCGAGGGCTATCGCGTGCTCGTCGTCCACGGCAACGGCCCCCAGGTGGGGCGTGAGCTGTTGCGAAACGAGGAGACTGCGACCAAGGCTCCGCCTCGCCCACTCGACGTGTGCGTCGCAGCAACTTGCGGCACCGTGGGCTACCTCCTGGCGACCGAGACGCGCAACGAGCTGCGCCGGCTGCGCATCGCCAAGCCGGTCAGCGTGGTCCTGCTGTGGACCCTCGTCGGCCTCGACGACCCCGCCTTTCGCAAGCCGGACCGCGCTCTGGGGCCGGTCTTCAACGCCTGGCGGGCCCGGGCCCAGCGCCCGGGCGAGATGCAGGTGACCGAGGTCGAGGGCGGCTGGCAGCGCGTCGTGCCCTCGCCGCGGCCCCTCGAGATCCTCAACCTCGACGCCATCGAGGCCCTGCTCGATCGCGGCCAGCTCGTCATCGTGGGCGGCGGCGGCGTCCCGGTCGCGGTCGACGCCCGCGGCCAGTTCGTGGGGGTCGAGGCCGTCGTCGACGAGGATCTCACCGCGGCGCTCCTCGCCGAGCACCTCGGCGCCGAGGTGCTCGCCTTCGTCACCGAGTCCGATCAGGTCTTCGCGAACCTCGGGCGCACCGACCAGCGCTCCCTCGACCGCGTGACCGCCGCCGAGGTGCGCGCCGTCGCCGCGTCGGGTGCGCTCGCCGGCGGCGGGCTCGAGCGCAAGGTCGAGGCCGCGCTCGAGTTCGTCGACGACGGCGGGCTCCGCGCCATCATCACCAGCGCCGAGCGCTTCGCCGCCGCCCTCGCCGACCGCGCGGGCACGCGCATCACGCGGGTCGTGGACAACGGCCCCGTCCGGCGCCAGATCGATCTCTTCCCCGCCGCCGAGATCGGGGATCTCTTCCTGGAGGATGACGCTTGAACAAAGACCTGGTCACCATCTTCGAGCTCGAGGACGCGGACGTCGCGGACCTGCTCGCGCTCGCGAAGGACATGAAGGCGAACCCGGGCGCGTACCGCACGCGGCTGGCCGGGCAGACCCTCGCGATGATCTTCGAGAAGTCCTCGACCCGGACCCGGGTCAGCTTCGAGGTGGGCATCAACCAGCTCGGCGGGACGGGGCTCTTCTTGTCGTCCCGCGACATCCAGCTCGGCCGCGGCGAGCCGCTGTCGGACACCGCGCGCGTCCTGTCGCGCTACGTCGACGGCATCATGGCGCGGACCTTCGCGCACCAGTCGGTCGTCGACCTCGCGACCTACGCGAGCGTCCCGGTCATCAACGGCCTGACGGACTTCAACCACCCGTGCCAGGCGCTCGCGGACCTCCAGACGATCGCCGAGCACCACGGCGACCTCCGAGGCCGCAAGCTCGCCTACGTCGGCGACGGCAACAACGTCGCGCACTCGCTGATGATGGCGTGCGCTCGCACGGGCATGGACTTCGCGTGCGCCGCGCCGAGCGGCTACCGCATGGACGCCGACTACGTCGCCAAGGCCCGAGCGCTCGCCGATCGGCACGGGGTCACGGTCGTCGAGACGACGAGCCCCGCCGAGGCCGTCGCCGGCGCGCACGTGGTCTACAGCGACGTCTGGGCGTCGATGGGCCAGGAGGCCGAGCAGAAGAAGCGCGAGCAGGACTTCGTCGGCTTCCAGGTCGACCAGGCGCTGATGGCGCAGGCGGCGTCGGGGGCGATCTTCATGCACTGCCTCCCGGCGCACCGCGGCGAGGAGGTCAGCGCGGAGGTGTGCGACGGACCGCAGTCGGTCATCTACGACCAGGCCGAGAACCGCATGCACATGCAGAAGGCCATCATGCTGCGCCTGATGGAGCGCTGAACGGCGCCATCGCCGAGCTCAGGGGGGGGCCGCTGGCGGCTTCACGCCGCCGGGGGGACCGTCCGGATGGGGTGAACGACCTGCTGGCCCCGGGTCGACGGCGGGCCGACGAGCGTGAAGCGCTCGCCGGCCTCGATCCGCACCTGGAGGGCCTTCATCCCGACGACGTCGCGGGCGTCGAGGGCGATGTCGGGCTCGGGGACCGCGAGGGTCGCGGCGGGGTCGCCGGCGGCGTAGCGGAGCTTCTCCGCGGTGACGGTGAAGCCGTAGGTCAGCGTCTCGGCCAGGCTGTGCGCGGGCGTATACGTCGTGTACAGGTCGAGCGGCCCGAAGCGCGTGTGGATGTGCAGGGCGTTCGACAGCCACTGGGTCGCCCCATAGAAGCGCTCGACGCGGAACGCCGCCAGCCCGATGGCCTTCGTGATGGTCCCGAGCCCGTCGAAGCGGCGGTGCGGAAAGGTCCGGTTGAGGCTCGCCAGGTTGTGGCCGAACCACGCCCCCGGCTCGTGCATCGGGATGGCGATGTACATCGAGAACGGGACCGGCCCGGTCCAGCTCGCCGGGACGCCCATCAGGTCGCGCTCGCTGGCCGACAGCCGCTCGGCCTCGAGGGCGAAGCCGTAGATGAACCCCGGGAGCTCGGCGCAGTTGTAGAAGACCCACTTGTCCATCGGCATCCCCTCGGGCCCGAAGGTCAGCGCGTCGAGGCGCTGCAGCAGGTCGAAGAAGGGGCCCCAGCGGGTGTGGTGCGGGTCGATGAACCAGCGGGTCGCGAGCCCGAAGGGGGCCTCGTCGAGGACCGGGCGGTTCGCGTTGGTGGTCACCACGAACGGGGAGAGCTGCGCGAGGATGCTGTCGTTGCGGGTGTTGATCATCCCTGGAACCTCCGCACGAACGCGTCCTCGGGGGCGCCGGGGCCAGGTCCCGGCGCGCCGGCGACGTGGTGCTTGAGGGGCACGCGGGTATCGGCGCCGCGGATCTCGGGGGCGCCGACGACCCAGACCTCGAGCCCGTCCTCGATCTGAGCCTGGAGCGCCTGCATCTCCTCGGCGGAGTCGGCGTCGAGGTAGCGATCGGCCCACGGCGCGCCGTAGCCGCCGCCGTGGACGAGCCGCGCGCGGGCGTCGTCGTCGGTGTGCACGTAGAAGGTCGCCGTCGCCCGGATGTCGTGGGCGGGGGTCCAGGCGGTGAGGAGCTTCAGCGGCCCTAGGCTCGTGAAGAGGCCGAGCTGGGCCGAGCGCCACTGCGCGGTCGCCACCATGACCTCCACCTGCAGCGCCTCCGTGCCCGCCGCGAGGGTCAAGCGCCACAGCCCCTCGGGCGCGGCGCCGGGCGCGACCTGGTTGATCGAGCACAGGGTGAAGACCAGCTGCGCCTTCCGATGCGCCATCGGGATGGCGACGAACTGCGACACCGGCACCAGCCCGGCGTAGCCCTCGGGCACCATCAGCGTCTTGCGCACCCAGGGCGGGAGCCTCTCGGCGCGGGTCGCGAAGCCGAAGACCGCGCCCGTCATCAGGGCGCAGTCGTAGAAGACCCAGCTCGGCATGCGCAGGGCGACCGGCCCGTAGGTCAGGTCATCGAGGGTCTCGACGAGCTTCAGGAACGGGCCGTTGGCGACCACCTGCGGGTCGAGGACGTTCGCCTCCGGGATCGTGAGCCCCAGCGGCGCGCGCTCGAGGTCCGCCTGGACCGACCGGCGCGCGATGAGGAAGGGCTCGCACGTATCGAGGATGCGGCGATAGAAGCGCAGATCCATGCTGGCACTTCTGACACGAGGTGGCCGCCACGGGCAAGGACGACCGCACCGCGGTGGGCCGCAGGCGCGGGCGGCGTCACACCACCCCCGACCTCGCGGCCGCGACGATGGCCTCGACCAGATCGGGCAGGGTGTAGCGGGGGGGCATGACGGTGACGCGGAACCCCTGCTGTACGGCGGCGTCGCGGGTCGTCGGGCCGATCGCCGCGAGGGGGAAGGCGTCGCGCGCGATCCCCGCCCCGTCCATGGCGTCGGCCAGGGCGCGCACGGCGCTCGGGCTCGAGACGGTGATGAGGGTCAACCCCGCCTCGACGGCGCTGACGAGCCGCGTCGCGGCCGACGGCTCAGGGACGGTCTCGTAGATCGCCACCTCTTCCACCGTGGCGCCGAGCGCCGTGAGCCCCTCCGGGACAGCCCGGCGCGCGTCGACCGCTGCGGGGAACAGGAAGCGCCGACCGGTGACACCGACGGTCGCCGCGAGGGCGACGACGCCGTCGCCGGTCGCGGGCTCGGCCACCAGGTCAGCGCCGAGCGACAGCACCTCGCGCATGGTGCGCGCGGTCGCCGGGCCGACGGCCCAGGTGCGCACCCCCGCGAAGGCGCGGGTGTCGAGCCCCGCGGCCTCGAGCGCGTCGCGCAGCCCGCGGACCCCGTTGGCGCTGGTGAGCACGACGTCGGTGAAGCCGCCGGTCCGGAGCCGGTCCGAGAGGACGCCGACCTTGTTGGTTGGCTGCTTGCGGGTGAGCGGCAGCCACACCAGGCCGGCGCCGAGGCCGTGGAGCGGCTCGAAGATCTCGGCGTCGGCCGGGGTGTCGCGGGTGAGGCCGATCACCTGCCCGTGGAGCGGCTGCCGGTCGAACCAGGCGAGCCGATCCCGCAACCCGACGACGGGCCCGACGACGGCGACCGCGGGCGAGCTCAGGCCCGCCGCCGCGACGTCGGCCGCCGCTGCGCCGAGCGTCGTGACGAGCGTGCGCTGCGCCGGCAGCGTGGCCCAGCGGACGAAGGCGACCGGGGTCGCGGGGTCGCGCCCCCCGGCGAGCAGCGCCCCCGTCCAGCGCTCCACCGTCCCGACCCCCATCAACACGACGAGGGTGTCCCGCGAGCGGGCGTGATGCGCCCAGTCCACCCGCCCGTCGGTGACGTCGTCCCGCTCGTGCCCGGTCACGACGGTGAAGCCGCACGACAGGCCCCGGTGGGTGAGCGGGATCCCGGCGAAGGCGGGCGCCGCGGCGATGGACGACACCCCTGGCACGACCTCGAACGCGACCCCCGCGGCGGCGCAGGCCTCGAGCTCCTCCCCGCCCCGGCCGAAGACGAGCGGATCGCCGCCCTTGAGGCGGCAGACGCGCTGACCGGCGAGGGCCCGGCGCACCATGAGGGCGTTGATCGCCCCCTGCGCGGACAGCCCGGCGCCGGCGAGCTTGCCGACGTGGATGCGCTCCTGCCCTGGCACGTCCACCGCCTCGAGCAGCGTCGGGTGGGCGAGGAGATCGTAGAGCACCACGTCGGCGCGCTCGATCACCGCCCTCCCCCGCACCGTCAGGAGCCCTGGATCACCCGGGCCCGCGCCGACCAGCGACACCATGCCGGGGCGTGGTCGCGCCCCGCCCTCGGATCCAACGGCGTCGCCGCTCACGGGCTCACCCCAGCTCGGCGGTCAGGTCTGCGAGGATCTCGCGGCCACCGCTCTCGAGGATGTAGCGGGCGACCTCGACGCCGAGCGCCGCCGCCTCCTCGCGCGGAGCGCTCGCGGTGGCGCTGACGACCGGCGAGCCCGACGGGTGAGCGACCAGCGCGGTGAGCGTCACCTCGTCGCCGTCGAGGATCGCGTGGCCGGCGACGGGCACCTTGCAGCTGCCCTCGATTTCGGCCAAAAACGCTCGTTCGGCCCGCGTCGCCGCGGCTGTACCGGCATTGTGCAGCGCAGCGAGGATCGGCCCGACGAGGGGGTCGTCGACGCGGCTCTCGATCGCGAGGGCGCCCTGCCCGACCGCCGGGAGCATCAGGTCGACGGGGAGCGCGGCGGTGATCCGGTCGACGAGGCCGAGCCGCGTCAGGCCGGCGCACGCGAGCACGATGGCCGCCAGCCCGTCCACGCCCTCGTCGAGCTTGCGCAGGCGGGTGTCGACGTTGCCTCGGAGCGGGACGATGCGGAGATCCGGCCGGCGCGCGAGGAGCTGGGCCGCCCGGCGCAGGCTCGAGGTGCCGACGGTCGCGCCGTCGGGGAGCTCGTCGAGGGTCAGCGGCGGCGCCCCCTTGGGCCGCACCCAGGCGTCGCGCGGGTCGACTCGCTCTGGGACGCAGCCCAGGATCAGCCCGTCGGGGAGCAAGGACGGCATGTCCTTCATCGAGTGCACGGCGAAGTCGGCGCGCCGATCGAGCAGCGCCTCCTCGAGCTCCTTGACGAAGAGCCCCTTGCCGCCGACCTCGGCCAGGGGCCGATCCTGGATGGCGTCGCCGCGGGTCTTGATGACCACGATCTCGCAGCTGAGCCCGGGGTGGGCCGCCTCGAGCTGGGCCTTCACGTGGTTGGTCTGCCAGAGGGCGAGCTGTGAGCCGCGGGTTCCGATCTTGAGGTTCACGATGGGTCGTCCTCCGAGGTGATGCCGAACAGGAGCCGCGCGGCGGCGGCGAGCTCCTCACCGTCACCGGACTCGGCGTGCGTGCGCAGCGCGGTCATCGACGGGTGCAGGAGCTTGTTCACGACCGCCCGGACGGTCGCCTTGACCGCCTCGCGTTGGACGTCGTCGAGGGTGGCGAGCTGCTTCTTGCCGAGGGCCCGATCGACCTCGCCCGCCGTCAGCGCCTCGGCGTGGTGGCGGATGGCGGCGATGGTGGGCTTGATGCGCAGCGTGCGGTGCCACGAGGCGATGTTGGTGACGGCCGCGTTGACCATCGCCTCGGCCTCGGCGGCCTCCTCCTGACGCTTCTCGAGGTTCTCGCGCGAGACCGCCTCGAGATCGTCGACGTTGTACAGGTAGACCGTGTCGAGGTCGCCGACCGCGGGCTCGATGTCTCGCGGCACCGCGATGTCGACGAGGAAGAGCGGGCGGTACTTGCGTCGCTTGATGATGGGCTTGATGCGCGACACGTCGAGGATCGGGCGCGAGGCGCCGGTGCATGACAGCACCACGTCCACCTGGGCGAGGAGATCGTCGAGCTCGGAGTAGTCGCGGGCGTGCCAGCCGTGCTCGTTGGCCAGCGCGATGGCCTTCTCCCGCGAGCGGTTGGTCACGTAGACGCGCTCGACCCCCGCGGAGGCCAGCGAGCGCGCCGTGACGCGGCCCATCTTGCCGGCGCCGATGACCAGCACCCGGGTCTCGGCGAGGCTCGGAAAGATGCGGCGGGCCAGGTCCACGGCGACCGAGCCGATCGAGACGGTCGCCCGGGCGATCTCGGTGTCGGTCCGGACCGCCTTGGCGGTGTGGAAGGCCGCTTGGAGCGTCCGGTCGAGCACCGGACCGAGCGACGCCGCCTCCCGGGCGGTGGCCATCGCGTCCTTCACCTGCCCGAGGATCTGGGCCTCGCCGACCACGAGCGAGTCGAGGCTGGCGCACACCCGCATCACGTGGCGCAGTGCGTCCTCGCCGGTGAGGAAGTAGCTGTGCTTGTCGAGCTGCATCGCGTCGAGGCCGCGCTCGGTCCCCAAGCGGCGCGTGAGCGCGACCCTCAGCGGCTCGATGGCGCCGGTCGGCACCGCGTACACCTCGACCCGGTTGCAGGTGGAGACCACCATCACCTCGGCGATGGCCGGGTCGGCGGCCAGCTCGCGGTCGTACCCCTCCAGCGCGTCGCTCGGGATGGCGAAGGCCTCGCGGACCGACACAGGCGCGGTCTTGTGGTTCATGCCCAGGACGACGAGCGGCAACCGCGACCCCTCAGCGCAGCGAATAGAGCAGGACAGCACCGAGCGACAGTGTATACGCAAAGATCAGCGTCACTGCCGCGCGGGTCCCGCGCCAACCGGACACGAGGCGCCGGTAGATGGTGAAAGCGTAGACGCACCAGCTGAGCGCCGCGAAGACCTGCCGTGGCTGCACGCCGGACGCGACCGAGTCTTGCCAGATCGCGCCGAGCAGGATGCCGACCGTGTAGAGCGGGAAGCCGACGAAGAGCAGCCGCCAGGCGTGGTTCTCGAGGGTGATCAGGCTCGGCAGCCGGAGGTTGGACAGCTGCTTGGTCTTGAGCCGGTAAACCTGCCCCGCGAACAGGACGGACAGGACGAAGTTCGGCGTGAAGAGCAAGAACCCGAGGATGGTCGCGCTGATGTGTACGATCGTGACCGCCCGCATCCCGGAGGGCACGGGGAGCGGGGCGGCGACCTCGAGCTTGAGCAGGATCGCGAAGGTGACGACCCCGACGATGGCCGCGGTGACCGGCCCGGCGATGGCGACCTTGGCGACCGATTGCCCGACGAGCCCGAGGATCGCGAAGACGAAGGTGACCAGGAGCACGATCTCGGGGCCGGTCGGGATGTGCCCGGCCCCCTCCCCCACCAGCCCGGCGACCGCGGCGCCGCCGAGGGCGGCCGTCGCCAGCGCCATGATGACGTTTCCCGCGCGCGGCACCGCCACGTCGTTGCGCACGATCCGCGTCACGTAGACGAAGGTGGCGACGATGAAGCCGATGGACGCGGCGATCAGGAGCGGGAGGAACATGCTGGCGGCTCTATACCCCGGTTACGGCGTGAGCCAAAGCAGAAGCAGCGCGCGCTGCCCCGCGTCACGACGCCGCCGCGACGCCCTCTGAGACGGCGTCCACGGCGAATCCACGACCGCCGTCCTACGCCAGGTGAGGGGCGAGCTGCTTCACGAAGGCCGACTTCGGGCGGGCGCCGATGATGCGCTCGACCACCTGGCCGTTCTTGAAGAGGAAGACCGCCGGGATGGAGCTGATGCCGAGCTTCATCGCGACCTGCTGGTTCTTGTCGGTGTCGACCTTGCCGACCTTGAGCTTGCCGGCGTAGTCGTCGGAGAGCTCGTTGATGATCGGGCCGATCGCCCGGCAGGGCCCGCACCAGACGGCCCAGAAGTCGACGAGCACGGGAACGTCGCTCCCGAGGACCTCGGCTTCGAAGTTGGCGTCAGTGAAGGTGTGAACGTTCGCGCCGGCCATGGGAGCTCCTCGGTAGGGATGATGAGGTGCCAAGGGATAACGACCGGTGGGGCGTTGTCAACGACGGCGCGACCCCAACGACGAAGACGCGGTCACGGGCCTTCCGGCAGGCCGAAGACCAGGCTGTCCGTGGCGCAGGTCCCGTCGTCGAGGACATCCAGCGCGTCGCAGCAGGTTCCGCGGGCGGCCTCGCCGGGCGCCCAGGCGGCGTCTCGCACCTCGCAGACGAGCGCGCCGTCGAGCCCGGTCAGCACGACGCTGACGAAGCCGCCCGGAGACACGGGGTTGGAGACCCGGGCCAGGACGTCGCCGCCGGCCGCCGGCAGCTGATAGTCGAAGACCGGGACGTCGCCGTCGAGGAGGCCGGCGCGGAACGTGTAGTCGAGCGCCACGCCGTTCTGAACGACGTCCACCTCGCGGATGGAGGCGCCGTTGTCACCGCTCGTCTCGTCGATGTGCTCGCTGCCGCTGATGATCAAGTCGCCGACGACGACGTCGCGATACTCGACGTCGAGCAGCAGGACCACGGGATCGGTGGCGACCTGCTCCTGGCGCAGGAAGATGCTCCCGCTCGTCGGGTCGAAGCTCGCGCCGAAGGTGCACGGGACGTCGGCGACGAAGGAGAGGCTCGATGACCCGCTCGACACCTGGCTCATACACGCGGCGGGCGCGAGCGCGTTGAAGTCGACGACGTCGCGCAGGGTGAGGTAGGTGCGAAAGCGCAGCATCAGCTCGTCCATGACGGCGCCGAGCTGCGGCCCGTCGAGCTCGGTGACCCCGGCGCTGAGGTCGGCGAAGGGGCTGTCGAGGAAGTTCGCGAGATCCGAGAGCCCCCCACCGCAGGCGCCGCCGCCGAGCGAGCCGGCGACGACCGTGAGGGCGACGGCGCAGCGTCGCAGCCACCCGGAGCCGGGCCGCGTCACATCCGCCCCCGCTTGATCGCGATGTTGAACAGCAGCCCGAGGCTGATCATGAGCATCATCATGGAGCTGCCGCCGTAGCTCAAGAACGGCAGCGGCAGCCCGACGACGGGGAGGATCCCGGTGACCATGCCGATGTTGATGAAGACCTGCCATCCGACGAGCGCGGCGATGCCTATGGCGACCAGCCGCGAGAATCGCGACCGGGAGTCGTAGGCGGTGCGTAACGACCACACGACCAGCAGCCAGAATAGGAAAAGCATGACCGTCATGCCAACGAGCCCGTGCTCCTCGGCGACCATGGGCGCGATGAAGTCGGTGTGCACCTCGGGGAGCTTGCCGAGGCGGGCGCGGCTGCCGGCGCGGTGCCCCGCGCCGCTGAAGCCGCCGGTGCCGATGGCCCAGATCGCCTGCTCGACCTGGGTCGTCCGCGTCTCGACGATGGCCCCCGTCTTGTCGTCGACCTTCTCCCAGTCCTGGTCGACCAGCTTGTACACGCGGTCCTTCTGGTAGTCCTGGATGACGCCGCTCTTCCACGCGACCGGCACCGCGACGACGAGCAGGACCCCGACGATGACGACCGCGCGGCGGCGCAGGCCCTCCATCGCGAGCATGGTGCCCGCCACGAAGAGCAGCATCAGGCTCGTCCCGAGGTCGGGCTGACGCATGATGAGGAGCAGCGGCACGAACACCATGAGCGCCGGGATGCCGAGGTCGGTGATGTCGTAGGCCCCGCTCTGGCGCGCGTCCTCGCCGGGCATCCGCTCCTTGCGCTGATGGAGGTAGCGGGCGAGCGCCAGCACGACGGCGAGCTTCGCGAACTCGGAGGCCTGGATGTTGAAGGCGCCGAGCTTGATCCAGCGTTTGAACTCGCCGGTGGGGCTGGTCCCGATGATGAGCGTCAGGACCAGCAGCGCGAAGACGGCGCCGTAGAACACGTAGGCCGACCGCTCGACGAGCCGCAGGTCGAACACCGAGGCGCCAAAAAACAGGGCCCCGCCGACCACGACCCAGATCGTCTGGCGCTGATAGAAGTCGCCGCCCGCGTAGAACTGGGCGTTCGCCTGGGTGAGGAGGCTGAGGGCCACGAGCAGGATCACCGCCGCGAGCGCCACGAGGTTGAAGCGATCGCGAAACGCCGGGTTCGCGCGCTTCATCCCGCCCCCTCGACTGCGCATCGCGCCATCGACACCTCGCCTTCAAGATCGAAGCCTCGGGCCGCACCTATGACGCAACGCACCATCAGCGTTCTCCGGTGGTGGGGGGCGCCGGTTCGTTCGGGTTGCGGGCCTGGTAGAGCCCGAGGCGCATCCACGCGCGCAGGATCTCCTTGGCGACCGGGGCCGCGTGGCGCCCGCCGCCCCCACCGTGCTCGAGAAACACCACCACGACGACCTGGGGGTCGTCGGCGGGCGCGTAGGCGGCGAACCACGCGTGATCCCCTTTGAGCCACTGGCGCAGCTCGTCGTCGGCTCCGGGGCGGGACTGGGCCGCCTCCGCGGTGCCCGTCTTGCCGGCGACCACCATGCTGTCGAGGCGCGCCTCCTTGCCGGTGCCGTCGGGATCGTTGACGACCCGAACCAGGCCCTCGCGGATCCTCGCGAGCTCCTCGGGGGACGCCTCGAGGCGCGCCTCCTCCACCGGTAGGAAGCGCTGGACGACGACCCCGTTCTCGTCGGTGTACTGGCGCACGACGTGGGCCTTCATGAGGTGCCCGCCGTTCGCCACGGTCGCGAAGGCGCGCGCCACCTGGAGGGGGGTCGCGGTCATCGAACCCTGGCCGATCGCGGTCGACAGCGTGAAGCCCGGCTGGAACCCGAGGGGAGTGTCCTCGTGATAGGCCTTCGTCGGCACGCGCCCGGTGCGCTCGTAGACCTCGATGCCGGTGTGCTCGCCGAAGCCGAACAGGTGGCCATAGTCCGCGAGCCGATCCATGCCGATGCGCTCGCCGGTCTTGTAGAAGTACACGTCGCACGAGTACTTGAGCGCCTGGATGAGGTTCACAGGCCCGTGTCCGGCGCGGTAGTGGCAGCGGAACTTGCGCCCGGCGAACTCGTAGAAGCCCGGGCAGTTGAGGGTGTCCTCCGGGGTCGCGTAGTGGTCGTGGAGGGTCGCGAGGGCGGCGACGATCTTGTAGACCGAGCCCGGCGCGTACGCGGTGAGCACCTTGTCGAGCATCGGATCGTAGGGGTTCTTCGCGATCGCGTCCCACGCCTCCTGGCTGAGGCCCTGCGACCAGGCGTTGGGATCGAACCCCGGGACGGAGTAGGTCGCGAGCAGCTCGCCGGTCTGCGCTGCGAGGACGACCGCGGCGCCGGAGCGCTGATAGCGCATCGCCTGGCGGACCTCCTTCTGGAGGCGCGCGTCGATCGTGAGCCACACGTCGAGCCCGTTGACCGCCGGTCGAAAGTCGCGCGTGACGCCCTTGTCCGCCCCCTTGAAGTACTCGGCCTCGCCGGCCTCGCCGCGCAGCACCGGCTCGAGCGCGCGCTCGACGCCCGTCCGTCCGACCCGCGCGTCGGGTGGATAGACCCCGGGCGCGGCGTCGCGATCCTTCTCGTTGACGAGGTTCATGTAGCCGAGCAGGTGCGCGGCGAGGAACGGGTTGGGGTAGTCCCGGTGAAAGCCGGTCTCGACGCGGACGCCGGGCAGCTCGTGCCGGTGGGCGGTGATGACCGCGACCTCATCGGTGAAGCGGCGCTTGCACGCGGGGCAGCGGAGGTTCTTGTCGATCGGCGTCAGGAGCGTCCCGTCGTTGGGGCAGATGGGCGCCGCGACGAAGCTGCGCTTGCACTTCGGGCAGGTGGCGGTGTGGTGCTCGTCGGAGCCCCACGCGAGCTTCTTGCCGTCGTAAGGGCACGCGGTGGCGTCGGCCGGCAGGCCCTCGTGGACGATGCCGCACTCGGAGCAGTAGAGCAGCTGCGGCGCCTTCTTGGGCTCGTCCTGCGCGAGCTCGAGGGCGGCGCCGTCGTATGGGCAGGTGGTGCTCACGAGGTCGTCTTTGACCGGCAGCGCCTGCCACGCGGCGTCGCCCTCGATGGCCGCGACGACGCTGGCGTCGAGCTCGTCGCGCTGGGCGCGGGTCATCGCGAGCAGGGTGGCGAGCCGATCGAGGGTCGCCTGGCGGACGTCGGGCTTACGGACCGATCGCGGGAGGATCGTCAGGGCGTAGTGGGGGATGTTGCGCGCGAGCACCTGCCCGTTGCGGTCCTTGATCTCGCCGCGCCGGGCGGGCAGGCGCTCCTTGGTCGTGAAGGAGACCCGGGCGCGCTCGCGGTACTCGTCGCCGCGGACGATCTGGAGCCAGAAGAAGCGGCCCATGAGCAGCACGAACAGCGCGGTGAACAGCACCGTCGCCACGCCGAAGCGCCGCGAGAGCCCGCCGCTGTTCGTCTCTGGCACCACTCGTCTCCCCCCCCGCCGCCGCGCGGGCGTCCAACCGACGCGCGATCAGCCGCATTCCGCCTGGGTCAGTCCGTCACAGAAAAACCGAGTCGCTCTTGCGCGTCGTCAGCGCGTCGAGTCGGTCGAGGAGCCAGAAGACGACGACGCCGAAGGGCGCCGTGACGAGCGCCTGGGGTATCAGCGACGTGAGGATCAACCCCGGTCCGCTGTTGCCCTGGCCGAAGCTGCGCACGAACACGAGGCTCAGGATGAGCTCGGTGATCGACGCTCCGAGGCTGAAGACGAGCGACACCAACATCGCGCCGACCGGCCCGCGCAGCACCAGGCGGCGCGACAGGCGGTAGGCCACGATGAACGCGATGGCGCCGATCTCGGCGTACATCCCGACCGGCGTGCCGCTCGCGAAGCCGTCCTTGAGGAGCCCGAGCACGAGCGCTATCCCGAGGCCTCGGCCGAAGGACGAGCTGAGCCCGAGGTAGATCGTCATCACCAGGACGAGATCGGGCACGTACTGCGCCATCCCGGCGTCGTAGAGCAGCGGTGACTCGAGGGCGAGCAGCAGAAAGCCCACCAGGATGATGGCCGCGCTCCTCATGGCTTGCCTCCGGACGCCCCGGGACCGGTCCGCTCGACCGGCTCGGACACCACGTCGGTCACGATGAACACGAGGTCGAGGTCGGAGAAGTTCACCGCCGGGGTGACCTGCAGCTCGTACTCGACGCCGCGCTGGCGCTCCTCGATGGAGCTTATGTAGCCGACCCGGAGATCGGGGGGGAACACCTTGTCGTGCCCGGAGGTCACCAGGAGGTCCCCCTGGGCGAGCGGCTCGGCCTTGCTCAGGTAGCTCATCCGCGCGTCGTAGCTGTACTGCGAGCTGGTGCCGGTGACGGTGCCGACGACCCCCTTGCCCGAGACCTTGACGTTCACCGTCGAGCGCGAGTCCACGACCAGCATGACCTCGGCGAAGCTCGACGAGACCCGGTGGACGCGCCCGATGAGGCCGTCGGCGTTGATGACCGGCATCCCCTCGAGCACGTGGGCGTCCTCCCCGGCGTCGATCGCGACCCGCAGCACCCGGGTGTACGGCGAGACGTCCTTGCCGATGATGTGGGCGCCCAGGGTGACGAGCTCGCGCCGCTGCTTCTTGAAGTCGAGCATGGTGCGGAGCTCGGCGTTCTCGAGCTCGAGCTGGCGCACGCGATCGGCCTTCTCGGTGAGGAGCTGCACGTCGCCGCGCAGCCGCTCGTTGTCGTCGTGGAGGCCGGTGAGGGCGACGTAGCCGTTCCAGAGGTCCGAGATCCCGCTGAGCGCGCGCGACGCGGCCTCCTGGACCGGGCCGGTGATCTCCATGAGGGCGACCTCGATGACGGTCGTCTTGCGCGGGTGCCGCCCGTGCACGAAGAGCAGAAACAGCGGCAGCGTCAACCCGAGGAAGGCCAGGATCGCCGCGCGGTGGCGCTGAAGGAACTCGCGCACGGCGCCGCGCTCAGCTCTGCACGGCGACGCCCTTGAGCAACGCCAGCGAGTCGAGGGCCTTGCCGCCGCCGAGGACGACGGCGCTCATCGGATCATCGGCGATCATCACCGGCAGCCCGGTCTCCTCGCGCAGCAGGACGTCGATGTTGCGGAGCAGCGCCCCGCCTCCGGCGAGCACGATGCCCTTGTCGACGATGTCGGCGGCGAGCTCGGGGGGGGTGCCCTCGAGGGCATGCCGCACCGCCTCGACGATCTGGTAGACCGGCTCACCGAGCGCCTCGCGCACCTCGTCCGAGTTGATGGTGATGGTCTTCGGGATCCCGCTGATGAGGTCCCGCCCCTTGACCTCCATCGTCATGACGTCATCGGTCGGGTACGCGGTGCCGATCGAGCACTTGATGTTCTCGGCCGTGCGCTCGCCGATCAGCAGGTTGTACTTGCGCTTGATGTGGTTGATGATCGCGGTGTCCATCTTGTCGCCGCCGCACTTGATCGACTTCGAGTAGACGATGCCGGCGAGCGAGATGACGGCGACCTCGGTGGTCCCCCCGCCGATGTCGACGATCATGTTGCCGGAGGGCTCGGTGATGGGCAGGCCGGCGCCGATAGCCGCGGCCATCGGCTCTTCGATGAGGTAGACCTCGCGCGCGCTGGCGTTCTCCGCGCTCTCGCGGACCGCGCGCCGCTCGACCTCGGTCACCCCGTAGGGGACGCAGATGATGATGCGCGGGCGCACCAGGGTGCGTCGGTTGTGCGCCTTCAGGATGAAGTAGCGCAGCATCGCCTCGGTGATCTCGAAGTCCGCGATGACGCCGTCCTTCATGGGGCGGATGGCGACGATGGACCCCGGGGTCCGGCCGAGCATCTCCTTGGCGTCCTTGCCCACGGCGAGCACCCGCCGCTGGCCACGCCCGTCCTTCTGGACCGCGACCACGGAGGGCTCGCAGGACACGATCCCCTTTCCCTTGACGTAGATCAGGGTGTTCGCCGTTCCGAGGTCGATGGCGAGGTCATTGGAGAAGAGGCTGTAGAGCCAGTCGAACATGGGCGCCTTGGGTCTGACCGACCGCGCGTCTTAGCAGAACCCCGCCATTGGTGCCAGCAGGAGTCCGCTCCGGGCCGGTGGCGAGGGGGCGCGCCAGTCCCGCACGGTCGGAATGGGTTGTTGACGGGCGATGAACGCATGAGATAGGAGAGCCAATCCGTTCCGGGGCTTGCGCGCCCCGACGCACTTTTTCGGGACCCCCGACCGGGCGAACCTCGACCATGCTCGACCTGCTGCGCAAGAACTCACGTTCATTCATCATCTACCTCATGTTCGCGATCATCATCGTGGTGTTCGCGTTCACGTTTGGCGCGGTCGGTCCGAGCCAGGCGTGCGGAGGTAGTACCGGCCCTGGCGGTTACGCCGTGGCCGACTTCGCCAACGTAGACGGCGTCAAGATCGACACCGGCCTGCTGAACTTAGCGGACAGCCTCAGCCTGAGCCCACCGGGGCCGCGCAGCACGTCGCCCCAGGCGTCGGATCTGCGGCGCGACTACCTCCTGACGCGGTTCGCGATCCTGCGCCTGTACGGCCCCTTCGCTGGCGCGCGCTTCGGCCGCGACACCGAGGACGTCAGCATGATCAAGCCCGTCAAGCTGATGGACGAGCTGGTCGAGACCCACGTGGTCGCCGGCTACGCCCGCAGCCTCGGCATGACGGTGACGAACGCCGAGATGAACGACCGCCTGGCGCTGCTGCTCCAGCAGTTCGTCGACGAGAAGACCGGGAAGTTCGACGTCGACGGCTGGGCCAACTACCTGCGCCGCGTGAACACGACCCCGTCGGCGTTCGAGGCGTTCGTGAAGAACGAGATCCTGCGCGAGCGCGTCATCGCCCTGATGGTCGGCGGCGTCGAGGTCACCGACGCGGAGCTCGCGGCGCAACGCAAGCTCACCGGCGAGATGGTCAAGATCGAGTACGTCGCGGTGGACCCCGGGGCCGTCGCGCCGCTGGTGAAGGTCACCGACGACGAGATCGCCGCCTGGCTCAAGGACCACCAGGAAGAGGCGGACAAGGAGTACGAGGCCAAGAAGGACTCCAAGTTCACCACGCCGAAGCAGTGGACGCTGCGAGCGATCAAGCTCGACGCGCCCGACCCGAGCGTCGCCGAGGGCGAGCAGAAGACGGCCCTCGAGGCCGAGCGGGCGGCGATCAAGGCTCGGGCGGAGGCGCTCCAGGCCGAGGTCAAGGCGGCCGTCGAGGCCGCGGTCGCGGTGCCCGCCCCTGGGGACGGCGACGAGCCGGCGGCGACCCCGGCCGAGGTGTTCGGCACCTTCGCTGCGGCGAACTCGACCGACGCGAGCAAGGACGCCGCCGGCGCCATCGGCACGAAGGGGCTCAAGGACCTCGTTCGCCGGCCATACGGGGCCGAGGTGCAGAAGGCCGTCGAGGGGCTAGCCCCCGAGCAGGTCTCCGCCGCGGTGGAGGTGACGAGCGGGTTCTGGATCCTCTACGCGGACGCGGTGACCGAGCCGGTCGTGAAGACGATCGAGGAGGCTCGGGTGACCCTCGCGACCGAGGCCGTGCGCGCGGAGAAGGCCCCCGAGCTCGTCAAGACGATCGCCGCCGAGGTCCTCGCGGAGTCCAAGAAGGACCCGCTCGCGAAGCTCGAGGTCGCGGCCGCGACGGTGAGCGCCAAGTACGGGATCACCGAGGGCAAGGGGTTCCAGGCGAAGGAGGCGAGCCCGTTCGCACGGCTCCAGCCGATCGCCGATGGCTTCCCCGACCAGCTCCCCTTCATCGCCGGGCTCGGCCGCTCTGCGGCGCTCGTCCGAGCGGCGTTCGCGGCGACCGCGGAGGCCCCGCTCCTCGACCAGACGTTCGCGATGGAGCCGAGCGAGTCGACGATCCTGATCGCGCGCTGGCTCGAGAAGCTCCCGCCCGAGCCGCTCGAGGGCGACGCCAAGCAGCAGCTCGTCGATCAGCTGACCTTCGAGAAGCAGCGCCGCATCTACCGCAGCTGGTACGAGGGCTACCTGGCCTCGAAGCAGGCCGAGGGCGATGTCCAGTTCACGAAGGCGTGGACCGAGGAGCGCCGTCGCCAGGAGGAAGCCTACCGGTCGGCCGGTGGCGTCCTGCCCGACGACAAGGAGTCGCCCAAGCCGGCGACCGCCGACGCCAAGCCCGCCGACGACGTCCCCCAGAACTGAGCACGTGCTGCATCGCAGCACGACGATCACCCAAAACGCTGGCCCCTCCAAGGGCCGGCGTTTTGCGTTGCACCAGATGCCGCCGGCGAGCCCGCTGAGCCCCGCGTCCGCTCACCCTGCGCCGGCGAGCCCGCTGAGCCCCACGTCCGCTCACCCTGCGCTGACGAGCCCGCGCAGCCCCGCGTCCGCCCACGGTTCGCTCGGCGCGAGCCCGCGTGTCCACCTGCGCACGCTCACGTCCGCGCCCTCGCCGACGGCAACACGTCCACCCACGCCCCCCCGCCTGCGGACCCGCCCGCGCCTCACCCGGCACGTCTGCGCGAACGCGCTTCCGCTCAGTTCGGCTGGCGGAGCTGCGCCTCGGCCTCGCGGGTCGAGTCCTGGCGCAGGACCTCCTTGAGGCGCGCGAGGTTGGTCTCGGTGCGCTCGACCCAGTCGCTGGTCGTCCCGAGCCGCTGCCCCATGCGCAGGTTGCGCTCGTAGATGTCGATGGCGCGCACCAGGAGCGGCCGGATCTTGCTCCGAAGCTCCTCGTAGTACTCCTCGACCTCGTCACGGGTGAGCTCGGGGGGGATCTCGGCGGCCATCATGTCGTCGTACATGACCTCGTAGAGGGCACCGAGGCGATAGCCCGCGACCACCGCATAGTTGGCGTGCTGCAGGCGCAGCGTCTTGAGGTAGGCGCTCTGAGCCATCAGGAAGAAGTTCGACTTGTCCTGTAGATCCCGCGCCATACGATCGGTGGGCAGCTTGAAGCGGATCGACGCGAACAGGTCGCGATAGAGCTCGCCGATCTGGAACTGGGCGAGAGACACCTCGGGGCTCTTGCCGAGCGCCGGCACGTCGAGGTGCCGCTGGAACTCCGCGAGGGCCTCCTTGAAGTCGCGCTCCGCCAGAGCGAGCTGCCCGAGCTTCTGCCGGGCGAAGCCGCGGTGCACCCGGGCGCCGATGCGGTCGACGATCCCGATGGTCGGGTTGTGCGGTCTGAGGATCTCGTCGCAGGTCTCGAGGGTCAGCTCCCAGCGACCGAGCGTCTCACCGCATGCGGCGACGCGAAACAGCGCGTCCTGCGCGTCCTTGGAGCCCGACGTCTTGGCGACGACGTGCCGGTACAGCGGCAGCGCCGCCTCACACTTGCCGTCGTGCTCGAGCGCCAGCGCGGCGTTGTAGGCGCTCACGATCGCGAAGCGGCTCTCCGGGAACTGCGCATGGACCAGCCCGTACTTGCGCGCCGCCGTCGCCCAGTCACCCGCCTCGAACGCCCGGTTCCCGTCGCGGAACAGGACCGCCGGGTCCATCTCCTCGACGGTGATCCGCCCCCCCTGGTCGACCACCTGAAAGGTCATCGGATCCATCTCGACGGTCGTCTGCTGCACCCCCGCGCAGGCACCAAACCCCACCGCGACGCCCGCCACAGCGAGGCGGGACGCGAATAGGAGGGTTCGTCGAGCTGACCTCACCGTGCGCGCTCCTGCCTGGTTCGGGGGTTCCCCAGCCTGCACGCCGGTGGGGTCGGGGACGCGGTCCCCAGGGTTTCGTCGCGATGCGACAACGCCTTGACCAGTTTTGTTCCCCGATGACGCTCAGCGCAAGTCTCGGCACCCAGCGCGGCGCTACACCGCCGGCCCGCACGACGACGACCGCGCCCCTCCGGCGTCAGCGACCAACGTTGAACCGCGGCGCCCACTGCGCGACGTCGGCGAGGGCCAGCACGCTCTGCTCGCCGGAGCCGAGGTCCTTGACGTTCACGACGCCGCGCGCGCGCTCGTCGGGCCCCGCCAGCATGACGTAGCGGTAGCCCTTGCGCTCGGCCAGCTTGAACTGCTTGCCGAGCTTGTCGGGGGACAGCGACAGCTCCGAGCGCAGGCCGTGCTCGCGCAGGAGCCGCGCGAGCTTCACGTGCTCGGCGTAGCCCTCGGGATCGAAGAGCGCGACGAAGACGTCCGCCGCCGTCTTGCGCGGGGTGATGAGCGACAGCTCGAGCAGCGCCGCCAGCAGCCGGTCCACCCCGAGCGAGATCCCGACCGCCGGCAGCGACTCCTTGAGGAACATCCCGAGCAGCGTGTCGTAGCGACCGCCGGACATGACGCTGCCGTACTCCTCGTGACCGACGAGGAAGGTCTCGTAGATGGTCGAGGTGTAGTAGTCGAGCCCGCGCGCGATGCTCAAGTCGACCGCGACCTGCCCGGCCACCCCGCTCGCGTCGAGCACCCCGAGGAGCTCCGTGAGCTCCGCGATGCCGCGCGCGCCGTCCTCGGAGTCACCGAGCAGCGGGCGTAGGGCCTCGAGGTCGGCCGCGCCTGCGATCTTGCGGTCGATGACCCCGAAGAGGGTCGCGAGCCCAGCGTCATCGAGCCCAACGCCCTCTCGGATCTCGGCCGCGACGCCGTCACGCCCGATCTTCGGCAGCTTGTCGATCGCGCGCATGACCGCGTGGCGGGGCTCGCGCTCGGTGACGCCGATGGCGTCGAGCATCCCGTCGAGGATGCGGCGGTTGTTGACCCGCATCACGACGTCCCGGACGTCGAGCGCGCGCAGCACCTCGAGCCCGACGATCATGCACTCCGCGTCAGCGCGGATGGACGCCTCGCCCACGATGTCGACGTCGCACTGCATGAACTCCCGAAACCGCCCCCGGCCCGGCTTCTCGGCCCGCCACACCGGCGCCACCTGGTAGCGTCGGAAGGGCCGCGGGATGTCCCCGTACATGCTCACGATGCGCGCGAGCGGGACGGTCAGGTCGTAGCGCAGCGCCACGTCGCGCCCGCCGTTGTCCGGGAAGCGATAGAGGAGCTTCTCCCCCTCCTCGCCGTACTTCCCGAGCAGCACGTCGGCGTACTCGATCGCCGGGGTCATCAGCGGCCCGAAGCCGAACCCCTCGAACACCGTGGTGACCCGATCGAGCATGTCGCGCCGGGTCAGCTCGACGTCGGGTAAGTAGTCGCGGAATCCCTTCAGCAGGCGGGGCTTGGCCTGGCTCATCGTGTACCTCTCCTCTCGCGGGGGGCGCGGGCGCCACTGGTTAGTACGCTCGGCTTGGCCAGGCAACCTCTTCGCGCGAAGATGCTCGCCATGGACCAACCTCGCCGCCTGCCCCTCGCCCACCTCCCTACCCCGCTCCAGCCGCTCCCGCGCCTCTCGCGCGAGCTCGGCGTCGATCTCCGCGTCAAGCGGGACGATCTGACCGGGAGCCACCTCAGCGGCAACAAGATCCGCAAACTCGAGTACCTCCTCGCCGACGCGGTCGACCGAGGCGCGACCCACGTCATCACCTGCGGCGGCGTCCAGTCGAACCACTGCCGCGCCACCGCCCTCGCGGCGGCCCCCCTCGGGCTGCGCGCCGAGCTCCTCCTGCGCACGCCCCAGGGCCTCCGCGACGAGCTCCCCAACCCGCCGACCGGCAACGTCTACCTCGACCGCCTCGTCGGCGCCGCCATCCACCCGACGAGCCCGCACGGCTACCAGAGCCGCGAGACCATCATGCGCGACATCGCCGACGGCGTGCGCGACCGGGACGGCGTGCCCTATGTCATCCCCGAGGGCGGCTCCAACGCGCTGGGGGCCCTCGGCTACGTCGACGCCGCGCGCGAGCTGCTCAGGCAGTGCGACGCCCCGCCGGACACCGTCATCGTCGCCACCGGCTCCGGGGGCACGCTGGCCGGGCTCGCCCTCGGCTTCGAAGCGGCCGGCGTGGCGACCCGCGCGCTCGGCGTCGCGGTCTGCGACGACCGGGCCTACTTCCGCGGCGTCGTCGACGCCATCGCCGACGACGCGCGCCGCTACGCCCTCCCCGCCCTGGGCGCCGAGCGCTACGACGTGATCGAGGGCTTCCAGGGTCGCGGCTACGGCCTCGCCACCCTCGACGAGCTCGCGTTCCTGGCCACGATCGCCCGCGACGACGGCCTGGTCCTCGACCCCGTCTACACCAACAAGGCGCTGCTCGCCCTCGTCTCGCTGCTCCGCGCGGACCCGACCGCGCTCGGCCGCCGCGTCGTGTTCATCCACACCGGCGGGATCTTCGGCCTGCTCGCGCACGAGGACGCCCTCCGCGCCGCGCGCTGACCGCTGCGGCACACCAACGAAGACGGCCGTTTAAGAGGCGGCCGTCTTCGCTCCGGGGTCGCGGGCGTCGCGGCTCAGATCTCCTTCGCCGCCCACTCCTGGATCCGCTTCAGGATCGCCTCGGGGTTCACCCCCGACGCCAGCTTGTCGAGCTTGTCGACGATCTCGGCGAGGCGCTCGTAGCTGAGGCGCTTGGCGAACTCGGTGCGCTCATCGTAGATCTTCTGGAGGTCGAGCTGCATCACCTGCGCGGTCGGGACCTGGCGCGGGTCCTCCTCGTCGGCGACGAGGACCTTGAGCTGCCACTCCTTGCCGACCACCTGGCCGTTGTTGCCGTCGACGAGGTCGACCTGCTGCGGCGGCCCGGAGTCCAAGATCCACGCGCCGTTGGCGACGGGGAGCGACCCGAGCCCCTCGACCTCGCGCTCGGCCCGCTCGACCAGCAGCGAGCGGGTCGTCTGCGCTGGCGGCGCGCTCATCTTCAGGAAGGTTCGAATCTCCTCGAGGCCGTCGACGACGGCGTTGTTCAGCAGCACCGTGCGGACCGAGAAGTCCACGACGTCTCTCATGAGCTCGCCGTTGTACATCGTCTTGCCCATCAGGGTGTCGGGGTCGATGTACGCCTTGCTCTTCACGAAGCCTGTCAGCACCGGCACGAGCTCGTTGAAGGTCGCCTCGAGGGCCTTGGGATCGGCCTTCGGATCGTCAGCGAGGGCGTGGATGTTCTTCGCCGCCGCCTTCAGCTGCTCCTTGAACGCCACGATGGCGGCGATCGTGTCCTTGTTGGCCTCGAAGACGGTGCTCTTCTCCTTGGCCTCGCGCACGTAGCTGTCGCGCATCTCGTTCTTGAGCGACGCGTCGCCCATCATCCCGCCGAGCAGGTAGGCGACGATGCCCACGCCCACGGCGAGCACGATCATCATCGTGCGCCGCTTCTTCTCCATCCCCGGGTAGCTCGCGTCGGCGCCGACCGAGACGTACTCGACGCGGACGCCGGACTGCGGGAGCTCGGCCGGGAGCGGCGTCTTCTCGTGACCGACGACGCTGAACTCCTCGAGCGCTGGGCCCGCCTCGGCCATGGCCTTCGCGGACCGCTCGCGCGCCTCGGCGATGCTCTCCGCGCTCGGCGGGGCGGGCGTCCCTGGCGCCGCCTTCGGAGGCGTCGGCGCAGGTGGCGCGGGCGGGGCGGCGAGCTTGCGCTTCAATCCCAGGCGCGCCTTGAGGTCCGAGGCGTCGAGCTTCGGCTTGGAGGCGTTGGTGTCGTCGTTGTCGGCCAAGAGTCCCCCTCGAGCGGTCGCAACCGCGCTGAGACTAGCACCGTACCCCCGACTGTCAACGGGGCGCGGACGGCATCGGAGCCTCTGAGGTAGATTCCTCGCGCGTTTGCAGGTGCCGGCTTAGGCTCGCCGCCGGCGTCCCGAGCCCCGGAGGAGTCATGACGCAGCCCCGCCCCGAGACCGACACCGAGATGCGCCGCCCCCCCGCCCCGGTCGCCTGGGAGGACGTGCGTCGCGTCCACGTCATGGGGATCTGCGGGAGCGCGATGGGCGCCTTCGCGGGGATGCTCCGGGCCCGCGGCTTCGAGGTGCGCGGCTCCGACACCGGCGCCTACCCCCCGATGTCGACCACCCTCGCCGCAAAGGGCGTCCCCATCTACGAAGGCTACCGGGCCGAGAACCTGGACTGGGGCCCGGACGCGGTCGTCGTGGGCAACGTGATCCGGCCGACCTACGAGGAGGCCATCGCCCTGCGCGAGCGCCGCATCCCCCACGCGTCCCTGCCCCAGGCCCTGGCCGCGCTGTTTCTGGCCGAGCGCACGCCGATCGTCGTCACCGGGACCCACGGCAAGACCACGACGTCGTCCATGACGGCCTGGATCCTCGAGCGCGCCGGGCTCGACCCCAGCTTCATGATCGGCGGCGTGACCGGCAACTTCGGTGAAAACCACCGCGTGGCCGGGGGCCCGGTGTTCGTCGTCGAGGGCGACGAGTACGACACCGCCTACTTCGACAAGGGCCCGAAGTTCCTCCACTACCAGCCGGTCTTCGCCTCCATCAACAACGTCGAGTTCGACCACGCCGACATCTTCCCGGACATCGCCGCGATCGAGGCGGTGTTCAGCCGCTTCGCCGCCCTCGTCCCATCCCACGGCCGGCTGATCGTCAACGGGGCCGACGCGCGCGCCATGCGCATCGCCGCAGCCTCACCGGCCCCCCGCTGGACCTTCGCCGTGGACGCCGCGGCCGACCTCGTCGCCCGTGACCTGCGGACCGACGCCGTGGGCACCCACTTCGCGCTGACCCTGCCCGGTCACGCCCCCCAACCGGCGTTCATCCCGCTGTGGGGGGGGCACAACGTCCAGAACGCCCTCACCGCCGCCGGGCTGGCCCTGGCCGCGGGGGCTCCCGTGACGGCGATCCTCGAGGGTCTCGCGACCTTCGTGGCCCCCAAGAAGCGCCAGGAGCTGCGCGGCGTCGCCGCCGGGGTCCCGGTCATCGACGACTTCGCGCACCACCCGACCGCGATCCGCGAGACCCTGCGCGCCATCCGCCGCCGCTATCCGGAGCGGCGGATCCTGGCGCTGTTCGAGGTCCAGTCGAACACCGCGCGCCGGCGGGTCTTTCAGGACGGCTTCGCCGCCGCCCTCGCCGAGGCCGACCGCGTCTACTTCGGCCGCCCGCTCGAGAAGAAGTCCGACGCCCTGCCCCCCGAGCAGCGGCTCGACCTCACCGCGCTCGCCGCCGCGCTGACCGCCGCAGGCACCCCGGCGGTCATCATCGAGGACACCGACGCGCTCGCCGAGCGGGTGGCCGGTGACGCCCTGCCGGGCGCCGACGTCGTCGTCGCCATGAGCGGTCGCGACTTCGACGGCGTCCACGGGCGCGTCCTGACCCGCATCGCTGCGCTGCACCCTAGCGAATAAAGCTGACAACGCAGCGCGTTACAGCGCCAGGCACTGCATTGCACCACGGCGACGGCGGCCGCCCTGCGAGGAGACCGCGGGGAAACGGCTGCGAAGCGCCACTTCCCTGCAGTCGACTTCGACGCGCAGCGGCGGGTGGAGGCGGCGGAGCCGCCGGATTCGTCACTCTGGCAGCGCGGGGAGAGGCACGCGTGCGTGCTTCTCCCCGCAAGCCGCTAGAACTCCCAGGTGACGAGCCCGCGGGCGGCGAAGGCCGGGTCGGGGCCGGCGCCGGTCGTCGCGTTGTCGAGCGCGTCGAGGGGGATCAGGACGCCGAGACCGAGCTCCGCGGTGAAGCCGGAGTCGAGCTTGAGAGCGAGGCGGCCGTCGAGCTCGACGCCCCAGTGGTGCCCGTTGCCCGGGGTGCCCTCGGGGTTGGCCGCGATCGCGTAGAGCGCGTCGAAGCGGGCGGTCAACGTCGCCCCCTCCATTTGAAGGAGGTCTTTGGCGATCCACGGCTTGAAGTAGACGGCGTTGGTGACCGCGCCGAGGACCTGCCGGAACAGGATGAGGTCGAGGCGGTAGTCGCGGTTGAAGAAGTAGGACGTCACCACGCGGTTGTTTCTGACGTTGTCGTTCTGCGCGTAGGAGTCGTCGTCCGGGTCGACGATGTTCTGTCCGTCGAGGACCCCGACGTAGTCGCCGTTGTCGCCGGTGGCGAAGCCGACGTCGACGCCGGTGGCGAAGGCCGGGCTCTGGTACTCCAGCTCGAAGGCGCCGCCAAGTGCGCGGAAGTCCTTGGGCTCCTTGACGTCAGCCTGCTCGAGGCGCTGCGGATGATCGATGCTGCCGATCACCGCGCCGAGCTCGAGCTCGAGCCGCAGCGAGGTCCCGAAGCTCGGGTGGAGCTCGGCCTTCAGCCACAGCCCCGGCTTCCAGAAGAACGCGCCGCGCTCGTAGAGCTGGATGCAGTCGATGTTCTGCAGCTGCTGGCCGCTCGGGCTCGTGTACTCCGCCTGGCAATCGATCGAGGTGCTCGGGAGCTGCTCGGAGCTCGACAGGGTCTGATCGGTGAAGGACGTGAACACGTTCCAGTCGAAGGCCCACACCCGTCGCTCGTCGAGGTCGAGCCGTCGCTGCTCGAGCTCCTCGGTGGTCACCGGGCGCTGCCCGATCTGCAGCGTGTAGGTGCTGACGTCGTCGGACTGGCCAAGGTCCTTGGCCTGACCCAGCTCGCCCGGCCGCTCGGTGGTCGCGCCAAGGGCCGTCCACTCCCACGATCCCTCGATCCGGAAGCCGCTCAGCGCGAAGCCGAGCCGCATCGCGTCGACGACCGTCCCGAAATCGCAGTCCGGGCACTGCCCGCCGTTGCGCTGCAGGCCGAGGCCAAAGGTCTGCGGCATCCGCCCGACCGCGAAGTCGAACATCTCGAAGGCGTGCCAGGTGCCGTAGAGGTAGCGGACGCGGACCGCGTCACGCCAGCTGTTCGCGCCGGCGGACGGAGAGGCGGCGCTGTCGCGCTCCAGATCGAGCGAGAGCAGGCCCCCGCTCTCGTAGTTCGAGCCCAGGACGAGGTTGTCGAGGGCGTCGACGCCGAGATCGACGGTCAGCGAACGCCCGATGTGCAGCGTCGGCTGGTAGCGCAGCCGGACCGCCGCCCAGGCCAGGGTCGAGGCGTCGGGCTGGTCGCCGGTCGTCGCCGCCAGGGGCGCCGGGACCCCGCTCTCGCCAGCACCCAGGTCCCCGTCGAGGAGGAGCTCCGGCCGGAAGCGGAAGCTCCCGTGGTGTTCCAGCCAGACCCCGTTCACCTGCGGCACCGGCCCTAGATCGCGGCGCATCCGCGCGGGCACTTCCGGCGCAGGATCACCAGCAGGGGCCGCTCGACCCGTGCCCGGGACGGCGACCAGCGCCAGCAGCGAGGCGCACGCGAGGGCTACTTTCCGCAATGAATTCAATACCTTTTACACGTATCCCCGACCGGAGGACGGCGCATCCTACCCCTGACACGCGCGACCTTGCAACGAGACAATGCGGCGCGGCGCGCTTCCGGTGGGGTCGGCAGGCCAGCCCGGGGCGGCGTGGGGCGGGGTTGAAGGCGAGGTCGCGCGCCGACCCCGAGGGCGCGGGGCAGGATCGCGGCGCGTGCCCCCCGAGACCTCTCGTGGGGCACGCGCCCGACGCGGTCGCCGAGCGCTCGCTTACCGGAGAAACAAAAAACTTCACACGGCGACGAATATCCCGCCGAGAGGCCGCGTCAGTGCCCGGGTCAACGACTCGGACCGACGAGGTGATTCGTGAAGAAGGCGCTCCTGCTCACCCTGGCTTTCGCGATGCTGGTGCCTGTCGCCGCGACCAGCGCCTCCGCGCACCCCGCGCCGTACGGCCACGTCCACGCCTACCGCGGCCGCGCTCATGTCCGCTACCGCCCGTACTACGTGCCGGTCTACCGCCCCCGTCGCGCACGCATCGTCGTCGTGACCCCCGCGCCGCCGCCGGTGCTCGTCGTCGAGGAGGCGCCGGCTCGCACCATCGTCCGTCGCCCCGAGCCCGCGCGCGCCCAGCCGCGCCGCCGCGCTCCAGAGCACCGCACCCTGACCGGCATCGGCCTCCGGCTGAGCGGCGCCACCACCGAGGGTGAGAAGGTCGGCCTCAGCACCGCCGAGAACCCGGCGATGGGCGGCATCGGCGTCCAGTTCCGCACCCGCTTCGGCGAGCGTCAGGCGCTCGGCCTCGAGATCGCCGCGGACGTCATCAGCGGCTCGGGCGACAGCTTCGATCAGCGCACGATCCCCGTCATGGCGTCGTTGACCTACCACCTCTTCCCCAACTCCCGCGTCCAGCCCTACGCGCTCGCCGGGATGGGCGTACACTTCACGCGCCTCGCCTACCTCGACGGGCAGTACAACATCGACCTGACGGAGCTCGCGGGTCAGCTCGGCGCCGGCGTCGAGATCTTCCTGACGAAGAACCTCGCGATCAACGCCGACATTCGCGCGCAGACGATCTTCAAGAACCTGGACACCCAGGAGAAGATCCGCACCGACTGCCTGCATCAGGTCGGCAACCTCACGGGGTTCTGCGACAACATCCACAGCGCCGATCCCAACGACAAGGTGAACCTCGGGATTCAGCTCCAGGCCGGCGCGACCTGGTACTTCTAGTAGAACGCGAGGGAGCGCGCGGGCCCCGGAGCGGAGACCACCGCCACCTCGCCTCTGAGCACCCATCCGAAACGGGTCCGTGACACGCAGCGGGCGATCCTCTCGAGGGTCGTCCGTTCGCGCGTGTTCCACCCGAGCTCCAAGGCGCACGCTGTTCGATCCCGAGTCCGATCGTGGAATGCGGGCGTGGCCACTGTGGGTTTGACGAATCTCGCAAATGGCGAGCGCGCTGCACCCAAAACACCCTTCGTTCCTGGCGAAGGCGGCCATATTTGCGCAGGTGCCGTACGCACGCACTGCACAAGATCGACGCCCAGACGCCACTCTGCCCGTGTGCGTTTTGCCGCACCGGTCCAATTTCGACCGAACGGTCACAGTCCTTCACAGCGGCGCCGACCGCCGAACGCGGGCAGCGCCCGGCGGTCCCGGAAATGGCGAAGGCGCGCCACTGGGCGCGCCTTCGTCGTCTCGTTGACCCGCGCTGACGCAGGCCGGGAGCTACTTCTTCTTGACGTCCTCGACCTCGAGGGCGTCGAGGATCTGCTCGAGCTGCTCCTTCACCGCGGCCAGCTGCGTGATGATCACGGCCTCGCCGGCCTCCGCCTCACCGCTGGCGACCATGTCGAGGCTGTCACCCAGGGCGTTGCGGGACTCCATGTAGATGTCCGTCAGCCGCGGCAAGTGGTTGGTGATGAAGTCGGTCAGCGCCGGATCGCGGAGCCGCACGAGCTGCCGCAGCAGCTCGACCGGGTACGCACCGCCCTGGGCCTTCTTCTCCTCCTCGAGGATCACCTGCGCGAGCACCACGCCAGTCAGGTCCTGGCCGGTCTTGGCGTCGAGCACGTTGAACTCGACCTCTTCGCGCACGAGGCGCGCGAGCTCGTCGAGCGTCACGTAGCGGCTCTCATCGGTGCGGTACAAACGACGGTTCCCGTACTTCCGCACGACGATCTGTGGCTCGCTCTCAATATGTTCCGCTTTCATCATGAATCCTCCCCCGGGTCCTCTGTTTACCGGCGGACAGCTCAGCCATGTCCGACTGAACGACCCCGGTGATTCACCATTGCGCGTGGTGAGCTGTGGTTGCTCGAGGGCACGCTAGCACGCACATCCCCAAAAGTACAAGAGTTGCTGCAGTGCATTATCGCACCGCCGGGCGGTGAGGCCGTCCCGATCGAGAACCTGCGTCGGCGGCCGTCAGGCGTATTGAAAATGTCGCGCGTGGCTCGCATCATCCCGCCGCATGTTCGCCGTCGCAAAGAAGGCCTGGGGCCGCCTCGTCACGGAGCCCCTCCAGTGGATAGACACCCACGGCCGCCTGCCCGCCGGGCGGGTGTCGCTCGACGCGCGCACGACCATCGTGCTCATCACCGCCTGCCTGGTGCTCGCGCTGATGTCGTACGGCGTGCTCTCACCGCGGATCCAGGACGCGATCAGCGGCGCGCTCCTCGGGCTGGTGCGCGGCGTCGACCCCGCGATCGGCGACGCGCTCGAGCCCTACCGCCCGCTGCTGCGGATCGTCGTCTGGTCGATCGGGGCCTTCACGACCTACTTCTGCCTGCCGGCGCTCATCGTCACCCGGGTCTTCGGGCACCGCCTCGCCGACTACGGCCTCTCGCTCAAGGGCATCCGCGGCCACCTCTGGGTCTACTTCGTCCTGTTCCTGCCGGTCTTCGGGCTGGTGCTGCTGGTCTCGACGACCCCCGACTTCCAGGCCAAGTACCCGTTCTATCGCGATCCGATCGGCACCGCCGACCTGATCGTGTGGGAGCTCTTCTACGCGCTCCAGTTCTTTTCGCTCGAGTTCTTCTTCCGCGGCTTCCTCATCCACGGCCTCAAGGATCGCTTCGGCCGCTACGCGATCTTCGTCATGGTGATCCCCTACACCATGATCCACTTCAGCAAGCCCTTCTACGAGAGCCTCGGCGCGATCGGCGCCGGGAGCATCCTGGGCTTGCTCTCGCTGCGCACCGGGAGCGTCTTCGGGGGCTTCTTGATCCACGTCGGGGTGGCGTGGTCGATGGACGTCGCCGCCCTGCTCCACCGCGGACTGTAGCCGACTCGGCGCGCGAGGCCTTCGAGCGCCGGAGACCCGCCAAATTACGGGCATCGGAGCGCCGTCGCCACAGCACCGTCCCATCACGACTTGATTTGCAGCTATACCGTCCCCACAATGGGGCCGCTTTCAACGCCGCTAATACGCAGCAGCCCGTGTCGAACGCAGAGGACCAGGTGGCGCGATGACCAATAGCCCCCGATTCGAAGAACAAGAGCCGCTCTCCGACGAGCAGATCGAGGAGCTCAAGCAGACGCTGCTCTCGCGGCGCCACAAGATCATCCGCGCCGAGGAAGACTCGCTGGAGTACGAACGCGAGACGAGCGAAGACCGGCACCCGGACGAGCTCGACCTGGCGACCGCCGAGTGGGACCGCACCGTCGAGCAGCGGATGCGCGGACGCGACACCGCGCTCCTCAAGAAGATCGACAAGGCCCTCGCGCTCATCACCGACGGGTCCTACGGCGAGTGCTCGAGCTGCGGCAACTACATCGGCTACAAGCGCCTCTCCGCCCGGCCAGAGGCGACCCTCTGCATCGAGTGCAAGGAGGAGCAGGAGCGGGTCGAGAAGAACTACCAGAAGGCGAGCCGGATCGACAACCCGTTCCCCTTCAAGTAGGCTCCGCCGCGCCCGTGGCGACGACGGCCCCAAGCGCAGTGGTCGTCGCCACGAGCCTCGTTCCACACCACGCTCCCGGCCGATCCAGGGCAGGTGACGTCGCAGGGGGAAGCGACGCCGCGTGGGGTAACCGACTGCCCCCCCAGCGGTGCTGACCAGGCGAAGTGCTCGATGGACTCGGGTGGCGACAACTTTCCGGACATCATCCCGCCGACGAAGATCGCCTACATCAGCGGTCGGCCGGCGACGCTGCACCTCCGGAAGTGCAAGCTCGTCATGGAGCGCTCCGACGGGACCCCGCTCGAGTACATCTTCGACCAGCCGACGGTCTCGATCGGCGCGATGGACGACAACGACGTGGTCGTCGATGACGACACCGTCAGCCGCTATCACTGCCGCGTCTTCCAGGAGGAGGACGCCTACCTCATCCAGGACCTGACCTCGACGAACGGCACGTTCGTGAACCGGGTGAGGATCCGCGAGGCGTACCTCAAGCCCGGCTGCACCATCACCGCCGGCAAGACGGATCTCCGCTTCCAGAGCCTCGACGAGCGCGTCGAGATCCAGCCGGTCAACCGCGACCGCCTCGGGAGCATCGTGGGCAAGAGCCTGCGGATGCGCGAGATCTTCGGCATCCTCGAGAAGATCGCCCCGACCGGCGTCACCGTCATCATCGAGGGCGAGACCGGGACCGGTAAGGAGGTCGTGGCGCGGACCATCCACGAGGCGAGCCACCGCGACAAGAAGCCGTTCGTGGTCTTCGACTGCGGCGCCGTGCCCGAGAACCTCATCGAGTCCGAGCTCTTCGGGCACGAGAAGGGGTCGTTCACCGGCGCGATCATGGCCCGGCAGGGCCTCTTCGAGATCGCCCAGGGCGGCACGATCTTCCTCGACGAGCTCGGCGAGCTGAGCCTCGACCTGCAGCCGAAGCTCCTGCGCGCCCTCGAGCAGCGCGAGATCCGCCGCGTCGGCTCGAACAAGCCCATCAAGATCGACGTGCGCGTCATCGCGGCGACCAACCGCAACCTGGCCGAGGAGGTCAAGGCGGGGCGCTTCCGCGAGGACCTCTTCTACCGCCTGAGCGTGGTGCGGCTCATCCTGCCGCCGCTGCGCGAGCGCAAGGAAGACCTGCCGCTGCTGGCCCGCCACATCCTGAGCCGCGGCAACTTCAACAAGGACACCGAGGGGCTCACGCGGGTCAAGGGCGTCGCCCGCGAGGCGCTCGACGCCATGATGAACTACCACTGGCCCGGCAACGTCCGCGAGCTGGTGAACGTCGTCGAGCGGGCCTGCGCCTACACCGACAGCGAGTACGTGACCCTCGAGGACCTGCCCGAACAGATCAGCGGGATCGGCATCGTGCGGCGGCGCCCGAGCCCCGAGGCGCTGACCTCCCGGGACAAGATCGAGAAGGCGAGCGAGAAGCCGTTCAAGGAAGCGAAGGAGGAGTGGGTCAGCTCGTTCGAGCGCGACTACATCGTCAACCTCCTCAAGCGGAACAGCTTCAACATCTCCCACGCCGCGCGCGAGGCGGACATCGACCGCAAGTACTTCCGCAAGCTGATGAAGAAGTACGGGATCGAGGCCGCCGACGGCGACGACGACTAGACGACGGCGCGATTCGCTCGGGCTCGCCGCCGCTACGAAACGCTGTTGACGGACGCGGGCCTGTGGTTAACGTAGCGCCCGCTGGCACTCGAGGTCTTCGAGTGCCAACCGAAAACAATATTTGTTCCGATGAGTTATCATCAGGAGGCCACACGATGAAGGTCCGACCCCTTCACGACCGCGTGCTTGTGAAGCGCGTCGAGGAAGAGCAGATCTCCCGCGGGGGCATCATCATCCCGGACTCGGCGAAAGAGAAGCCGATCAAGGGACGTGTCGTCGCCGTCGGCACCGGGCGCAAGCTCGACAACGGCGACGTCCGCGCGCTCACCGTCCGCGAGGGTGACACCATCCTCTTCAGCAAGTACGGCGGCACCGACATCAAGATCGACGGTGAGGATCACCTGATCATGCGCGAGGACGACATCCTCGGCGTCATCGACTGATCCGCCTGCCCCACCCCAGATTCGACGCAGTTCGGTCGCAAGACCCAACCGACAGAAGGAAAGAGTCATCATGGCCAAAGAAATCCTGTTCTCCGAGACCGCTCGGGCCAAGATCCTGAAGGGCGTCAACACCCTCGCCGACGCGGTGAAGGTCACGATGGGCCCCAAGGGGCGCAACGTCGTCATCGAGAAGAGCTTCGGGTCCCCGAACGTGACCAAGGACGGCGTCACCGTCGCCAAGGAGATCGAGCTCGACGACAAGTTCGAGAACATGGGCGCGCAGATGGTCAAGGAGGTCGCCTCCCGGACCAGCGACAACGCCGGTGACGGGACGACCACCGCGACGGTGCTGGCCCAGGCCATCTACCGCGAGGGCGTGAAGATGGTCGCCGCCGGGCACAACCCGATGGACCTCAAGCGCGGCATCGACAAGGCCGTCACGGCCGCCGTCGCGGCGCTCAAGGCGATGTCGAAGCCGACCCAGGACCAGCGCGAGATCGCGCAGGTCGGGACCATCTCGGCCAACAACGACGCCACCATCGGCAACATCATCGCCGAGGCGATGGAGGCGGTCGGCAAGGAGGGGGTCATCACGGTCGAGGAGGCCAAGTCCATGGAGACGACCTCCGAGGTCGTCGAGGGCATGCAGTTCGACCGCGGCTACCTCTCGCCCTACTTCGTCACCGACGCCGAGCGCATGGAGGCGTCCCTCGAGAGCCCGCTGATCCTCCTCTACGAGAAGAAGATCAGCAACATGAAGGACCTCCTGCCCGTCCTCGAGCAGATCGCCAAGCAGGGGCGCCCGCTCCTGATCGTGGCCGAGGACATCGAGGGCGAGGCGCTCGCGACCCTGGTCGTCAACAAGCTCCGCGGCACCCTCAACGTCGCCGCCGTCAAGGCGCCCGGCTTCGGCGATCGCCGCAAGGCCATGCTCCAGGACATCGCCGTCCTGACCGGCGGCCAGCTCATCAGCGAGGACCTCGGGCTCAAGCTCGAGAACGTCCAGCTCGCCGACCTCGGCAGCGCCAAGACCGTGACCATCGACAAGGAGAACACCACCATCGTCGGTGGCGCCGGCAGCGAGGCCGACATCAAGGCCCGCGTCGCGCAGATCCGCGTCCAGGTCGAGGACACCACCTCCGACTACGACCGCGAGAAGCTCCAGGAGCGCCTCGCGAAGCTCGTCGGTGGCGTCGCCGTCATCAACGTCGGCGCGGCGACCGAGGTCGAGATGAAGGAGAAGAAGGCCCGCGTCGAGGACGCCCTCAACGCGACCCGCGCGGCCGTCGAGGAGGGCATCGTGGTCGGTGGCGGCGTGGCGCTGCTCCGCGCCCAGACCGCCCTGGTCGACCTCGACGTCGCCCCCGAGGAGGCGTTCGGCGTCAAGATCGTGCGCCGGGCCCTCGAGGAGCCGATCCGCCAGATCGTCGCCAACGCCGGCGTCGAGGGCTCGATCGTGGTCCAGAAGGTGCGCGACAACGCCGCCAACCACTACGGCTACAACGCCGCGACCGACACCTACGAGGACCTCGTGGTGGCCGGCGTCATCGATCCGACCAAGGTCACCCGGACGGCGCTCCAGAACGCCGCCTCCGTGGCCGGCCTGATGCTCACCACCGAGGCCATGGTCGCCGACAAGCCCGACCCGAAGGGCGACGGCGGCATGGGCGGCGGCGGCGGCATGGGCGGCATGGGCGGCATGGGCGGCATGGGCGGCATGATGTAGCTCCGAGCCTCCTGCACCGCAGTATGAATGGGGCCGCCGAACGTGTTTCGGCGGCCCTTTTCTTTTGTGCGGTGCACAGATCCGGATCCCGGGAGGCCGCTCCGGGCGAGCCCGCGGGCGGCTCGAGCGACCACGTCGCGGCGGTCGCGGACGTGCGCCCTCCGGCCCGCCGCCGCGTTCGGGTCAGCTTGACCTTTCGCCCCCCGGCTGCTAGGTCCCGAGCCTGTTTCGCCCGCCCGGAGCACGGTATGCAGCGGTCTCGTCGGCTCGGTCTCCTCCTCGCGTGCGTCGCGACGCTCACGGTCGCCCCTCAAGCGCTGGCCGGTGAGGGCGACGACGCCCTGGACAAGCTCCTCGACAAAGAGGCCGATGGCCGTATGTTCGGCGGCTGGGGGGACAGGCTCACCGAGCGCCCGCGCAGCTACCCGTACGTCGAGCACCACGGCTACTTCCGGTTCCGCGCCGACTTCTTCCACAACGGCCACCTCGGGACGGTCATCCCGGGGGACGGTAACTCCGGCACGAGCGGCATCCCGGCGCCGCTGACCGAGAACGAGTACAACAACGCCTCGGACATCACGACGCAGGTCGGCACCGAGGACGCCAAGGTCATCTCGAGCGCGAACATCCGCTTCCGCTACCAGCCGACCTTCCACGTCTCGAGCGCGCTGCGTATCCACGCCACCTTCGACATCCTCGACAACCTCGTCATGGGGTCGACCCCGGACTTCGCGGGTAACAGCGCACGCTACGACGTCCCGCTGGTCGCCTTCGCCGGGGCGGCCGCGCCGCCGTCGAGCGGGGTGAACGGCTTCAGCGACTCGATCCGCGTCAAGGAGGCCTACGGCGAGTGGCAGCCGGCGTTCCTGCTGCGCGTCGGGCGCCAGGCCTCGGAGTGGGGGCTCGGCATCCTCGCCAACGGCGGCCGCGACGTCGACAGCGACTTCGGCGACTACACCGACCGGGCGCTGCTGCTCTTCAAGCTCTGGGGCGTCTACGTCTCGGCCGCCTGGGACTACGTCTACAGCGGCGCGATCACCGACGACCCGACCCAGAACTTCGGCCAGCCCAAGGACCTCGGCGGCGCCGACGACGTCAACCAGTACGTCCTCGCATTCTTCCAGCGGCCCCTGTCGGAGAAGGACAAGGCCGAGCGCCGGGCGGCGGTCTACGAGCGCTTCGAGCCGGCCTTCGACTGGGGCGTCTACGGGGTCTTCCGCACCCAGAGCTTCGACCTCGACAACACCGCCTACGGCCTGTGGCGCAAGAACGGCGGCGTGTCGACCTACGACGACCTCGGCCTCGTGCCCCGGGACGCCACCGCGATCATCCCCGATCTGTGGCTGCGCTACGAGCAGCGCTTCGACTTCTCGAGCGGCATCAAGATCGAGCTCGAGCTGGCCGGCATCCTCGGCTCGGTCGACAACGTCAACTTCGCGGCGGGAGCGAGCGCGCCATCGAGCCGCGACATCCAGCAGTTCGGCGGCGCCCTCGAGATGCAGCTGAACCTCGATCGCCTCGACATCGGCCTCGACGCCGGCTTCGCGACCGGCGACGACGCCGAGGGCTTCGGCATCCTCGACCGCGCGACGCTGGTGAACCCCGACAACTCGCCGAACACCAAGCTGACCGCCTTCAAGTTCGACCGCGACTACCACACCGATCTGATCCTCTTTCGCGAGGTCATCGGCGGCGTGACGAACGCGGTCTACATCAAGCCGTGGATCGCCTACGACCTCTTCGAGGGACCCGAGGACACCCTGGGCTTCCGCCTCGACCTGCAGTACGCCCAAGCCCTCGAGCCGCTGGCGACCCCGGGCAACTCGTCGTTCCTCGGCTTCGAGGCCGACGTGCGGGCCTACTTCTACGACACCGCGGCGGGCTTCAAGCTCGACGTGGAGATGGGCTTTCTCCTCCCCGGCGGCGCGTTCAACTACCGCCCGGTCGACAACACCAACAACCGGGACGCGAGCTTCGCCTTCACGCTCCAGACCCGGCTGACGATGCAGTTCTGACCATGTCCACCGACTCGCGTGCGTGGGGCGGGCGCTTCCAAGAGGCGACCGCCGCGGTGGTCGAGGCGATGAACGCCTCGGTGGGGTTCGACAAGGCGCTGGCGCTCGAGGACATCGCCGGCTCGATCGCGCACTCGCGGATGCTCGCCGCGCAGAAGCTCGTCGCCCCCGAGGAGCAAGGCCTCATCGAGGCCGGGCTCTTCACGATCGCGGCTGAGATCCGCGCCGGCACCTTCGCGTGGAGCGTCGCCCGCGAGGACGTCCACATGAACGTGGAGGGGGCGCTGGCCGACAAGATCGGCCGCGTCGCCGGCAAGCTCCACACCGGGCGCAGCCGCAACGATCAGGTCGCGCTCGACCTGCGGCTGTGGCTGCGGCGCGAGCAGACCGCCCTCGGCCACGAGCTGCATCGCCTCATCACGACCCTCGTCGCGCTGGCCCAGGAGCACGCCGAGGTGGCGATGCCCGGCTACACCCACCTGCAGCGCGCGCAGCCCATCACGCTGGGCCATCACCTGATGGCCTACGTCGCGATGTTCCTGCGCGACCTCGATCGCCTCCTCGACGCGCGCCGGCGGACCTCCGTCTTGCCGCTCGGCTCGGGGGCGCTGGCGGCGAGCCCGCTCCCGCTCGACCGCGACCGGGTCGCGCGCGAGCTCGAGCTGCCGGAGATCACCTTCAACAGCCTCGACGGGGTGTCGGACCGCGACGCCGCCCTCGAGACCATGGCGACCCTGTCGATCGTGATGGTCCACGTCAGCCGCATGGCCGAGGAGCTGGTGCTGTGGGCCTCGCAGGAGTTCGGCTTCATCGAGCTCTCCGACGGCTTCTGCACCGGCTCGAGCCTGATGCCGCAGAAGAAGAACCCCGACATCCCCGAGCTCTTGCGCGGCAAGGCCGGGCGCGTCTTCGGGTCGCTGCAGGCGCTGCTGACCACGATGAAGGGCCTCCCGCTCGCCTACAACAAGGACATGCAGGAGGACAAAGAGCCGCTGTTCGACGCCGTCGCCACCGCGCGCCAGTGCGTCGGCATCCTCCCCGAGCTGCTCGGCGCGATGACGATCCGCCAGGACCGGATGCGCGCGGCGCTCAAAGACGGGTTCTTGCTGGCGACCGACCTGGCCGACTACCTCGTCGACACCGGGATGCCCTTTCGCGAGGCGCACCACGTCGTCGGGCGGGTCGTCGCGCACTGCCTCGGGGCCCACAAGCGCCTCGAGGACCTCGACCACGCCGAGCTCGCCGCCATCGACCCGGCCTTCGGCGCGGACGCGCTCGGGGTCATCGACGCCGACCGGTCCATCGCCCGCCGCGGCCTCCCTGGGGGCCCCGCGCCGGACGCGGTGCGGCAGGCCGCGGAGTTCGCGGACACGCGCGCGGCGACCTTGCTCGCGCGCCTCGACAAGGGCGGCCCGAGCGCCCTCGAGCGTGCACTGCACAGAGGCGACGCGCTGCCCGCGCACGTGGCCTCTTGAACCACTTCCATCGCGGCCCCGACGGCGCGTTGTGGGCCGAGGACGTGCCCCTCGCGCGGATCGCCGCCGCGGTGGGGACACCGACCTACGTCTACAGCCGGGCGACCCTGACGCGGCACTTCCGGGTGTTCGACGCGGCCTGGGCCGGGGTCGACCACCTCGTGTGCTACGCCGTCAAGGCGTGCAGCAACCTCGCGGTGCTGGACGTGCTGGCGAGGCTCGGGGCGGGCTTCGACATCGTCAGCGGCGGTGAGCTGGCGCGGGTGATCGCCGCCGGAGGCGACCCGGCGAAGGTCGTCTTCAGCGGGGTCGGCAAGACCGAGGCCGAGCTCGAGGCGGCGCTGACGGCCGGCATCCTGTGCGTCAACGTCGAGAGCGCGGCCGAGCTCGAGCAGCTCGACGCCGTCGCCGGGCGGATGGGGGTCCGCGCGCCGATCAGCGTGCGGGTGAACCCGGACGTCGATCCGAAGACGCACCCCTACATCGCGACCGGGCTGAAGCGGAACAAGTTTGGGATCGGCTGGTCCGAGGCGCGCGACACCTACCGCCGCGCCGGGGAGCTCGCGCACATCGAGGTGGTCGGGCTCGACTTCCACATCGGGAGCCAGCTCAAGGAGACCGCGCCGCTGGTCGAGGCCATCGACAAGGCCATCGAGCTCGTCGACACGCTGACCGCCGACGGGCTGACCATCCACCACCTCGACGTGGGCGGGGGGCTCGGCATCACCTACCGCGAGGAGGCCCCCCCCTCCCCCGACGAGTACGCCCAGAAGCTCATCGCGCGCCTCGGCGACCGGCCGCTGCGGGTGGTGACCGAGCCCGGGCGGGTCATCGTCGGCAACGCCGGCGTCATGTTGATGCGGTGCCTGCTGACCAAGCGCAACGGCGACACCGACTTCGTGGTGGTCGACGCCGGGATGAACGACGCGCTCAGGCCGGCGCTCTACGACGCGTGGCACGGCCTCGAGCCGGTGGCGGCCCCGCGGGCGGCGACCCGGACCGTGGACGTGGTGGGCCCGGTCTGCGAGACCGGCGACTTCTTCGCCCGAGACCGCGAGCTGCCGGAGGTCGTCGCCGGAGACCTACTCGCGATGCGCAGCGCCGGCGCCTACGGTTTCGCGATGGCGTCGAACTACAACAGCCGCCGCCGCCCGGCCGAGGTGCTCGTCGACGGAGACGGCTTCCACGTCGTCCGAGACCGCGAGGAGATCGCCGACCTCTTCGCCAGCGAGCGGGTCCTGCCGGAGCCCTGAGCGGCGTCCGCCGGCCCGCGACGCCCGACATCGCCGCCAACAAGCTGTTCCCAAAAGGGAAACGCCCCCAACTCCGGGCCGCCCGAAATCGTACGAAAGAAGCGGCCGTCTACTTGTGCGCCCCCATGGGTTCACGCATAGTTTGCAGGCGATGAGGGGCGCGATCTCGACCTTGGCCCCCCGCAAGAGCACACGACGCCTCGGGCGGGTGGGTTCCAGGTAAAGCTCTTGGCGACCTCCTTCAACACCAGAACCGTGGCGGCCTACCGACAGGTGGGGCGTCACGTTTCGGTGCGCGCGCCGTCCGGCTGCGCGGAGGTCGGGCCGAGCTGCCGCCCACGGCTGGCGTCGTCACGAGCACCAGGTGCGCCGGGCCGACAGGTGTTGGTCCGTCCCCGGGAGCGCTTGGCGGTCATGGAAACCGCCGCCCCGACGAGGTGCGCCTCGCCGGGATTCGATCGCAGAGTGTGCGGAGCGCACGCTGCAATGGAGCAGTGACAAGGCAATGGGTAACAAGCTCTTCGTGGGTGGCCTCAGCTGGAACACGACCGATAGCGGCCTCCGCACGGCGTTCGAGCAGTTCGGAGACATCGAGGACGCCAAGGTCATCACCGACCGTGAGACGGGCCGCTCGCGCGGCTTCGGCTTCGTGACGTTCGCCGACGCGACCGCGATCAAGACGGCCATCCAGGCGATGGACGGCAAGGACCTCGACGGCCGCAACATCCGGGTGAACGAGGCGCAGGAGCGCGCGCCGCGTGAGGGCGGCGGCGGCGGTGGTCGCGGCGGTCGTCCGGGTGGCGGCGGTGGTGGCTACGGTGGCGGCGGCGGCGGCGGCTACGGCGGCGGCGGCGGCGGCGGTCGCGGCGGCTGGTGATAGCGGCCGGT
>PHBI01000158.1 GCA_002841945.1 Deltaproteobacteria bacterium HGW-Deltaproteobacteria-14
TCTCCACCTCCGGAACGACACCAAGTCTCGCCCGTTCCGGCCGCGAAGTGCAGACGGTGTCTACCGGCCGCTTACACAGTAGCGACAGACCCCGTCCGGCGTCGTGGCCAAGCGGTCGAGTCGCTTGCGCTCAGCGCTTCGCATGGCGTCCTCCTGCGGTTGTCGTATCCCGGCCATCCAGCGCGGCCTCCAATGCGTCGAGGCGCTCCGCGATGTCGGCCGTGTCGTGTGCGCGCAAGGCGATCGAGGCGAGCTGGCCAACGCAGTTCGCGAGCTTGTGGCTCAACTTGCCGACAAGCACGTAGCGCGCCATCCGGTGCAACGACACGGCGATGAGCTTCGGGTCGTCCAGGCGGATGCCACGCAACTGACCGGCCGAAAGCACGCGATCTTCGAGGGGGGGAGGGTCGTGAGGTTTCTCATTTATGTCCATGGCTTGGCCTCCATGTCGTGGTCAAATCGAGCGTTGTAGGACTCCACAAGGGCCGCGCCGACCTCGTTGAACGGCGCCGCGTCTCGCCTTGCGAGCGCGATGATCGGGCCCATCACGACCGGCCGTCCTCGTCCGGCATGCGGGCACCCTTCGCGTCCGGCGAATCCCCTTCCGTCTTGCCGGGTGCAACTTCGTGCACGGCAGGAACGCCCCCCTGCACCGCTGCGATCCCCATCGCAACAGCGTCCTGCCGATCGGTGCATGGAGTGCAGGGAGAAATCTGAACCTCTCCACACCTGCGCGTGTGCGTAGAGGTTTTGTGGTGAAGCCATGCACTCCCTACATCGAGCCGATGACGACTGGCAGAAACCCTGCGCGTCACCCGACACCGAACCTGCACGCTGTACACTCATGACGGCCACCGCGTGGGCAAAACGACCCGGTACTGGAACCCTGCCTTGGTCCGTATCTTCACGTCGCCGCCCAGCGTCTGCGCCAGGTGCTGATGGAGCCGCTCGTAGAAGGTGCGGTCGCCGAGCCCTCGCAGCCGGTTCCGTGGCTCGGCCCAGCGCTTGAAGTGCGTGAAGAGTTCATGCGCCGGCGTCCAGTCGTCGTGCTGCGCGTCGATGTCCGCCAGCCAGAGGCCGATCGGGTCCTCGGCGTGGCGCCACTCGGCCGTCACGTCGACGCCGCATGGCGCCCACCCGCGGCGAAGGCGGTCGACGGCTCCGTTGAGCGCCCACGCCATGATGCCGGGACGCTCGGCTTCGAGGATGATGTCGGCGAGGCCCTCGATGCGGGCCGCGCCGTCGAAGTTCTGGCGGAATTCGATGACCGCGATGCGCCGCCAGAACCCGTCTGATGCGTCGGTGATCGCTGGCCGCGGCGGGTTGAAGCTGTAGGCGAGCAAGCACTCGGGCACAAACTTGAAGCCGTCACGGTACTTCTGTTCGGCCTGGATCTCGTCGCCGCTCACGATCGCCTTGAAGCCGCTCGACGCGATGAAGTCGTCGTTGGGCGCGTCGGCAAGACTGTTGAGGCGCTTCCCAAAGAGCTGCGACGCACCGAAGCGATCGCTCAGCCGCGTCATGGGCACCGACGAGCGCCACTCGTCAGGGAATAGCCCCTGGAGCACCTTCATGTAGACGCTCTTGCCGTTCCGCCCGCTGCCCAGGAGAATGAGCGCCTTCTCCCCCCGCGCCGCGAGGCCGATGAGCCCGGTCCCGAACGCCTGCGCGCTGAAGCTCTGTTCGTTCTCCAGCAGTCCCCACTCGTCGAGCGCCTGCCACCAGCGCTCGCACGGCGCGTCGGGATCCCAATCCATCGGGTAGCAGTGACGCTGACGATGCTGAGCCGAGTGCGGCAACATCTGCAAGCCGTCCTTTGTGACTAGAACGAAGCCGTTCCTGAACGACAGCCCTTGCGCTGGGCGCGCGAAGAAACCGGACCTGTCGTGCGGGGTAGCGTTGAGGGCCGCGCCAACGTCCCGCCAGAGACCACCGCCGACCTTGAGCGGCTTGGCGCTCTCGATGCACGCGGTGCCGTCAATCAGCGTCGTCATGCGCGTGATCGCCGCGTCGTCGACCGGCGTCCAGATGCCGGACGCTGGGTCGTAGCGCCACAACCGGCCGTAATCGTGGACAAGCGGCTGCGTCGAGACGCGTTCGATCGCCTCTGCGAACCGCTTCGCTACCTCGGCCGCCGAGCCCCTTGCGAGGTCGCCCGTACCAAACGCCTCGTGTACGGCGGCTTCGAACGCCTGCGTCATGCTTCACCGAGCGCCTTGATGATCGCTTCCACCTCGTGGTGCCGAGCGGCCGGCAGGACAGCCCGCCCCGCGTCGGCCACCTCGCGCAGTGCATCATGGTGCGACACCCTGAGTTCGCGCCCGAGCGCCGCCACGGCCTTGACCGCATTGACGATCGCCCGGTGCCGCCCGCCCTCGGCCGCGTCGAGAATCTTGCGTGCTTGATGCCGTCCCAGGCGACGCACTGACACCCGTGCCTGCGACTCGACCGCCAGCGGGTGCGTGAACTCCAGCGCCTTCCTCACTCGCTCCGCGTAGTGCGCACGCTCGCGCTCTTCGCGCGCCACGAGTTCCGCGTGGTCGACGAGGCACAGGATATCCGCAGGCACGACCGCAGCCGGCCCTTCGAACAGGACGACCGAGGGCGCAGGCCGCCCCGTCCAGCCATCCTCGATGATCGGGTCGGCCGTGTAGTGGGGCTGCACGGGGAGCATCATCGAGGCGTCGATCACGGGGTGCTTGCGCGCCCAGCGATACAGCGACCCCGAGCACGCGCCCCTGGCGAGCCAGAACCAGAGGTGCGCCTTCAACAGCGCCCAGTCGTCGCGTCCGGCCGACTGGGACCACTGGAGCACGAGCCCAGCGCGCCCGAGCCACGGCGGTAGCAGCGAGCGAAGATAGGCCACGGCGTTGTCAGCGGTGACGGGCATTCCCGGAGGCGGCGCGGCGGCGTCGATGTCGGCGCAGAGCCAGGTCCGGTCCGCGTCCCGCAACGCAGCGCCATCTCCATGTGCCCGTCGGAGAATGCGCTCGGCCGTTGGGTCGATGAGGGCCCCGCGGACGACGCAGAGATCGGGCCGTCTGGCGAGCCGCACAAGCGCCCGGTAGAGCCCAGGCAGTGAGGTCACCTGCGCCGGCACAGGGCGCCACCACTTCGTGCGGCCGTAGCCCTCGATCGTGCCATCGGCCAGGAAGCGCTTGGCGCACCGGCCCCTATCGAGGGATTGGAGGGCGAGAAGGCTCACTGCTCTGCCTCCTCGAGCACGACGCGCGAGAGCGTCTCGGCGACGGCATACGAACGAAACGCCGCCAGCAGATCGTCGATGGTTGTCTCGCCGGTGATCGCTGCGAAGTCGGCGACCGCAAGCACAAACTCGTACTTGGCGCGCCTCGCCACAGCGGACGCCAAGCACGCGCAGGCTTCGTGCCACAGCGGAGACGCCGCCGCACGACCGGTCGCACGGATCCGCTCAGCGCAGTCTGCGGCGGCCGGCGTGCCGCTGGCCCTACCGGTGGTGCGAAGTCGAAGCCCCGGCGCGCCAGCGAGTTTGAGACGCTCCACCACCGACGGGGGCCGCATCGTCTCGGTTGAATGCGCCATGCCTAGACCCCCGCGTTCTGCGCGTCCACCCACGCGAAGAACGCGCGCTCGTCGACCAGCACGCGACGCCCTACGCGGCGCACGACCATGTCGAAGCCGTTCTCCGAAGCGTAGAAGATCAGATGGCGCAGGCCGCCGATGGGCGGCCACGGATGGTGGTTCTCCCACTCGGTGACGGGGATGAGCCGTGTACTGGTTGCGCTTGTCGTCGTCGGGGCCACTGGCCTTGCCTCCTTCGTCGCCGTCGTTGGTCGCCGGCTGTGAAGAGAGGCTAGGGGCCCGTCGCACGTATATGTCCGAGAGTCGGATCTTGACTTGTAGAAGTGAGTTTCGGGCGCGCTACGCTTGGCCGAACGCCACCTTCGCACGTTCTAGGAGAGACTCATCAACGCCGACTTCTACTGCGACTTCCTTGAGAGTCAGGCCACGGGTGCGGTGATTCTCGAAGTACGACACACAAGCGAAAATGAGTTCAAGGACCTTCCGCTGGTTCGACTTTCGCTGCCGCCCATGGACGAGCGAGTCTCCGCGCAAGACCCTTGCGATCCGGTCGGAAATGGACTGCTCGCTGTTGCCAGACGTCCGCAGAAACCCGCTGAGGGCCTTTGCCATGGCACCAGCGACCGGCGCGCCGACTGAACCGAATTGTTTACCTTTTTGACTGCGTTCGATCATGAAGCAGAGCAGCTTCCGCAGAGCCTCCTCGCCTGGGTCCAGGTCCGGCCCTTCGTTCTGCACTGGCTGTAGCTCAGGAGCTTCCGTAGGCGTCCGAACCGCCCACTCTGGACGCATCCGTTCGGGAAAAGCACCGGCGATCCAGCGCATCCAGTCTTTGGGCCGAACGGAGTACACGACACCCGAGTCCCAGCCCTCTGTCACAGCTAGGTTGCCGGCACGCCGTGCCCGGTCTGCGAGGTCGCACAGCTCACTTACCTCGGTCAGCTTCTCGGTCAGCGTCGCCGTACTGGGGTCATGCGGCGTCGAGGCGCTCTTCGGGCGCGGCCTTTGCATCATGGTGATGGCCCGGTCCACGGGGTCGAGCCCGTCCAGTCCATCCAGCTGTCTATCTTGGAGGTCCAAAGCCTCGCGCACCGCCGCGGGGTCCAGGTCCAAAGTGAGCGCGGCCGCCTCTTCGATCGTCCATAGGTCCCAGCGCAAGTAGCGTTCGTGGTCAGGTCGCCGTGTCACCGTTCGATCCTCCCCGGAGGCTGGGAACCTCATCCATCCACGCCCCCGAGGAACCGTGCGGCCATCGTCGCAACTGCGTCGCGTGTGTGCTGGTCGCTCAGGTGCGCGTAGCGCAGCGTGACTTCGATCTGCTTGTGTCCGAGCATTGCTGCGACCGTCGCCAGGCTCGCGCCGCTCATCACCATCAGGCTCGCGCACGTGTGCCTGAGATCGTGGACGCGGAAGTTCTCGATGCCGGATCGCGTCACCGCGGCGTACCAAGCGCGATGAAAATTGTGGCCCGCCGACGGAAAGACGCGGTCATCATCGAGGCGTCGGACCTTCGACCACGCACGGAGGGTCTCGAGCGCCGGGTCGACCAGCGGTACGCGGCGGCGCTCGTCGTTCTTTGACTCGTGGACGGTGATGCTGCCGACCTTCCCAGTGAGCTCGACATCCCGCCAGCGGAGCCGCTTCAATTCGCCCAGCCGCAGGCCGGTCGACATGAGCACGAGCACGGCCGGCTGGAGCCAATCGGGTCCGTCCGCACAGGCGTCGAGGAGCTGCTTGCGCTCGCGCGCGTCGAGCCAGCGTACCCGTCCGCGCGGCTCGCGCCGCTTCTGCAGGCGCCGCACCGGGTTGTCGTCGACCCAACTCCATCGAACGGCGGAGGCCAGTACATGGGCGACCAGCGCGTGCCAGCGGTTCACCGTAGCCGGCGCGCGCGGCTTGCCGCGGTTCGACGGCTCGCGCCCGAGCTTGCGCAGGGCATCGTCGATGACCGTGGCGGTTACGTTGCGCAGGGTGAGGTGGCCGATCTCACGCTTCCACCATGCGAGCTGCGGGATCTGCGTCGCCTGCGTGCTCGGGCGCTTCTCAGAGAGCACGTCCTCAGCGTATCGCTCGCACAGATCGGCGAACGTCCGGCGCTTGGCTTCGGCCGTGTCGAAGTGTCGCCCCTCGACGATGGCGCCCTCGGTCTTGGCGATCCACTTCTTCGCGAGGGTCAGGCTCTCGAACGTCGCGACCTGGGCAGGTTGTCCTCGGCGTCGCACCCGCGCCCGGTAGACGACCTCTTCACCAGGCGAGCGGCGGAAGTCCTTGCGGTCCTCCTTCGGAACCCAGCGCCAGGCCCCCGCCGCGTCCTTCACCCGGATATCCAACGTCGCCATGACCGCCTCCAGCTCTCGCCAAAGGTTGCCACGTGACGGGAGGTGTTGCCACGTCCGGCCCAGAAAAAATGGTACACGATTGGTACCTGGGGAGCGTGAAGGCTCTGAAGTCGTTGGGTCGCGGGGGACTCGAACCCCCGACCATCGGATTAAAAGTCCGGTGCTCTACCAACTGAGCTAGCGACCCGTGGAGGCTTCTCTATCCGGCGCGGCCGAACGGCGTCAAGGATCACCGGGGCCCGCCCTGCCGTTGCCTAGAGCCAACTGAACAGGCGACCCTTGTCCCGCGCCCACCAGATGACGAAGGCCGTCCCCTTGATCATGTTCACCGGCACGAAGCCCCAGTAACGCCCGTCCTCCGAGCGGTCCCGGTTGTCACCCATCGCGAAGACGTGCCCCTCGGGCACCACCACCTCGGGGTAGTCCGGGTTCATCGCCTTGTACCCGAAGTACTTGTCGACCCCGTTGGGCCACTCCGCATGCGGCCAGTCCTTCGAGTCGTACGGCGCCCGACAGATCCGCGACGGCCCGCCGATCAGGTGCTGCGTCGTATACGTCGTCCCCTCGAGCGTCTCCTTCTGACGCACGCAGCGACACACCGCCACCGGCTCCTCGGCGTTGTCACCCTCGTACACCGGGCAGTCCTGCTCGCCCAACACCTCCGTCGGGATGGGCGCCCCGTTGAGCCAGATGACGTTGTCCTCGAGCCGGATGTGGTCCCCAGGCACCGCGATGACGCGCTTGATGTAGTCCATCCCGTCGTGGCTGTCGTTGGGGTAGTGGTGCTCGAAGACGATGATGTCGCCGCGGTCCGGCTGCCCCCACGTGACGAGGCGCTTCGGCGACAGCGGCAGGTACAGCCCATAGCCGATCTTGTTGATGAACAGGTGGTCGCCGATCTGCAGCGTCGGCATCATCGACCCCGACGGGATCGAGAACGCCTCGAGCAGGAAGAACCGGATCAGCAGCGCCAACCCGACCGCCCACACCACCGCCTCGATCAGCTCCCGCGTCACCGACTTGCGAAAGCGCCCGAGGTGCGCCGCCAGCATCTCGTCCGCCCGCACCGAGGCGTCGTAGACGGCCCGCTCCGCGAACGTCACCCCGTTCTTGCGCGTCGGCACCACCCGCTCGAGCCCGTCGAGCGCGCCGGTGACCTCGACCCGGGCGCCGTCGCTGAGGACCTTGCCCTTCTTCTTGAGCAGCCCGCGCCCCTCCTTGAGGAGCTCCTTCGCGCGCCGCAACAGCCGCCGCGGTGAGATGGGCTTCTGCGCCTTCGTCGCGCGCGCCCCGCCCCGCGGCCCCGTCTCCCCCATCTCGTCCTCCTCGGAGGTGCGGCGCCCCATCGGCCCCAACGTGTTTCTTCCCGCCATCGCGCGCCGTCAGTCCGTCTTGAGGATGGCCATGAAGGCCGCCTGGGGGATCTCGATCTTGCCGATCTGCTTCATCCGCTTCTTGCCGGCCTTCTGCTTCTGCAGGAGCTTCCGCTTGCGCGAGATGTCGCCCCCGTAGCACTTCTCCGTCACGTTCTTGCGGAAGGCGCTGATCGACTCGCGCGCCACGATCTTGCCGCCGATCGCCGCCTGGATGGCGATCTCGAACTGCTGCCGCGGCAGGATCTCCTTCATCTTCTTGCACAGCACCCGCCCGCGCGACGACGCCGCCGAGCGATGCACGATGATCGACAGCGCGTCCACCGGCTCGCCGTTGATCATCACGTCGACCCGCACCAGGTCGTCCGCGTTGAACCCCGTGACCTCGTAGTCCAGCGACGCGTAGCCGCTCGTCTTCGTCTTCAGCCGGTCGAAGAAGTCGAGGATGATCTCCGACAGCGGGATCGCGTACGTCACCATCACCCGCGTCGGACCCACGTAGTGGATCCCCTGCTGCACCCCGCGCCGCTCCTCGCACAGCTTCAACACCGCCCCGACATACTCCTGCGGCGTGTGGATGGTCGCCTTGACCACCGGCTCGGCGACCTCCGCGATGTGCTGCGGCAGCGGCAGGTGCTTGGGGTTCTCGACCATCAGCGTCTCGCCCTTGGTCGTCACCACCCGATACACCACCGACGGCGCCGTCGTGATGAGGTCGAGGTCGAACTCGCGCTCGAGCCGCTCCTGCACGATCTCCATGTGAAGGAGGCCGAGGAACCCCACCCGAAAACCAAACCCCAGGGCCCCCGACGTCTCCGCCTCGTACGAGATGGCCGCGTCGTTCAACGCCAGCTTGTCGAGCGCCTCGCGCAGCGGCTCGAAGTCCTCCGACTCCACCGGGAAGATCCCCGAGTACACCATCTGCTGCGCCGGCTCGAACCCCGCCAACGCCTCGGACGCCGGGCGCCGCGCGTCGGTCACCGTGTCGCCCACCCGCGCGTCGCGGATGTCCTTGATCCCACAGATGATGTAGCCGACCTCGCCGGCGTATAGCTCGCCGAGCGGCGTCATCTCCGGCGCCATGATGCCGAGCTCGATCAGCTCGTAGTCCGCCGCCGCGCCCATGAAGCGCAGCTTCTGACCCTTCGTCAGCGTCCCGCCGACCACCCGCAGCATCGCCGTCACCCCGCGGTACGGGTCGTACCAGCTGTCGAACACCAGCGCCCGGGTCGCGTCGTCGGTCGTCCCGCGCGGCGGCGGCAGCCGCTCGACGATCGCCTCGAGCAGCGCCGGCACCCCGAGCCCCGTCTTCGCGCTGACGTGCAGCGCGTCGTGGGCGTCGAGCCCGATGGTGTCCTCGATCTCGGCGATCACCCGCGGCACGTCCGCCGCCGGCAGGTCGACCTTGTTGAGGACCACGATGATCTCGAGGTCCTCCTCGAGCGCGAGGTACACGTTCGCCAGCGTCTGCGCCTCGACCCCCTGCGCCGCGTCGACCACCAGCAGCACGCCCTCACACGCCTTGAGGCTGCGCGACACCTCGTAGGTGAAGTCCACGTGCCCCGGCGTGTCGATGAGGTTGAGCTGGTAGTTCAGCCCGTCGGCCGCGATGTAGTCCAGGCGCACCGACTGGCTCTTGATCGTGATCCCGCGCTCGCGCTCCAGATCCATCTTGTCGAGGAACTGGTCCTTCTGATCGCGCTCGCCGACCGACCCCGTCATCTCGAGCAGGCGATCCGCCAACGTCGACTTGCCGTGATCGATGTGCGCGATGATCGAGAAGTTGCGGATGCGCTCGCGGGGGACGTGCGCCGGGCGGGTCGGGGGGGCCATGATCTAGTCGATGCTCAGGCCGAGCTGCTGGGGGAGGCGGTCCTTGTGCAGCTCGAGGATGTGGTCGATGCCCTCGCGGATGTACTGCGCCATCGAGGTACCCGTCGCCTGGCTGAGCAGCTTGAGCTTCTCATCTTGCTCGACGGTGATGTAGATGGTCGTAGCGACCTTCCTCGTGCTGGCCATCGGGCTCCTCCGCGGGCGGCGCAACGTACTACAGCGCCGCGGCGCGGGGAAACATAAACCCGAAACCTCCCCCCGGCACCTCTTGAGGCTGGCGTGACCCGCCTCGGATATGGTACGCGCGCGGCTCTCGTTAGAGGTCGCGCGCCTCGCAAGAGACCCCCACGGCCCCCCGGAGCGCCGGTCATGAGCAGCGAAGAGAACACCGCCCCCCCCGCACCGGGGCTCGGCCCTGTCACCGCCGGTCCGGACGGCGTCGAGACGCTCGCGCCGGAGTCGGCGTCCGTCGTCTCCAAGGGCGTCGGCGAACAGGCCGCCACCGGCACCGTCGTCCCCCCCAAGCCCGAGCCCAAGCTCGACACCGGCGTCGAGGTGGCCGAGGACGTGGACTTCGCCGCCCTGATGGGTGACAAGCCACAGCAGGCCAGCGAGGAGCCGACCTTCGAGCCCGGCGACAAGGTCAAGGGCGTCGTCGAGGTCGTCAGCCTCCACGGCCAGGAGGTCTTCCTCGACCTCGGGGGCAAGGCCACCGGCTACGTCCTCAAGGAGGAGCTCCGCGGCGAGGACGGCGAGATCACCGTCAAGCAGGGCGACGAGCTCGAGGGCATCGTCGTCGGCGTCAACTCCAACGGCGTCCACATCAAGGTCCGCCTCGGGGCCGACGTCGACTCGCGCGCCCTGCGCGAGGCCTTCACCGCCGGGATCCCGGTCGAGGGCAAGGTGATCGCCACCAACAAGGGCGGCTACGACGTCCTCATCGCCGGCCAGCGCGCCTTCTGCCCGTTCAGCCAGATCGACGTCTACCGCCTCGAGGACCCCGAGTCGGTCGTGGGCCAGGTGTTCGCCTTCAAGATCACCGAGATGCGCAGCGGCTCGGTGGTCATCTCGCGCGCCGCCCTGATGCGCGCCGAGCAGGCCGAGCGCGCCGCCGAGACCGCCAAGAAGCTCCAGGTCGGCGCCAAGCTCACCGGGCGCGTCCGCAACATCCAGAAGTTCGGCGTCTTCGTCGACCTCGGCGGCATCGACGGCCTCGTCCACGTCAGCGAGCTCAGCTGGGACCGCGTCGGCGACCCCCACGAGGCCGTCAAGATGGGCCAGGAGGTCGAGGTCGTCGTCCTCGAGATCGATCCCGAGAAGGAGCGCATCGCGCTGTCGATGCGCCAGACCCAGGGCGACCCCTTCGAGACCGCCGTCGGCGGCATCCAGGTCGGCGAGATCGTCACCGGCGCCGTCGTGCGCCTCACCAACTTCGGCGCCTTCGTCAGCCTCGCCCCCGGGGTCGACGGCCTCATCCACGTGTCGGACCTCGCCCACGCGCGCGTCCGCCACCCCAAGGAGGTCCTCAACGTCGGCGACACCGTCAAGGTGCGCGTGATGGAGATGGACCTCGAGCGCCGCCGCATCGCGCTGAGCCTCAAGGCCCTCGCCGAGGACCCGTGGGACGCCGCCGCGAGCAAGTACCAGCCCGGCCAGGCCGTGACCGGCACCATCGAGAGCGTGCAGGTCTTCGGCGTCTTCGTCACCCTCGAGCCCGGCATCACCGCGCTCCTGCCGGCGAGCGAGAGCAACACCCCGGGCACCCCGCTCCAGGTGGCCTTCAAGCCCGGCGACACCGTCGAGGCCAAGATCCTCCGCGTCGACTCCCACGACCGCAAGATCGCCATCACCCGACGCGAGGACAGCGGGCGCGCGAGCGATGACGGCCGCCCGTCCGGCCGGCGCGGTGGCCCCGGCGGCGGCCCCGGCGGCCCCGGCCGCGGTGGCCCGCGCGGGGAGCGGCGCGACCGCGGCGGCTTCGACCGCTTCGATCGCAACGAGCGCGGCGGCGGCGGCGAGCGACGCGGCGGCACGCTGGCGTACTCCGACCGCCCCGAGAAGGCGACCGACGACCGCGGCAAGGAGGTCGGGAGCCTCGGCGAGATGCTCCTGCGTGCCCTCAAGAAGGACGACTGATGCGTCTGGCGGCACCGCTCGCGCTCCTCGTCGCGGCGGTGCTCGCCTCGGGCTGCCCCGAGTGGCTCGAGGTGGACGACACGCCGCCCGACGAAGAGGCGGCGGTCGACGACCTCGCGCTCATCCACAGCAACATGGGCCCGGTCGAGCTGCCGAGCGCCCCGCCGGAGGTGGGCGGAAACGGCCCGATCGTGCCGGCCACCCCGGGGCTCCGCGTCCCCGCCGCCGGCTACTGGACCCGCGCCCGCCTCGACGTCGCGGACATGCTGCTGCCCTACACCTGGGTGAGCTTCCTCCACGGTGAGGAGCAGACCACCCTGCGCCTCGAGGCCGTCCGGCGCGGCGAGGACGAGGCCGGCCCGCAGCTCCCGTGGCTCCACGTCATCATCCCCATCGCGCTCCCGCGCGGCACCGACCAGAGCCAGCTCGACGACCTCGACCTGGGCGCCGCGGCCCTCGCCGCGGCCACCGCGTCCATCCAGACGACCCGCAGCGACACCTGGCAGCTGACGCTGACCCACCTGCGCCTCGATCACGTCGACGAGCAGCGCGTCACCGGCACCCTCGAGGGGATCGCCCGGCGCGGCTCCCGCGGTCAGCGCGAGCGCAGCTTCGCCGCCGGCTTCGTCGCCCTCAGGGCGCCGGACAGTCGCCCCTAGCTGGCCGTCTGGGCCCGGGCGATGGCCGCCTTCACGTCGCTCTGGCCGAGCTCGAAGGTCTGGGCGACCTCGCGCAGAAACGCCAGCTCCTGCTCGTTCGGGCGGCCGTCGACGAGCACCATCGCCGCCGCCTGCTCGAACATGAACACCCGCACGTCGTAGTCGGGCACCTCGTCGGCGGTCGGCAGCGTCGGCGCCTGGCCGCTCCGCATCAGCTTCACGAGGCGCGCCTTGGCCGGCTCGTCGAAGCGCAGAAACCGCACCAACGCCTGCACCCGCCGCTGCTCCTGGGCCGTCACCTCGCCGTCGGCCACCGCCGCGCCGATGACGATCTCCACGAGCCGCAGCCGGTCCTCCGCCGACTTCACCTGGCGGATGATCTCCACCGCGGCGGCGGCCCCGGTGGTCGCGCCACCGCCGGCGGGCGCCGCGGGCTCGGGCTCGGGCTCGGGCTCCGGATCGGGCGGAACCAGCGTCGCCGCGGCTCCCCCCCGCGTCGACCGCGTCGACATCTCTTTGCGCGCCGGCCGCCGCTGCGGCGGGGGCGGAGCCGCGGGCGCGGGCGCGGGCGCGGGCTCGGGCGCGGCGGCGGGCTCCGGCTCGCGGCGCTCCATGATCGGCGCGGCGTCCCACCCCTCGGCCTCCTCGGGGTAGGCCTCGATGATCTCGGTCGAGTTGCGCGAGTGCGCGCGGATGAGCGGGCGCTTGTCCTCATCGCCCTCGGCGGCCCGAGAGGGGTCCGTGAGCACCTCGATGGCCGCGCGCATACGTCGCTCGCGCGCCTTGGGGTCGCTCAACCACGGCGCCGCCCCCATCCCCAGGTGCGCCTCGCCGTAGACGCCGTCCTCTTCCGCGTCCGCCGCGCGCGCGCTCTCGATCCACCGCGTCGCCACCCGGGCCGGGTGGTCGTCCATCGGGAAGTAGCCGGCCTTGTCACACACCGCGACGAACCGCGCCAACACCCGCGTCAACGCTGGCGCCAGGCGCTCCCGCAGCGCGGCCAGGGCCTTGAAGTGAACCGGCGCCGCCGCGCTGATGGCGATGAAGTCCAGCCGCTGCTCGGCCGCCACCGCGATGCGGCGCGAGGAGAACACCCCGAGGCAGTACGCGTGGGCCAACAGCGCCATGTGCGTAGCGACCTGCTCGGGGGACGCCCCGCCGTCCGGGTCCTCGAGGTCCGCGGGGTGGGCGACCACGCGCACCACCTCGCATGCGAACGCCGCCGCGCCCTGATCGGGCAGACGCGCGGCGATACCCGCCTCGAGCATCCTCGGGTTGTCGAGCTCCCAGGCCGAAAGACGCGCACCCATACTCACTTTAGACCAGAGGATCGTGTGGTTGTCGATGGCCACGTCGCGCCGAACCACCCGTTGGTGGCGGCGCAGCCGCGGTGGTGCGGCGCAACATACCCGCTCCCGGCCTCGCCCCTCAAGGGGAGCAGACCGGGGGATACAACACCAGCGCGCCGGACTGGTCGGTCTCGCAGGACACCGAGGCGGCGTCCGCGTCGTAGTAGCACCGGATCCCGGCGAGCGAGCCGTCCCCGAGGCGCAACACCCCAAAGAGCGGGAGCCCGGGCGCCTGGTAGTCCGGGATCCCGTCGCCGTTCGAGTCGGGCAGGGCGAGCGGGGTGCCGAGCGGCGCGCCGGTCGCGTCGTCGCTCGGATCGAGCACGTCGGGGATGCCGTCGCCGTCGGCGTCGGTGGTGTCGTCGACCTTGCCGTCGCCGTTGGCGTCGAGGGCGCCACCCCCCGCCTCGGTGAGGTCGAAGATGCCGTCGCCGTCGGAGTCGAGGTCGAGGAAGTCGGGGGCGCCGTCGTCGTCATGCTGCGACGGCGTGCTCTGCGTGCCGGTGTTCTGCGGGTCGCCGTCGTCGGCGTCGACCACCTGGGACACGCCGTCGAAGTCGCCGTCGGTGGTGTCGTCGACGCGGCCGTCGCCGTCGCTGTCGACCAGCGTGCCGCAGTTCTCGACCGAGTCGGGGACGCCGTCGCCGTCGCTGTCGCGATCGAGGGAGTTCACGACGCCGTCCCCGTCGACGTCGAGCGCCGGCGGCAGGCTGTCGCAGACGCCGTCGCTGTCGACGTCGGGGCAGGTGACGTAGTCGGGATCCTGGTAGTCGGGGACGTTGTCCGCGTCGAGGTCGCCGGTCAGGTCGACCCCGCCCAGCTCGTCGATGTCCGAGATGCAGTCGTTGTCGTCGTCGCCGTCGGCGAAGTCGGGGATGCCGTCGCCGTCGGTGTCGGTGACGACCCGGGCGATGCCGACCGGGCTCGGCACCCCCGAGCGGGAGAGGACCACGGTGAGGACCCCGTGCGCCGCGGACACGGCGGCCAGGTCGAGGTCGCCGGCGCCGGTCTGCCCGGTCGCGACGACGCTGCCCGCGAGATCGGTGACCGTGTAGTCGCAGGTCGCGCCGGTCACGACGTGTACGATGGACCCGGTGACGCCGCTGACCGCGCACCCCTGCCAGGTCGAGCCGATGGTCCCGGTGGGGCCCGCCGTCAGCGTCGGCGGCGCCGCGCCGTCGAAGCGCACGCGCCCCTCGCCGCCCTTGCCGCCGAGGTTGTGGCCGCCCGGGTAGTTGGCGTTGTCACCCCCGGCGCCGCCGTGGACCGACACGGCGCCGGTGAAGGCCAGGTCGCGCGACGCGAGGCTGATGCCGCCCCCCGAGCCGCCGCCGCCCCCCGAGGCCGCCTGGTTGTCGTAGCCCGCGGCGCCGCCGGCGCCGCCGTTGGCCAGCAGCTGGCCCGATCCCGACAGGCGCCCGTAGACGACGAACGCGAAGGCGCCGCCGCCGCCGCCGCCACCGCCGCCGCCGTACTGGCCGACGTAGGTGCTGCTGCCGCCGGTGATCCAGCCGTCGCCGCCGCCGCCGCCCGAGCCCCCCATCAGCGGCAGCAGCGAGGCGAGGCCGTTGGCGAGGCCGCCCCGGCCGCCGTTCGTCTGACCCAGGCCGCCCGGAGTGCCGGC
>PHBI01000159.1 GCA_002841945.1 Deltaproteobacteria bacterium HGW-Deltaproteobacteria-14
CGCAGGACAGGACCGTCCCGCCGATGGTGATCTCCCGTGGCCCCGGCGCGCGCCCCGGCAGCGCCACGATCGTGGCGAGCGCGGCGGCGGCGGCGAGCCCGAGCAGCGTGCCCCCGACGACCAGCGCGCGCCGACGTGGCCTGGCCGCAGGCGCCGTCGCCAGCGCCCGGTCGACCGCGGCGGCGACGAAGCCGTCCGGCAGGGGCGGCGCTTCCCAGGCGTCGAGCGCGCGCCGCTCGTCGGCGTCGAAGCCGTCGCGGTCGTCGCGTGGATCACTCCCCATGGCGGTTCTCCTCGGCCACGGCGGCCTTGAGCGCGGCGCGCGCGCGGGCTAGCCGGGACTTGACGGTGCCGATCGGGAGGCCGGTGGCCTCGGCGATCTCGGGATAGTCGAGGTCGTGGTAGGCGCGCAGCACCAGCACCGCGCGGTGCTCGGCCGGCAACGCCTCCATGGCGGCCACGACCCGCGCGCCCAGCTCCCGGTCGGCCGCCGTTCGCTCGGGGCTCGGTCCCGGGGCGACGCCCTCCGGTGGCGCGTCGAGGGCGACCAGGTGCCGCCCACGCCGCTCGAGCCCCCTCAGGCGGTCGATGGTCGCGCGCGCGGCCACCGTCAGCGCCCAGGTCTCGAAGCGCGCCGGGCCGTCGGGGGCGAAGCGGTGGAGCCCGCGCACGATCTTGACGAAGGCGTCCTGCGCTGCGTCTTCGACGAGGTCTCGGCGGGCACCGGCGAGCCGCGCCACCATCGCGTGGACCGAGCGCGCCAGCCGCCGCACGACCTCGGTGACCGCCGCACGGTCGCCCGCCTGGGCTCGCCCCAGCAGCGCCGCGTCGACCCGTGAGGGCTCTGGTGACGTTCGCTCGCGCACCCACGCTCCCGGTGCTCGCATGGTCAAGGGGTGACTCACGAACGTCTTACACGTCCGAGCCCCCCGGCGGTTCCCGAAAATGTCCCAGCGCCGGGAAGACCGCCGCCTTGCTCCGGCGACCCTGCCCGTGACGCCCCGAGCTCCCGCGACCGAAGCCCGTGCCACCCCGGACGCTGCGTTGCAGGAAGGTCCACCGGTCGGGGTCCGCGATGGACGGCGCCGCGAGCCCGTGCGGCGCCGAGCAGCCCCATGCGCCGCGCGCACCGCAAGACGCGCCACCATCGCTGCCCAGCGGCACGCGGACCGGCCTGCGGCGCCCCCCCGCGGCCGGCACACGGACTGCATAGCGCTCGCTCGCTTCGCCACCGCCGAGGCTTCGATGTACCACGCCCGCGACGCGCTCGGCGGGGTCGGCGTCTCCTGGTCCCTCCGCGGCACCGTCGACAGCGGCCCCGCCGGCGATGCTCCCGTCGCCATCCGCCGGCTCCGCCGTCGCCGTCGCCCCGGCCTCGAGGACGCAGCTCGGGCCGAGCTGATCGAGCCCCAGCGCGACGTTCCAGTAGCACTTGTCGTAGGCGCCGAACCCCTCGCGGCCCCAGTACGCCGCGGTCTGGAACAGCTGCGGCGGGTGCGCGCCCATGTTGCCCGGCTCGCCCTCGTTCCCGCCGGGCGACACCCACACGCTCGTCCCGTCCGCGCAGGCGATGTGCACGTCGTTCATGTGCAGCCAGGTGCTCCCACCGCTGCCGACGGTACGGGCTCGCGGACGACCCTCCGCCATAGCCGCCGTGGCTCGCGCCGGTGTACGTCGCGTTCGACCCGCCCGGGCCGCCGCCGGCCCCTACCCGCGCCCGTTGCCGTCGAGCAGGCGCGTGGCTGTCAATCGATCACCAGCGATGGGAGGGGATGCGGGACCGCGGGGGCGACGGCCCCGTCGATCACGGGATCGACGCTATCCTAATTTGCACCAGCGCAAGTCTAGGGCGGGCCGCAAGAGAGAGAACGGGACCGCGATCCGCGAGGATCCGGGCGCCGCCGATCTCGTCGCGGGCGTCACGCGAGACCCGGGGCGCGGCCGCGCGCCGCGCCAACCGGCGGTCCACGTCAGCCAGGCGTCGTGGTGTCCCCATGTGGCCGCGGCGCGGGCGCGCCGGCGACGGCGGTGACGACGACGTGGCACACGAGCAGCAGCGCGCCGGTCAGCAGCGTGAAGGCGATCGCCCGGTCCACGGTGAGGGTCTCGACGGCGTGGGCGAGGACGTCCCCCGGGCGGGTCACGATGTCCCAGCTGTTGAGGCGCAGAAAGCGCCCCAGGTAGACCCCGAAGCCGGCGCCGAAGCACGCCAGGGTCGCGAAGGCCCAGCCCTGCCACGCCGAGCCGCGGGCGCGGGCGACGACCCCGTGGACCAGGCGCAGGGACGCCAGCCCGACGAAGAGCCCGGTCAGCGCCGCCGTCCCGACCATCAGCACGTCGAGCCACAGCGGCGCGCCGCCGGTCGTCCGCAGGTGCATCAGGTCGGTGATGATGTACGGCGCGTTCGGGAAGAAGGCGAGCCACCCCACGATGACGATCGGGACGCTCCAGCGCCGGTGGCGACGGGTCTCGAGGCGCCGCGCCAGCAGGGCCGCGCCCATGGGGATCCAGGCCAGAAACAGGTTCCAGTACAAGAAGTCGTAGGTCGCCCGCGCGACGAAGTGGTGGCGAAACATCACCAGCGCCGCCGCGAACGCGCTCATCGCGCCCAGCGCGAGGGTGAGGCGCCACAGCGGGTCCCGCCGGACGCGGGCGAGGAGCGTTGCGGGCGCGCTTGAGGGCTCGGTGACCATCGTTGCGCCAGAAAACACGCGAGCCGCTCCGGAGCAACCCGAAAAAGTCGAACCGGCCTCGCGCACTCCGGGCCCTCGCCCCAAAGGCCGGCCGACCCCGCAGCCAGCGTTCGCTGCGTGGGCTGGCGACAAGTGCGGACGATTTGATTAAGGTCCCCCCCGTGACACCGCTGCGCCTCCGCCCAGACAACTTCACGCCGCCCACGCGCACGCCGTGGGGCGGTCGGCGCATCGTCGAGGCGATCAAGGCCGGCCTCCCCGATCTCGGCGACGACGGCGAGCACGACGTCGTCGGCGAGGCCTGGGAGTTCTCGATCGACCCCGCCTTCCCGAGTCGCGTCGCGGACGGGCGCCTGCTGGCCGAGGCGCTGCCCGAGGCGGCCACTACCCCGATGCTGGTGAAGCTCCTCGACACCGCCGACGAGCTCAGCGTCCAGGTCCACCCGCCCGACGACTACGCCGCCCTGCCGCCGGGCCACTCCGGCAAGCCCGAGGCGTGGTACGTGCTCGCCCGCGAGCCCGGCGCGGGGCTGTGGCTCGGCCTCCGCGACGGCGTCACCCGTGAGGCGCTGTCCTCCGCGCTGGCCGCGCACGCCGATCTGCGCCCGATGCTGACCTTCGTGCCGGTCTCCCCCGGCGACTGCTTCGTCATCGCCCCGGGGACGGTCCACGCGGTCGGAGCGGGGGTGACCCTGGTCGAGCCGCAGCTCGTGCGCCCCGGGCAGACGGGCACCACCTACCGCTTCTGGGACTGGAACCGCCGCTACGACGCCGCCGGGCACCGCTCCCCGAGCGGCCAGCCGCGCCCGCTGCACGTCGCCGACTCGCTGGCCGTCACCGCCTTCGACGACCAGCGCGGCGCCGCCTACGTCGCCTCCCTGCGCCGCCGCCCCGAGCCGATCGTCGCCGCCGCTGGCGCCACCCGCGACCGCCTCTGCACCCTCGGCGTCATGAGCGTCGAGCGCCTGCGCGGCGACGGCACCCTGGTGATCCCCGCGCTCGCCGCCCTGGCCGCGCTGGTCGTGGTGCGCGGTCGCCTGACGATTCGCGCCGGGGACGCGTCGACGGCGGCGCGCTGCGGTGAGACCCTGGCGCTGCCGAGCGAGATCGGCGCCTTCTCGGTCACCCTCGAGGACGCCGAGGCCATCATGACGTGGTGCCGGGGATGAAGAAGAAGGACCTCGCCATCGATCTGCTGGAGATGGCGTTGGCCCGTCGGGACGAGCCGGCGGCGCTGGCGACGGCCTTGATCGCCCTCGACAAGCTCTCCCAGAGCCGCCCCGAGCACGCCAACTGCCACTACGCGGCGGGCCGGGTGCTGCTGGCGATGGGGCAGGCGCAGCTCGCCATGGGCGCCCTCAGGATCGCCTGCCAGCTCGACCCCGAGCACGCCGCGGCCCACTACTACGAGGGGGTCGCGCACTGGCTGCTCGGCCGCAAGAGCGAGGCGCTGACCAAGGTCCTCAACGCGCTCCACGCGGACCCGGATCTGTTCGAGGCGCGCTTCGACGCGGGCGTGATCTACTCCCAGCGCGGTGACCACGCCGCGGCCCTCGAGCACCTCAAGCGCGCGCTCGGGCTCCGCCCCGAGGACTTCCCCACGCTCAAGAAGCTCCTGCAGTGTCTGCTCGCGCTCGACTATCACGGCACCGCGCAGCTCACCCACAAGCGCCTGCGCCAGGTCTGGGCGACCAGCGAGGACCCCGGCGTGCGCGCCCTCCGCTCCTACGTCCTCGACCAGTTCGACGTCGGGCCGGTCCGCGTCGTCGCCGTCGAGAGCCTGGCCCCCGAGGGCGACCCGCGGGTGCTGTACAGCTTCGCGGCCCACGACTCGGCGGGGCTCGCCTTCACCATCACCCTCGAGACCAGCGCCGCCCTGCGCGGGAGCTGGGTCCTCGCCGTCAACGACGGCGAGGTCCACGCCAACACCGGGATGCGCTGGAGCGAGCCCCCGGGCTATCACCTCCTCAAGCCGTCGGTCGTGCGGCTCGTTGGACGCTGGGCGGGGGTGGGCGAAGAGGGCGAAGGGGAGTAGCGCCAGGACACCTCAATCAGGACTCGCTTCGCCGCGTTCTGATTGGGGACCTGGCTCAACCGGCGCGGGCCCTTGGCGGCCTCCACCCGCCGCTCCCGCAGCGTGGACACCGGCCCAAAGCCCCGCTTCGCGGGACCGTGGACCGGTGTCCTGGCGCGGCGGCCCGAGGGTTCGAGCCTTCTAGCCAGCGGGCCGGTCGCGTGATAATGGGACCTCTGCACTCCCGCGAGCGCGCCGGCCTCAGGCGGCGACGCCTGTATTCTCAGAGGTAGCCGCACGATGTCGAAGGTCCTGCCGCAGCATTTCGGCAAGTACATCCTGATGCGGAAGATCGCCATGGGCGGCATGGCGGAGATCTTCAAGGCGAAGGTCACGGGTACGGAGGGGTTCGAGAAGGACCTCGTCATCAAGCGTATTCTGCCGCACTTCACGGAAGATGAAGCCTTCGTCAAGATGTTCATCGACGAGGCGTCGATCACCGCGAAGCTGCAGCACCCGAACATCGTCCAGATCTTCGACTTCGACGTCGCCGACGGCACCTACTACATCGCGATGGAGTACATCGAGGGGCGCGACCTCAAGGACGTGCTCGAGCGCAGCATCAAGCTCGGTGAGCCCCTCTCGGTCGCGCAGTGCGTGTGGATCCTCATGGAGACCTCCAAGGGCCTCCACTACGCCCACACCAAGGAGTACCGCGGCAAGCCGCTGAACATCGTGCACCGCGACATCTCGCCGTCGAACGTCATGGTCGCGTTCAACGGCGAAGTGAAGCTGATGGACTTCGGCATCGCGAAGGCCGCCCAGCGCAGCACCAAGACGATGGCCGGCGCGGTCAAGGGCAAGGTCGCCTACATGAGCCCCGAGCAGGCGCGCGGCAAGCCGCTCGACGGCCGCTCGGACCTGTTCGCCCTCGGCATCATGCTGTGGGAGATGCTCACCGGTAAGCGCCTGTTCCTCGCCGAGAGCGACTTCGAGACGCTGACCAACGTGCTCAAGGCCGAGGCGCCGGCGCCGTCGACCATCAACCCGGCGGTGCCGGCGGACCTCGACCCGATCGTCCTCAAGTGCATCGAGAAGAAGCGCGAGGACCGCTACGCGAACGTCGAGGCGTTCAACCGCGAGCTGACGCGCTGGTACTACTCGAACGTCATCGACCTCGAGAAGGAGAAGCTGCGGCCGCTGATGAGCCGCCTCTTCAAGGTCGAGATCGATGAGACCGAGCGCTACAACGAGGAGGAGCGCGTCGACCTGATGGGCGGGACGGCGAGCGGCGCCGGCGACGCGACGGCGATGATGCCGGCGGCCGAGGCCACCAACGCCCTCGACAACGACGCCGACCAGCGAACCCGCATCGACGGCGCCGCGATGGACTTCGGCGGGCCGGTGGCGCCCGACGCCGAGGCGCGGACCCGCGCCATGCCGGCGGCCACCGACGGGCCTCCGATGCGCGGCCAGGCCGGGCCCGCCTACGCGCCGCCGCAGCAGCAGATGATGCCCCCGCGCCAACAGCAGCGGGGCGGCTCGCGGCTGCCGCTGATCCTTTTCCTGGTGGTGCTGCTGCTCGGCGGCGGCGGTGCGGCGGTCTTCTTCGCCACCCAGGGGGGCGGCGACCCCGGCCCCGATCCCGACCCCACCGTCGAGGGCCCGGTCGCCGACGCGGTGCTGCGCATCCTCGTCGACCCGAAGGAGGCCAAGGTCCGCATCGACGGTGAGGTCGCCTACGAGAAGAAGGGCCTCGAGCTCGGTCAGACGGTGCGCGTCACCGCCGAGGCCCACGGCTTCGAGGACTACACCGAGCTGATCAAGGTGGAGGAGAAGGACCAGATCCTGAAGATCCAGCTCGAGAAGGAGGCCAAGTTCGTCTCGGTCGTGATCCAGCCGAGCGACGACAAGGCGGTCGTCTACGCCAACGGCGAGCGCCTCGGCGCCGGCCCGCAGTCCTTCCGGGGCAAGGTCGGCGACAGCGTGATGCTGCGCGTCGAGCCGGCGGGCGGGGGCGCGGCGGTCACCGAGACGGTGGTGCTCGCGGAGAACACCCCGATCGTGAAGATCGCGGTCAAGACGCTGGCGACGCTCCTCATCTCGGTCTTGCCGGCGGACGCCAAGGTCGAGGCCAGCGCGGGCGCCGTCGAGGCGCGGGAGACCGGGCTCTTCGCGGTCACGAACCTCGAGCTCAACACCTCGGTGGACGTCACGATCTCGTCCTCCGGCTACCGCACGGAGAAGAAGACCGTCGGCATCGCCCAGGCCACCGAGACGCTCAAGATCGAGCTCGACAAGGTGTCCGTGGCCCGAGGCTCGATCAAGGTCGGCGCCCGCCCGTGGGCGACCGTGAGCCTCGACGGACGCAGCTACGGGAACACCCCGGTGACGATCCCTGGGGTCTCCGCGGGACGTCACAAGATCACCCTCACCCAGGGCAGCAAGACGAAGACCCAGAGCGTGACCGTCCCACCCGGGGGCGAGGCGACCGTCTACGTCGACTTCACAGCCATGTAGGGCGGGGGTCTGCGCGCTTTGACCAGCGGCGCGGGGGAGGGCGCTCCCCGCGGGTTGGTTTTGCGCGTGACAGGGTGCAACCCACCCGTTATAAGACCGCCCGCTTCAAGGAACCCAAGCGTCAGGAAGACTGTTCATGTCGCGATACACCGGCCCCCGAATCAAGAAGATGCGCGCTCTTGGCGTCGACCTCCCCGGTCTCTCCCGGAAGTCGATCGAGCGACGCCCTTACCCGCCCGGCCAGCACGGCCCCAAGGCGGTCCGCCGCAAGCTCTCGGACTTCGCTCGCCAGCTCATGGAGAAGCAGAAGATCCGTCTGAACTACGGCCTCAACGAGACCCAGCTCCGCCGCCTCGTGAAGGAGGCCCGGCGCTCCAAGCTGGCGACCGGTGAGAAGCTCCTCGAGCTCCTCGAGCGGCGCCTCGACAACATCGTGTTCCGTGCGGGCTTCGCGCCGACCATCCCGGCCGCGCGCCAGCTGGTCAACCACGGCCACTTCAAGGTCAACGGGCACCGGGTGGACATCCCGTCCTTCCGCCTGCGCGTCGGCGACGAGGTGACCCTGCGCGACCGCAGCAAGAACCTCAACGTCGTGGTCGAGTCCCTCGAGTCGCACTCGCCGCTCAAGCCCGAGTGGCTCGACGTCAAGGCCGACACGCGCCACGTGCAGATGCGCGACACGCCGATGGCGGACACGATCCCGTTCCAGATCGATGTCCAGCTCGTCGTCGAGTACTACTCGAAGCGCATGTAGCCGCGCCGGGGCTCGCCCCGGTGCACCGCAGCATCAAGCCGTCGAACGCGGAGGGTTCCCCGCGTCCGTCGGCTTTTTGCGTTTGCGAAATTCGGCCCCGGGCCCGGCGGGCGGTGCGCCAGGTCCAAGCGGGCACGCCCGCGCACGCACGCACGCGCTGGCGTGGGCGTCCGCGCGAGCGTGGGCGAGTGCTTCCGGGGCAGAGCGCCGCGCGTTCAGTCCCGGGAGTGGCGCAGGGGCTGGAGGTTGTCGCGCTGGTAGCGGTGCCAGACCTCGACGAGGGCCTCGAGGGGCAGGGCGGGGACGACGCGCCCGTCGACCCCGTCGGTCGGCACGGCCGCGCACAGCGCGTTGACCACGGCCTCCTCGGTGCACTCGATGGCGGCCTGGTAGAGGGGGTCGATGGCCCAGTCGGCGAGGGCGTCGAGTCGATAGACGCGTAGCCGGCGGTCCCGCGGGATCACGTTGGCGGTCGAGAACCCCATGATGATCTCGCCCGATCCGTGGGCGGCGTAGCTCCCCACGCGCCCGAGCCCGAGCGCGATGCGCTTGCAGACGCGGTTGATCTGGGGCGTCGCCAGCGGCGCGTCGGTCGCCATCACCGCGATGATGCTGCCGTAGAGGTTCGGCCGCCGCGCCGCCTCGGCGAAGAGCGGGGCGACCTCGCGGCCCACCGGGATGCCGTCGACCCGCAGGTCCTCGAGGCGCCCGACGTTCGTCATGACGAGCACGCCCAGGGTGTAGCCGCCGAGCTCCGCCGGCAGCACCCGTGAGGACGTCCCGATGCCCCCCTTGAGGTCGAAGGACACCATCCCGGTCCCGCCACCGACGCACCCCTCGGCGACCGGCCCGGAGCGCGCCGCGTCGAGCGCCGCCTTCACGTGGTCGACCTTGACGTGGTTGCCGCCGATGTCGTTGAGGAAGGAGTCGTCGCACTCGCCGACGAGCGGGATGATGACGTCGTGCTCGACCCCGATGGTCGGGTGCTTGTCGAGCATCCACGCGATGGCCCCCTGGGAGGCGACGCCGACCGAGAGCGTGTTCGTGAGCAGGATCGGCGTCTCGAGGAGCCCCCACTCGGCGAGCTGGGTCAGCCCCGACATCTCGCCCGCGCCGTTGAGGACGAAGTGGCCCGCGACCAGGCGGTCGGTGAAAATGTCGCCGCCGTTCGGCAGGATCGCCGTCACCCCGGTGCGCACCGGCCCGTCGCCCACCTTGCGCCGCCCCTTGCCGCGCGACAGCGTGTGGTGCCCGACGCGGACCCCCACGACGTCGGTGATGGCGTTGTGGGGGCCGACGTCGAAGCGGCCGATGCTCAATCCCAGGTCACGGAGCCGCCGGCGCGGCGGTCGTATCATATGAGGCGCTCGCGCACCTGATCCTCGAAGCGCCGCAGCGCCGGCGCCATGATCTCCGCGATGAGCCCGTCGTAGGTCATGTCGGCCGCCTTCGCGATCATGCAGAGGTCCGACCAGTCCGGGGTGAGCCCCGGCAGCGGGTTGCACTCGATGAAGCAGGCGCGCCCCTGGGCGTCGAGCCGCACGTCGATCCGCGCCACGTCGCGGCAGCCGAGCGCCTCCCAGGCGTTCTTGGCGAGGGTCACGATGTCCTCGTAGAGGGCCTCGTCGACCTGCGCGGGCACCTGATAGACGACCTCGTCGCCCATGTCCTGCTTGTGCTGGAAGGTGTAGACGGGGTTCGGTCCGGCCTTGGCCTGGAACACGATCTCCATCGGCGGCAGGATCCGCGGTCGCGCCTCGCCCAACATCCCGATGGTGAACTCCCGCCCGGGCAGGAAGCCCTCGACCAGCGCGCCCTGGTTGTACCTGTGGACGATGTCGCCGACGATCGCCCGCAGCGCGGCGTCATCGTGGACGACGCTGGTCGCGACGACCCCCTTCGAGCTGCCCTCGGCGACCGGCTTCACGATGAGCGGGAAGCTGAGCTCGGGCGGCAGCGGCTGATCCACCGAGGTCATCACGAAGAACGGCGCCGTCGGCACCCCGTACTCGCGCACGAGGCGCTTGGCGAGCGCCTTGTCGAGGGTCACCGCGAGGGTCGCGGCGTCGGAGCCCGTGTAGGGGATGTCGAGCAGCTCGAGCATCGCCGGCACCAGCGCCTCGCGGCCGCGGCCGCGGATGCCCTCGGAGATGTTGAAGACCAGGTCGACCTCGGCCTCGGTGATGCGCGTCAGCAGCGACCGGTCCGCCTCGAGCAGGACCACCTCGTGGCCCTGCTTACGGATGGCGTCCGCGATGGCGTTGATGGTCTTGGGCGAGTCGAACTCCGCCTCCGCGTCGACCGAGCCGTCCATCGTCGGGACGACCCGCTTGAGGTTGAAGACCAGCCCGACCCGGGCGCGGGTCTTCTCCGCGCGCACCTCGGGGTCGGTGCCGAGGCGCACGCAGGCGGCGCGGACCAGCGCGTCGAGCACCCGCGCGAGCGTCCCGAGGCCGTGTCGCGCCGCCGCGGTCCTCAAGGTGCCCGACTCGGCGAGGCTCGGCAGCAGCGTCACGCCGACGAACACGGCTTCACCGGTCGCGGTGACGCGCCAGTCCAGCCGCGCCACGTCGCCGATGCCGATGGCCGTGACGATCCGGCGGGTCTCCGCGACCAGCCGGGCGGCCACCGCCGGGTCGACCTCGCCACGGTCCTGCGCGATGGCCCCGAGGGCGCCACCGTCCGGGCCGACCCCGGCGAGCCACGGGACCGCGATGTCACGCCCGGCGATGAGCTCGCTCGCGACGGCGCCACCCGGGTGACCGTCGACGCGGGCGAGGAGCGCCGCGCGGTCGTCCACGCGCACGGCCGGCGCGTCGAGCCCGCGGGTGCGCGCGGCCACCATCGCGGGCAGCGGGATCTCTTCGGGCACGGCGCCGGGGGACGCGACCCAGCTGCGCGGCGTCGCGATGCCGAGCTGCGCCGCGATGGCGCGGCATGCGAACCGGTCCGACGCCAGCGCCGAGGCTCGCGGCGCGGAGCCGACCCAGGGCAGGCCGAGCCCGTCGAAGACGGTCGGGTAGAAGGTCGAGCCGGACCGCACGGCGCGCCCCTCGGCGGTGTTCAGCACGAGATCCGCCCGCGCGTTGTCCAGGGTCGCCACGAGGCGCCCGAGGGCGCCGTCGACGTCGACCGGGATCACCTCGTGGCCGAGCTCGCGCAGCGCCGCCGCCACGGTGTTCATGGCGGCGGGGAGCAGGGGCTCGGCTTCGTCGGCGTGGGGATCTTCGAGGCTGTGAGTGAGTACGATCCGCACCGCGCCTACTTCCCGTCGCTCTTGGGCTTGGGCGCGGCGCTCTTGGCCTTGTCGACCGCCTTCTGCGTGCCCTGCTTGATCTTGCTGTTCACCGCGTTCGCCGCCTTCGACTGAGCGCGCACCTGCGCGCCCCGCACCTTGGCGTTCGCCTTCGCCTGCACGCTGTTGACCTGCTGGCGGAAGAGGCGGTGGAAGAACCCCGTGATTTCACCGATGATGTCCATCGTACGCTCCATGTCCCGCGTGGTGGGCGCACCTTAGCACGAGCCCGCGGCCCCCTGCGAGCGCCCCGACGCGCGGCGCCCGGGCTGGCCCAGGTCGTCTGGCCCTCGGCTCAGGCGGGCAGGGCGGCGCCGCGCGCGGCCCGCGCCCCGGCGTCGGCGCGGGCGACCCGCGCGAGGGCCTCGTGAATCATGGCCGCGGGCTCGGTCGTGCGCGGGTTCTCGCTCAGGATTCGCTTCCAGGCCCGCGTCCCCGGGACCCCATGGAACAGCGTCAGCATGTGCCGGGTGGCCCGGTGCACGCGGTCGCCGGACGCGACGAGGCCCTCGAGGTACGGGATCATCGCCAGCGCGACCTCCTCGCGGGTCGGGACCGGCTCCGCGGCGTCACCGAACACGCGCCGGTCGGCCTCGGCGAAGAGGTACGGCTCGTCGACCGCCGCGCGCCCGATCATCACCGCGTCCACGTGGTCGAGCTGCTCGAGCGCCGCGTCGAGGCTCCGGAGGCCGCCGTTGATCTCGATGTGCAGATGCGGGAAATCAGCCTTGAGGCGACGCACGTCAGCGTATCGCAGAGGGGGAATCTCTCTGTTTTCTTTGGGTGACAGCCCGGCGAGCCACGCCTTTCGCGCATGCACAGTGAAGCGGTCGCAGCCGGCCTCGGCGACGACCGCCACGAAGGCCACCATGTCCTCGTAGCGGTCGATGTGGTCGATGCCGATGCGGTGCTTGACGGTCACCGGCAGGTCGACGGCGGCGCGCATCGCGGCGACGCCGTCGGCGACCCGGGCGGGCTCGGCCATCAGGCAGGCCCCGAAGTTGCCGTTCTGGACGCGGTCGGAGGGGCAGCCGACGTTCAGATTGATCTCGTCGTAGCCGAGCTCGGCGCCGATGCGGGCGCAGCGTGCCAGCGCGACGGGGTCGTCGCCGCCGAGCTGGAGCGCCAGCGGGTGCTCTTCGGGGTGGTAGCCGAGCAGCTGCGCGCGGTCGCCGTGGATGACGGCGCCGGTGGTGACCATCTCGGTGTAGAGCAGGGTGCGCCGCGTCAGCCGCCGCATGAAGTAGCGGAAGTGGCGGTCGGTGCGGTCCATCATCGGCGCCACGCTGAGCGGGCGGAGGACCCCGCGGAGGGCGCGGTGCTCGGGGGAGGCGGTCACGCGGCGGGAGGGTGTCCGCTCGCTCGCCGGAGGTCAAGCTCCAGGGCCGAGCGAGCGGGGTCCAGCGGCGATGTCCCGGGCGGCGCGAGCGGCGGGTGGAGGCCGCGGAGCGGCCGGATCAGTCTCGCTAGAGGATGCCGTTTTCGAGCCGCCACCTGCCCTCCTGGCGCGCGAACGTCAGCGGTCGGGTCCAGCTGTGCCCGTTGGTGTCGCGGCGCGTGACGAACAGCTTCGCCTGGGCGCCGTCCGGGGCGTCGGCGGCGGGCTCGACGTCGTAGCGGGTGAAGGCGATGGCCCCCGAGCTGTCGGCCCAGGCCTGCCGGAACTGGTCCCAGCGGTAGTGCATGTCGGTCGCGGTGGCGCCGGCGGCCCACAGCTCGCGGAAGCGGGGCCAGCAGTTGAGCTCGAGGGTGGCGAAGAGCACCGGCAGGAGCTCCTTGGGGCCGCCGCCCGACGGCAGGCGGATCCCCGCGTGCAGCGCTCCCAGGGCCATGTCGGCCGCCGGTAGCCCGGGCACCTCGGGGCGTCCGACCTCGAGCGCGAGCTGTCCGCGCACCAGGATCGCGAGCGGGCGCAAGATGGTGATCCCGTCGTCGTGCCCGAGGGCCGCCTCCCCGAGGTCCATCGTGCGCTCCTCGTAGGTCCCGACGACGTCCCAGCGGGCGTGGTGCGGGAAGCCGAAGCTCGCCTGCAGCTCGCGCACCCGGCTCATCGCGGCGAGCAGCTCCGCGTCGAGCCGCAGCGCCCAGGCCACCCCCGCCGCGGCGTGGATGATGAGCCGCGCGCCGGCCTCCCCGCACTGGCGCGCGGGGTCGACCCGCTCGAGCGCGTAGCTCACCCCGGCCGCTGGTGGCGCCTCCCCGAGGTGGGCCGCGCGGACCACCGCCCCGTGGGGACCGGCGGTCGTCGCCAGGAGCTTCTTCCAGTGCGCCTCCGCGGCGCTCGTCAGCCCCTGCCGGATCGCCTCGAGCTTGGCCGCGCTCGCTGCCCTCATCGTCTCCTCCCTGCGTCGTGCCCGCGACGATACCTCATCGGCTCGCCGGACACACCACGCACGAAGGCGGACGGGACCGCGTGGGTCCCGCCCGCCGGGGAGAGGCCGCGTCGCCTACCCGAAGGTCAGCTGGAAGTAGCGCGCGGCCGCCGGGGGCATGAGCCTCGTGAGGCGGGTGGTGTACATCAGCTCGAGGGAGCTCAGCTTCACCTCGAGGCGCTCGAGGCGCCGCTCGGCGGCCGAGATCTGGCGCAGGTTGGCGCGGACCCGGGCCCGGCTGTGGGCCGGCGTCGACCGCAGGGCGCGGATGAGCTGACGCTGGGTCTGGATCTGGCGCAGGAGCGAGGTCTTCTGCGCGACGTACTGCGACCGGAGGGCCTTGGCCCGGTGGAGCTTGGCCGGGGCGATGTAGGGGGCCGGGGCGACGCGCTCGACCCGCAGCGAGCCGTGGTCGCGGTCGGCCACCCAGCCGCGCTGCGCGGTGGGGGTCCGGTCGTTGCGACCGTTGGGGTTGTTCGGACGCGCCATGGCGGGGGACGCGACGAGGGCGAGGAGGGCGGTGATTCCGAGGCTGGTGAGGATACGACGCATGATGGGCCTCCTTGTGGCTAGCGCGTTCGCCATGCCTTACAGCAAGGCTCGTGCCACTCGCGCCGCGACGGATGTAACCCGTTGAAGATATTGGGCAGTACGCGCGCCGCGCGGTCCGCCGGACGGGTCCGCGGCCCACGCGGCCTGCGGATCTCGCAGCGCCGCCGCTGCGACATCCGCAGTGACCCACATACGCAGACGCCCCGACCGGGGTCGGGGCGTCTCGTGTCACGTCGTCGCGGCGCGCGGCGTGCTCAGGGGGTGCCGCCGGGGGCCTGCATCGTCACCGGCTTGAGCGGCACCGACAGCCTCGTCTGGTTCGCCGACAGCGTGATGTGGTGCGGGTGGTAGCCCTCCTTGGTGAGGACGACGTTCACCGGCTGTCCCAGGTCCTTCCACTGGACCCGCAGCGGCGTCCGGCCGAGCGGGAGCGCGCCCATCTTGATCTCAGCGCCCGACGGGGTCGAGTCGACCAGCACCTGGTGCATGTTGTCGTCGTTCTTGGTGGCCTTCTCGGGGAAGTCCGGATCCTCGAGGTCCGCGAGGGGGT
>PHBI01000160.1:0-5971 GCA_002841945.1 Deltaproteobacteria bacterium HGW-Deltaproteobacteria-14
TGCGGCTCGGCGACGTACTACCGCTGCACGAACAACACGGGCGCGGCGCCGAGCTGCGCGGACATCGACGAGTGCGCGACCGCCAACGGTGGCTGCGGCTCGGCGACGTATGTCACGTGTACGAACAACACGGGCGGGCCCCCGACGTGCACCGACATCGACGAGTGCGCGACCAACAACGGCGGGTGCGGCTCGGCCGCGTACATCACCTGCACGGACAACGCGGGCGCGGCGCCGACCTGCACCGACATCGACGAGTGCGCGATCAACAACGGCGGCTGCGGCGCTGCGGCGGCGTGGGACTGCGTCAACAACCACGCGGCCGCCCACACCTGCGCGGACCGCGACGAGTGCGCGCTCGGCGGCGACGGCTGCGCCGACGGCGCGACCTGCCTGAACAGTCGCGGGAGCTACGCGTGCAGCTGCCTCGCCGGGACGTGGGGCGCCACCTGCGCCAGCGCTTGCCCGCAGGGGCACTGCAGCGGCACCGTCACCTGCGACCAGGCCACCGGCGAGGTCATCGCCTGCGACGGCTGCGCGGCCGACTGGTCCGGGCCGACCTGCACCACCTACGACCGCCGGAGCTGCCTCGGCCTGCGCCAGGCCGGGGTCGCCGCCAGCGGCCTCCAGACGATCGACCCCGACGGCCCCGACGGCCCCCTGCCGTCCTCGAGCGTGTGGTGCGACATGAGCACCGACGGCGGCGGCTACACCTTCTACAAGGTCAAGGACGTGGGCGACGTCGCCCGCAACGCCGTCGAGGCCGAGGCCACCTGCGCCAGCCGCGGGATGCACCTCTTCGTGCCGCGCACCGCCGCTCACCTCGCCTCCGCCTGGACCGTCACCCAGGGGACCGGCCTCGGCCCCGACGCGAGCGCGAGCTACCTCACCATCATGGCGATCTACCCGCGGGTGAAGGGCAACAAGTGCCTGAGCATGCCCCTGCACAGCGGCAACACGAGCTGCGGCTGGCGCGCCCGCGACGACGGCAACTACTGGGTCAGCCCCAACGGCCACAGCGAGCCCAACGGCGACAACGACCTGACCGCCTCGATGGGGTACAGCTTCAACAGCACGACGGGCCTGGTGTCGAGCTGGAACGACATCGTCTCGCCCGGCTACACCTCGATCCGCTTCCTGTGCGACGTCGGCGACAAGCCCGGCGCGCCCGAGAGCTGCCTCGACTACCGCCAGCTCGGCCACACCACCAGCGGCACCTACACGATCGACACCGACGCCAACGGCGCGATCGCGGCCACCTCGGTCTACTGCGACCTGACCACCGACGGCGGCGGCTACACCTACCTCAAGGTCCTGAGCGGGACCTCGGACTTCGCCCCCGCCGCCGAGGCCTTCTGCGCGACCCTCGGGATGCAGCTCTTCATCCCGCGCACCCCCGCGCACCTCGCCTCCGCCTGGCTCGTCGCGAAGAGCGCCACCTTCGGCCCGGACGCGAGCGCCAACTACCTGTATATCCTGGGGATCTACCCGCGCGCCAACGCCGCCACCTGCGTCAACCAGCCCCTCGCCTCGGGCAACCCGAGCTGCGGCTGGAAGGCCAGCGACGACGGCAGCTTCTGGGTCACCAACCGCACCGACCGCGCCGAGCCGAACGGCGACAACACCACCACCGGGTCGATGTACTACAGCTTCAACACGGACGGCTCGGTCTACGTGTGGAACGACATCACCGCTGGCTACTCCTCGACCCGCTACATGTGCGACGTGGGCGACCACGACGTGATGCCGGCCAGCTGCGACGGGTGGCGCGAGCTGGGCTTCGTCACGAGCGGCTCCTACCCCATCGACCCCGACGGCGACACCGGGCCGATCGCGCCCTTCACCGCCTACTGCGACATGACCTGGGACGGTGGTGGCTGGACGCTCATCCGGTCGACCCTCGCGACGGACTGCACGGGCGCCGAGGGCGCCGTCACCGCGGCCGCCGCCGGCTACCTGCCGCTGGCCGAGATGCAGGCCCTGGCGTGGCGCGCGAGCCAGGTACACATCCGCACGACCGGCCAGGCGGCGACCCGCTCGGCGACCTCGACGGCGGACACCCTGGCCATCCGGAACCTGCGCAGCGGCCGCATCCTCAACCTCGGCCTCGCGACCAGCACCGGCGCCTCCCCGACGACCGCCGGCTGGTCCGGGCCGATGGTGCCCGCCAGCACCTGGCACGGCTGCGCGGTCAGCGGCGCCTGGCCCGAGATCTGGTGGGCCTGCAACAACGGCGCTGGCCTGCACCTCACCGGCAGCTGCACCTGGACGAACGGCGCCGCGGAGCCCATGCAGGTCTACGTGCGCTGAGCCAAGCGGCGGCAGGTCGAGGACCGGAGTCCGCAGCTGGTGGGGGTCGGCGCGACGGAGTCGCGCCGACGCCCGGCCGCGGAGGACGCAGATCCTCGACCGATACGATGGGAGCGGGGTCCCGCTTCGGAAGAGAGTCACGAGCGCTGAGCCCGCGGTGCGGCTGAGACACCGTGAACCGGCGTGAAACAGGTGTCGCAAGGTGTGTCGCGCCATGCGACAGATGTTTCGTGTGTCGCGTGTTGCGCATGATGTAAGTCATTGTAGTGATTGTCGATTGGTTCGTGCGTGAGGGTTGGCGCGAAGATTGCTCATGGATGCCTCGACGACTCGCCCACTCCCGGGCAGGTCACCACGAGCAGGTCGAACCTCCCGTGCGTATCGCGATCCCCTTGCTCGGCGACGACGTCGCACCCCGCTTCTGCTCAGCGGCGCGGGTGCTCATCGTCGACGTCGTCGAGGGGCGCGAGGTGCGCCGCGAGGTGTTGGCGCTGCCGCCCGGGGACATCCCGGCGCGGGTGATCACGCTGGCGTCCATGGGGGTCACGACGCTGCTCTGCGGCGGCTTCAACCGCGTCTTTCGGCCCCTGGCCGAGCGGCTCGGTCTACGCCTCGCTTGGCGCCTCGTCGGCCCCGCGGACGCCATCGTGGCCGCTTTCCTCGCTGGGGCGCCGCTGCCTGGTGGCGCCCCCTGTCTCTCCCTCGAACTCGATCCCAAGGACCTGTCATGAGCTCGATCCGACGCGTCGCCATCGCCTGCGACAACGACCAGGGCCTCGAGAGCCCCGTCAGCGGGCACTTCGGCCACTGCCCCTACTTCGCCATGGTCGATCTCGTCGACGGCCGCGCCACGACGGTCAACGTCGTCGCCAACCCCGCCGCGCAGAATCACCAGCCGGGCCAGGTCCCGCGCTTCATCGCCACCGCGGGCGCGGACGCCATCATCGCCGGCGGCATGGGGCGCATGGCCGTCACCCTCTTCGAGCGGCTCTACATCGACGTCGCCAGCGGGGCCTCGGGCAGCGCCGGCGCCGCGCTCGCCGCGTGGCTCGACGGCTCGCTGACCGGCGCCGTCCCGTGCGCCCAGAGCGAGGCCCATCACGCCGAGGGCGGCCACCACTCCCACCACCCCCACGACGCTTGAGGTCCACCATGACGACGACTCGCGACATCTGCATCTGCGTCTCCGGAGGAGAGGGCCTCGACGCCCCCTTCGACCCGCGCTTCGGCCGCGCCGCGGCCTTCCTGCTCACCGACATCGACGGCACCTCGGTGGAGCTCGTCCCGAACACCGGCGCGGAGGCGGCCCACGGCGCCGGGCTCCAGGCCGTCAAGCTGATGGACGCGCACCACGTCCGCCACGTGGTCGCCGGCCACTTCGGCGGCAAGGCCGACGCCGGGCTGCGCGCCATCGGCGCGGGCATGTGGCTCGCCCCCGAGGGGCTCAGCGCGGCCGCCGTGCTCGAGCGCTTCCGTGACCACAAGCTCGCCCGCCACGACGGCTGAGCCGACAAGCGAGGAGAGACCCGTGAGGATCGCGTTCGCCAGCGGAAAGGGCGGGACCGGTAAGACGCTGCTGTCGACCAGCCTCGCATGGAGCCTCGCCAGGGACCCGGATCGGGTGGTGGTCTACGCCGACGCCGACGTCGAGGAGCCCAACGGGCACCTCTTCCTCGCGCCGAAGGTCACGTCGCGCCCGCCGATCACCGTCCCGTTGCCCACGCCGGTGCCCGACCGCTGCACCGGCGCCAAGCGCTGCGAGGCCGCCTGCGCCTTTCACGCGATCCTGGTGGTCGGCACCCAGGTCCTGGTCGACCAGGACCTGTGCCACGCGTGCGGCGCGTGCACGCTGGTCTGCACCGACAAGGCCCTGGTCGAGGTGCCGTTCGCCATCGGCGCCCTGCGCGTCGGCGCGACCGGTCGCCTGGCCTTCGTCGGCGGCGAGCTCGACGTCGGCCAGGCGCGGGCGACCCCGGCGGTGGACGCGACCGTCGCCGCGGCGGTCGCCCACGCGGACGCCCTGGCGGCCGACACCCTGGTCGTCGACTGCCCGCCGGGCACCTCGTGCGCGACCATGGCGTCGGTGCGCGGGGCCGATCTCGTGGTGCTCGTCACCGAGCCGACGCCCTTCGGCCTGCACGACCTGCGCCTCGCCATCGCGATGTGCCGGGCCATGGGGCTGCCGGTGGCCGCCGTCATCAACCGCGCCGACCTCGGGGACGGGGCGGTGCGCGAGGCGCTGACCGCCGAGGGGGTCCCGCTGCTGGCCGAGCTGGCGTTCGACCGGGCCATCGCGACCGCCTACGCCGAGGGCGCCGTCGCCGCCGAGCGCTCCCCCGCCGTGCGCGCGGCCGTCGCGGCCATCGCGGCCTACGCCGCCGCGCTCGACCGCGCCAGCTCCCTTCCACCCTCCGTCCAGAGGAGCGCCTGATGCAGCGCCTCGCCGTCTTCAGTGGCAAAGGGGGTACGGGCAAGACCACGCTCGTCGCCGCCTTCGCCCACCTGTCCGAGCGCGTCGTCGCCGCAGACTGCGACGTCGACGCCGCCAACCTGGCCCTGCTCCTGCCGGGCGAGGACGAGCCGCCGCGCCCCTTCTTCGCCGGGCTCAAGGCGCGCGTCGTCGCAGAGCTGTGCCTCGGCTGTGGCGACTGCATCCCTCACTGCCGCTTCGGCGCCCTCGGCTGGGTCTCGGACCTCGAGGTCGAGGTCGAGGTCGACCCGCTGGCCTGTGAGGGCTGCAAGGTCTGCGGGCTGGTCTGTCCCGGCGAGGCCTTCGTCTTCGAGGACAACCAGGCCGGCGTCTGGACGCGGCGGGCGCTGTCCGCCACCCACGACCGCGACGCCGGCTGGCTGGTGCACGCGGCCCTCGGGGTGGCTCAGGACAACTCCGGCAAGCTCGTCGCGCGGGTCCGGAGCGAGGCCGACGCCCTGGCGGCGGCCCACGACATCGACACCGTGCTGATCGACGGGCCGCCGGGGATCGGCTGCGCCGTACACGCCGCGCTCGCGCAGGTCAGCCGCATCCTGGTCGTCACCGAGCCGACCCCCTCGGGCGAGCACGACCTGCTGCGCCTGCTCGAGACCGCCGCGCAGTTCCGGGTCCCGGGGTGCGTGGCGATCAACAAGTTCGACCTGTCGCCGGCCGGCACCGCGGCCATCGAGGCGGCGTGCGCGGCGCGCGGGGTCGAGGTCATCGGGCGCGTCCCCTTCGACCCGGCGGTCCCGATGGCCCTGGCGCGGGGCGAGCTGCCCCTCGGCGAGCGGGTGGCGCCCGAGACCGACGCCGCCATCCGGGCGCTCTGGCGGCGCTTCTCGACGCAGCCCTGCGCCTCCCAACCGGGCGCGCTCATCACCCCGCGCTTCGGGACCCCGGCCCCGTAGAACAGAGGGGTCAGGCACCCTCACTTTTCACTTTCGCCCCGCAAACCGAAACAGAGGGGTCAGGCACCCTCACTTTTCACTTTCGCCCCGCAAACCGAGGTTCCACCTACCCCGCCCGCCTAGAGGGGTCAGGCACCCTCACTTTTCACTTTCGCCCCGCAAACCGAGGTTCCACGGAAGCGGGGTCAGGCACCCTCACTAACCTGAAACGGCAGGGCGCGGACCGGAGTCCGCAGCTCTCTCCGACGGCAGGTCGGGACCCGGAGGCCGCAGCTGGCGC
>PHBI01000160.1:6035-20746 GCA_002841945.1 Deltaproteobacteria bacterium HGW-Deltaproteobacteria-14
GCGCCCCGCACCCCGCGAAGGAAGCCCTGAAAGGCCCGCCTGGCCAACGCGAAGCGGGCCAGGCGGTGGCGAGACTTTTCACTTTCGCCCCGCAAACCGAGGTTCCACGGAAGCGGGGTCAGGCACCCCCGGCCCACTGGGGTGCCCAGCCCGCTCGGCTTCCAAACCCGGCGCTGCCGTCTCGCTCAGCGGCGCTCGGGGCCGGCGAGCCCCGCGGCGCGCAGCTGACGCCACAGGGTGGAGCGGCTGATCCCCAGCGCCGCGGCCGTCGCGGTGCGGTTCCAGGCGTGCTCCTCGAGGGCGCGCAGCAGGCGCTCGCCCGCGGCGTCGAGGGGGGCGGTGGGGGGCGCCCAGCGGCGCGGTCCGGGGCGCGGAGGCGCGCTCTCGGACGGCGTCGTCGGCGGCGGCGGTGAACCGGCGCTGGCGGGCGGCGCGGCGAGGGCGGCGCGGACCTCTCGCGGGAGGTGGGCGACCGCGATCGGGCCGCCGCGGCTCATCACGAGGGCGTGCTCGAGGAGGTTGCGCAGCTCGCGCACGTTGCCGGGGAAGGCGTAGTCGCGCAGGGCCTCGTGGGTCTCCGGCAGGATCTCGGGTGGCGCGCCGCCGCGCTTGAGGGTGAGGCGCGCGAGCAGGTGACGGGTCAGCGGCAGGATGTCCTCGGGGCGCTCGCGCAGGGGGAGGAGCCGCAGCGAGATGACCCGCAGGCGGTAGAGCAGGTCCTGGCGGAAGCGGCCCGCGGCGACCTCGGCGGCGAGGTCCTTGTGGGTCGAGGCGAGGACGCGGACGTCGACCTGGAGCGGGGAGCTCGCGCCGACGGGCTGGATCTCGCCGGCCTCGAGGGCGCGCAGCAGGCGCACCTGGAAGGCCGGCGAGGTGTCGCCGATCTCGTCGAGCAGCAGCGTGCCGCCGTGGGCCTGCTCGAAGCGCCCGGCGCGGTCGCGGTCGGCCCCGGTGAAGGCGCCGCGCCTGTGGCCGAAGAGCTCGGTCTCGAGCAGGGTGTCGGGGAGGGCCGCGCAGTTGACGCGCACGTACGGCCCGGCAGCGCGCGGGCTGAGGCGGTGCAGCGCCTCGGCGACCAGCTCCTTGCCGGTGCCGCTCGGCCCCTCGATGAGGACCGAGACCTCGGCGCGGGCGACCTCGGGGAGGAGCGCGAAGAGGGCACGCATGGGGCGGCTGACCCCGACGATGTCCTCGAAGCTGTGGACGTCGGCGAGGGCGGCGCGCAGGGTCTCGAGCTCGCTGACGTCGCGGAAGATCTCGACGCCGCCGATGAGCTCGCCGTCGTCGTCGCGGAGCGCGGCGGTGGAGACGCGGATGGGGTGCTCGGCCATGTCCTGGTCGAGGATGCGGACGGGCACCTCCTGCTCGGCGCGTCCGCTGCGCATGGTGCGCGCGAGGGCGCAGTCGTCGCCGCAGATGTCGCTGCGGAAGACGTCGCGGCAGCGCATCCCGAGCGCGGTCGCGCGTGGGACGCCGGTGATCTGCTCGGCGGCCCGGTTGAACGAGGTGATGCGGAAGCCGGCGTCGACCGTGAAGACCCCCTCGCCGAGGCTGTCGAGGATCAGGGCGCGGAGGCTGTCGTGGGTGAGCGTCATCGTGACCGCAGCCTACACCGGCGGGGCCGGACACGGCACTAAACCGCCCGCTGCGGCGTCGCTGCCGCCGTCGCTGCCCCAAGTGTCAATCATGTTGACATTATGTGGCCGGCGCCGGGAGCGCGCTAGCGGCGGACCCCGGCGTGGTGCGACAAATCGCCACCGCCGCCGGCCCCGCGTCGCGTACGGTTTCCGTTGCCTAATGTAGCATCCGCCCTATTGTCCGCTCTCGCCGATGCCCCACGGGAGGCGCGATGCACAACCTGTCAGAGCGGCTGATCAAACCCTTCCCCATCATGGTCTTCGCCATCGTGATGGGGCTCGCCGGGCTCACCATCGCCTACGAGAAGGCGACGCTCCTCTTCGGCCTGCCGGGCTGGACCTACAGCGTGCTCCTCGTGCTCGTGAGCCTGGTCTTCACCATCAATCTGGCGGTCTACGGGCTGAAGGTCGCGCTGCACCCCTCGGAGGTGCTCGCGGAGCTTCACCACCCCGTCAAGATCAACTTCTTCAGCGCCATCCCCATCAGCTTCCTGCTGCTGTCGATCGCGTACTACAACGAGGTGAACCCGCTGCTCGGGATCCTGTTCTGGTACGTGGGTACGCCGCTTCAGTTCGTGCTGCTGCTCTACGTCTTTTCGCACTGGATCCGCCGCGACTTCGATCTCATCCACGCCAACCCCGCGTGGTTCATCCCGATCGTGGGTGTCATCTTGATCCCGATCGTCGGCGTCGACTTCACCTCGCGCTTCGTGCCGATCTTCTTCTTCGCCGTCGGCATGTTCTTCTGGCTGGTGTTCTTCACCATCGTCCTCTACCGGCTCATCTTCCACGCGCCGCTGCAGAAGAAGTTCGTCCCGACCCTCTTCATCTTCATCGCCCCGCCGGCGGTCGCGCTCATCGCCTACTTCCGCATCTCCGGCGACGTGGATCTGTTCGCCTACGTGCTCTACAGCCTGGCGCTCTTCTTCCTCATCGTGCTGCTGAGCATGGGCCGGCACTTTCATATGCCGCGCTTCTTCATCTCGTGGTGGGCGTACACCTTCCCGCTCGCCGCGTTCACGATCGCCTCCATGCTGCTCTACGAGGTGACCCGCGAGAGCGCCTTCGAGCTGCTCTCCATCGGCGGCCTCGCCCTGGCGACGCTGGTCATCGGCTACATCTCGTTCGTCACGCTGCAGCAAGCCTGGCGGCGCACGCTCCTCGTCGAAGACTGACACGCCCGTGTGCGCCGCACCGGCGCACATCTCTGCGGAGGAACCCATGAAAGCAATCGGTTACGTCGTCGTCGGCGCCCTCACCTTCGTGCTCGGGCTGGTCGCGGCCGCGGTCATCGCGAAGGAGGCGCTCCCCGACGCCATGTTCGTCGAGGTCGCGAGCCCCTACGACCACGCCGAGACCGTGCGGTTGATCGAGCAGCACATCGAGGACCAGCCCGGCTGGACCCTGACCGGCGCGTACGATCACCAGAAGGCGATCCTGGCCGGCGGCGGCGGCGACGTCGGCCCCTACGTCATCCTGAAGTTCTGCAAGGGGACCCTGGCCGGCCGCATGCTGGCCGACGACGAGCGGCGCTTCTTCGGGGTGATGATGCCGATCAGCGCCGCCATCTACACGAAGGCCGACGGCCGCACCTACGTCTCGCTCGTGAACGGCACCATGCTGAGCCGCTTCTTCGGTGGGACCTACCACGACGTCATCAACGACGTCCGGCTCGAGGTCGAGGAGATCTTTCGGTTCCTGCACCTGAAGTTCACCGCGTTCTGATCCCGCCTCTGAGCGGGGCGCCCGCCGCGATCCATGTCAACAAGGTTGATATACGGCTCGCCGCGCCTTGGGGCTTCAGCCGCGGACGCCCGCGTGGCGCCCGACGAACACCCGGATCGCGGCGAGCGTCGCGCGGTCCACGTCCTCCTGCGTCGCGGCGGTCGCCTTCAGGTGCGCCTTGGTCGTCAGCAGCGAGTGATCTCCTGTCTCGACGACGTGCAGCGCGTTCGGCGCGCGCATCTGCGCGCGCACGGCGGCCAGGTCGTCGAGGGGGCAGAGGCGGTCGCGGGTCCCCTGCACGAACAGGATGGGCGTCTCGAGCGCCAGCAGGACCTCGTCGCGGAGCTTCGCCGTCTTGCCGATCCCCCGCAGCGGGTAGCCCAGACACACCACCGCCGCGACCGGCTCCTCGAGCGCCAGGTGGCAGCCGACCCGCGAGCCCAGCGACTTGCCGATGAGCACGATCGGCCCGTCGCCCGCGGATCGCAGCGCCGCCAGCGCGTCCCGGTGGGCCGCGATGAGCTTCGGCAGGCGGTCCGGCGCGCGCCGCCCGGCCGCCATGTACGGGTAGTCGAAGGGCGTCACCGCGCCGAGCGCCCCGAGCCGCGCCGCCCAACCGCGCATCCACTTGCTCTGCGCCCCCGCCCCCGCGCCGTGGGCGAACAGAAAACGCGCCTCCGCCATCGTCCTCTCCTGGGCCGTCTACGCGCTCCATAGCACGGTCCGCGCGCCGCAGTAGCAACGGAGGTGCCCACTCTGCTACGGTCCGCCCCATGCGAAGCAGCCTCATCGCGGCGCTGGCGGCCTCAGCCGTCGGCCTCTTGGCGTGCGCCGGCGATGGACCTGGCGCCACCCCGCCCGACGTCGTCAGCGGCGCCCTGTGCCAGCTGCCCGTCGACGCCGCGGTCACCTTGCCGGCCGACGACTCGCGCCACAGCGAGCCGGCCGAGTGGTACTACTGGACCGGACACCTCCGGGCCGCCGACGGGCGTTGGTTCGGCTACCAGGTGACGCTGCTCTACGTCGGAAGCCCAGGCGCCGGCGTCGTCATCGCCCACCGGACGCTGTCGGACCCGGCGACCGGGCGCTTCCACCAGACCATCGACTTCGCCCCCGAGGACGCGACGCCCGACGCCGGCGGCATCGCGCAGGGGCTCGACGCCGCCTCGCGGGTCACGAGCTTCGACGGTCACGACACCATCGCCTCCGCCTTCGACGACGCGACCCTGACGCTGTCCCTCGACGACGCCAAGGGGCCGGTCGTGCGCCACGGCAGCGGCTTTCAGGACTACGGAGACGGCGTCTACACCTGGTACTACGCGCGCCCCCGGATGCGCGCCACGGGCACCCTCACCCTCGGCGGCGAGGTCCTCGCGGTCACCGGCACCGGCTGGTTCGATCACCAGTGGGGCGTCCTCGCGCCGCCCGGCGGGATCGCGCGCTGGGACTGGCTCGGCGCCCAGCTCGACGACGACCGCGAGCTCATGGTCTACCGCCTCCCGACCCCCGACGGCGGGCTCGTGACCCTGGCCGAGCTCACCGCCGCCGACTGCACCGTCACGCACTTCGACCCGAGCGAGGTCTCCATCGAGACCCGCGTCACCTGGACCAAGCCCGGCACCGCCTGCGTTTACCCGGTCGGCTGGCGCGTCACCGTGGGCGACCTCGTCCTCGACATCGACCCGGTCCAGAACGACCAAGAGGTGGAGGCCAGCCCGGTCGCCTACTGGGAAGGCGCCGCCGTGGTCAGCGGCGGCGCCACCGGCCGCGCCTACGTCGAGCTCGTCGGCTACTGCGCAGGGGACTGAGTCAGTTCGGCGTCGTATCGGTCGGGCCCCTGTGGCCTCCGCGGCAGCCCTCCGGGCCACGTTGTGTCCCTCCGGGCGCCAGCTTCGGCCTCCGGGGCCCGACCTGTCGTCGCTTCAGTTCGCGCACAGCGGGAGCTGCGCGCAGTCGGCGCACTGGCAGCCCTCGTTGAACATGTCGCAGACGCCGTCGCCGTTGCAGTTGCTGGCAGCGATGCAGAAGGATTCCGCGGCGCAGTCGGGGCAGACGCAGTCGTCGTCGACGTCACAGGCGCCGTCGGTCACGCAGCTCGCGCAGGTGCACGGGTCGGCCGCGGTGCAGCCGTCCTTGACCTTGCACTGCAGGGTGCCGGTCGCGACGCACTGCGATATCGTGCCACAGAACGTGTCGCCGTCACAGGTGCCGCAGCTCCCGCCGCAGCCGTCGTCGCCACAGGTCTTGCCTTCGCAGCTGCACGCCGGGCAGGTGTCCGGGGCCGGGTTGGTGCCAAAGCAGTCGATGGGGTTGGCGCCGGACGGGTCCGCACCGGTGAAGCTGCACGCGTAGTAGCTGTTGCTGGCGTCCCAGCCACAGCCGTTGTTGGGGCAGCTGCCGCCCTGGAGCGCTCCGCCCTCGAACCAGTAGACGTTCCCGTTGGCGCAGCACCCCACCGCTCCATGGGCGTCGTCGCAGGTCGTGGGCGTCGGCTCAGCGACGGCGCACGCGCCCGCGTTGCAGATCAGCTCCCCCTCGCAGGTGCCGCAGGTCCCGCCGCAGCCGTCGCCGCCACACACCTTGCCGATGCACTGAGGCGCGCAGTCGCTTCCGCACGCGTTGACCTCAGCGCCGCAGTTCGTGCTGACGCACTCGCTGTCCTGGCAGCTGTGGGTGCCAGCGCAGTCGTTGAGCGTGAGGAAGGTGGTCTGGGCCGACGGCGTGCCTTGGCTCAGGCAGTCCCCGAGGCACGTCTGGTCGGCGGCGTCGCAGCTGCTCTGCATGCACCCGATCACGTCGGTGCAGCTCAGACCCTGGACGCACGCGTCAGACACGCAGGCCTGGCCGGCGTCACAGGTGCCGCAGTCGCCGCCGCAGCCGTCGTCCCCGCAGGTCTTGCCGTCGCACTGGGGCGCGCACGTCGCGGTGTCCTGGGCGACCGCGGTGTCCTGAGTGACGGTGTCCTGAGTGACGGCGGTGTCCTGAGTGACGGCGGTGTCCTGAGTGACGGCGGTGTCCTGAGTGACGGCCGTGTCCTGAGTGACGGCCGTGTCCTGAGTGACGGCCGTGTCAGTGGCGACGGTGGTGTCGGTCGTGACGACGTCGCCGCCGCCGCCCCCGCTCGATCCGCCGCACGCGCCGAGGCCGACCATGACACACAAGACGACTGCGAACACGCCACGGCGCGCTGCGAACTTCAGAACCATCGTTGGACTCCCGGCTGGAGCCCCAGCGTAGTCTGAGGGCACGGTGCCCGCAACCGCGTGGCCTGGCGGCAGGCGAACGTCGCGCTCGGAATCAGAAGCCCCGGGCCCGGGTGATCTCGCCGTAGCGCTGACCGATAGGCCGCAGCGTCCGCGCCTTCGTCGCGACGTCGAGGGCGTACAGCCCGAGCTTGAAGTCCATCCCGTGGTTCCACTCGTAGTTGTCGACCAGGCTCCAGTAGAAGTAGCCCTCGACCGCGTAGCCCTCGCTCATCGCCCGGTGCAGCGCGCGCAGGTGCGGGACGAGGTAGCTCTCGCCTGAGTCGTCGGTCGGGTTCAGCATCCCGTTCTCGGTGATGATGATGGGCTTGCCGTAGCCCGCGACGTTCTTCACGACCTCGTAGAGCCCCTGCGGGTAGACCACGAACAGCCCCGCGTCGAGGTTCGGCAGGAAGTCGGCCCAGGCGTAGCCAGGGGCGAAGGGGCCGCCCAGCAGCTGCACGTCCAGCCGCGTGTAGTAGTTGATGCCGATGAAGTCGAGCCGCCCCGCGAGGTCCGCCCGGGTCTCGTCCGGCGTCCCGTCGAGGTCGTGGTCGAGCTCGCCCCGCACCACTCCGTTGATGAAGACCCGGTTCCACACGTAGTCGGCATGCTGCACTGCAATAGCGTCGTCCGGGTTGTCCGGGTCCGCCGGCGCGAACGCGACGACCGCCTTGACCGGGCCGACGCGCGCGGCGACGCCGTCACCGTCGGCGTCCATGGTGTCGTACTTGTGCACCGCGTCATACATCGCCGCGTTGCCGGCGATGAGGTTCTCGAGCCCGGTCACGGCTTCGGGGATGTGCAGGGCGAGCCCCGGCGGGTTGGTGCGCTCGGGGGAGGGCAGGATGTAGGCGCTGAGGATCATGCCGAAGGGCTCGTTCACCGTCGCCCACAGGTCCACCTGGTCGCCGAAGGTCTTCGCGCAGAAGCCCGCGTAGAGGCCGATCGCCGGCACGATGCGCGCGCCGTCGAGCCAGCCGCGGTCGGCGCAGGCGTCGAGGTCTTGGTGGCATGCCTTGCCGTCGTGGATCCACAGCGGCAGCGTGTAGTGGTTCAGCGTCACGAGCAGCGTCAGCCCGTGGTCGCGCGCCGACTTGAACATCGCGCGGTAGTGCGCGACGGCGTCGGCGTCGGCGAAGGCCGCCAGCGCCTCCACCGTCTTCGCCCCCTCGGCCGCGCGGCTCGGGAACAGGCGCGACCACTCGATCGACATGCGCAGCGCGTTGGTGTGCAGCTCGTCGCGGGCGCGGGCGAAGTCCGCGTCGTAGGTCTCCCACATCCCCGGCGCGTGGGAGAGGGGCTCGCCGCTGAGCGCGTTGCCCCCCTCCGCCACCAGGTCGGGGTCGGTCACCCACTGATACCAGTCGCTGTTCGGGTCCTCGCACTGCGCCGCGGGCAAGGTCGGGCAGCCGGCGTCGACCTGAAAGCCGGCGATCGCGGTCCCCCACAGGAAGCTCTTGGGGAAGTTCGCCTCGGGGTTCGGTGGGGTGCTCGTCCCGTCGCTCGAGCACCCCGACGCCGCGCCCAGCGCCAGCAGCATCGCGACCGTCGTCCTCGCTCGGCTCATCCGCGCCTCCGTCGTCTGCGCCGCCATCATGGGCCAGCAGGACCGCGTCGGAAACTCGGATCGAGGGCGATCGCGACATTTCCCCTTGACCCGTTCGGTGAACGGTTCGACAGTTGTCGAACTTAACGACTGTCGAACTATCGAGCTACCGAGGACACCCCCGAGGGACCGTGGACGCAGACCGCTTCGCCAAGATCTTCAAGGCCCTCTCGAACCCGAACCGGCTGCGCCTGTTCGACGAGATCCGCACCAAGGGGCAGGCGGAGTTCGAGGCCGCCAAGCAGCGCGGCGTCACGGGCTGCCTGCTCCAGCACGTCATCGACGCGCTCGACGTCGGCGCCCCCACCGTCTCGCACCACCTCAAGGAGCTCGTGAACGCCGGCCTCGTCGAGACCCGCAAGGTCGGTAAGCACCTCCGCTGCAACGTCGCCAAGGACGTGGTCGACGAGGTCCGGCGCTTCTTCGACCCCGGCTCCCAGCCGAGCTCCAAGTCCGTGGCCTGACGCGCCGCCGCCACCCGCCGCCACCGAGTCGCCCAACCCTCGCGCGCCCGCCACCCCGGCGGGGGCGCCCTGGTTCACCCGTGCCCGCATTCCAGTCGCGGGCCCCCGCTCAGGAGCACCCGCCCATGTCCGCCGCCACCGCCAACGAGCGCGCCGCCACCAAGCCCGTCGCCCCCGCCCCCACGACCGGCACCAAGGTCGTCGTCCCCAAGGCCGGCAGCTACGATCGCCTGACCTTCGCCGACTTCGCCGTCCCGGCCCCCGGCGCGGGCGAGGTCGCCATCGACGTCAAGGCCATCGGCGTCAACTACGCCGACGTCATCGTCCGGATGGGCCTCTACGCCTCCGCCAAGGAGTTCGTCGGCTGGCCCATCACCCCGGGCTTCGAGGTCTCCGGCGTCGTGCGCGCCCTCGGCGCCGGCGTGACCGACCTCGCCGTCGGCGACGAGGTCATCGCCGTCAGCCTCTTCGGCGGCTACACCTCGCACCTCGTGACGCGCCGCGAGTACGTCTTCGCGAAGCCGAAGAACGTCTCCTTCGAGGCCGCCGCCGGCGTCCCGGCGGTCATGCTCACCGCCTGGTTCGCCATCCACGAGCTCGCCCACCCGCGCCCCGGCGCCACCTGCCTCGTCCACTCCGCCGCCGGCGGCGTCGGCGGCAGCCTCGTCCAGCTGCTCAAGCTCGCCGGCTGCCGCGTGGTCGGCGTGGTCGGCCGCTCGCACAAGGTCGAATCCGCCCAGGGGCTCGGCTGCGACGTGGTGATCGACAAGTCCTCCCAGGATCTCTGGGCCGAGGCCGAGCGCCACGCCCCCGGCGGCTACGACGTCATCTTCGACGCCAACGGCGTGGCGACCCTCAAGGGCAGCTACGGCCACCTCCGCAAGGCCGGCAAGCTCGTGGTCTACGGCTTTCACACCATGATGCCCAAGTCCGGCGGCCGCCCGAACTGGCTCAAGCTCGGCGTCGACTTCGTCCGCACCCCGCGCTTCAGCCCCCTCGAGATGACCCAGAGCTCACGCAGCGTCCTCGCCTTCAACCTGTCCTACCTCTTCGACCGCATGGACATCCTCGACGCCGCCATCGGCGACATCGGCGAGTGGCTCACCGACGGCGCCATCCAGCCGCCCCCGGTCACGACCTACCCCATGGCCGACGTCGCCCGCGCCCACCAGGACATCGAGTCGGGCCGGACGATCGGCAAGCTCGTCCTGCTACCCTGAGGGCCCGCGGCGCTCCGCAAGCGAGGCGAATACCGGCGCGCCACCTGCGGTCTGTCCCACATCGCCCGCCCGCCCGGAGCTCCCCATGGTCCCCTTCGCTCGCACCGCCGCGCTGCTGCTCGCCTCGCTGATCCTCGGCGGCGCGAGCGCAGCCGCCGCCACCGCGCCGGACGCGGCTCCGGAGCGCCCGTTCCGCTCGGTGCGCTTCGTCTACCTGGTGTCCGCCGACCGCCCGGTCCGGTCCGACTTCCGCGACGCCGTCGCCGCCGCCGCCGTCACCGTCCAGCGCTTCTACGCCGAGCAGCTCGGCGGCCCTACCTTCACCCTCGGCGATCCCGTCGTCGAGATCGCGCTGTCGGACAAGCCCGCCGCCTGGTTCTACACCCACGACCCGGGCAACGGCTCGACCCTCTGGGGTCACGACAACGGCCTCGCCGAGGTCCGCCGCCTGCTCGGCGCCGGCCACGGTCAGGACTTCATCTGGGTCATCTACTCCGACGGCCCCGGCGACCAGGGCGCCGGCGGCGGCGGCGTCTGCGTCATGCCCGAGGACGATCTGCTCGGCCTCGTCGGCCGCCACCCGACCCAGAAGGACCCCCGCCGCTGGGTCTACGGGATGGCCCACGAGCTCGGCCACGCCCTCGGCCTGAGCCACCCGGCCGACCTCGCCGCCGCCCCCAACGCCATCATGGGCGCCGGCTTCTACACCTGCTTCCCCGACCGCTGCGAGCTCACCCCCGACGACCTCGCCCTCCTCCGCCACAGCCCCTTCATCCGACCCGCCGGCGCGGCGGCTCGCCCCCCGCGGACCCTCGCCGTCTACACCTACGATGGCGGCCGCTTCGAGCGCGTCGATGACGGCGGCCGCGTCCGCTGGCTCGAGCGCGGGAGCGGCGGCGGCCGCTTCACCTTCGACCAGGCCGCCGCCTCCAAGCGCGGCTTCCTCCTCTACGACCCCTCCCGCGGGCTCCACCTCCGCATCCCGCGGGCCGGCGGCCAGAGCGCGATCTCCAGCGACGGCGGCGTGACCTGGCGCGACCTCTACGTCGTGACCCCCGCCCGCCCACCCGCGAACTGACGCGCCGCCGCCCTCCGCGCCCGGCCACGGGACGCCGCCGGTCCCGTCTGTTACGGTCCGCGCGCTCATGACGACTCCCGAACCCCGCTGGGCACCGTTTCCGTGGTTCCTGCTGCGGGCGACCGGCATGCCCTTCGACTGGCTCGAGGGCATCGGCGACGCGCCCCTGTGGGACCTCGACGCCCCCGCGCTCGCCGCCGCCACCACGCGCACACGCGGCCGCCTCGCCGCGCTCCTCGAACACCCCCTCGTCGCCGAGGCGCTCTTTCTCTCGAACCCCGCCCTCGACGCCGCGCGCGTCGCCTCCTGGCGCGAGTCCCTCACGAGGCCCGTGCGGCGCTCGAAGGACCGCGCCCGCGAGCGCACCGTGTGGCGCTACCTCCAGCGCTTCTGCGCCAAGAACGACACCACCTCGTTTTTCGGGGCGACCTCGCTGGGCCGCTTCGACGTCACGGGGTCCACCCATCCCACGCTCCCCATCGCCGCGACCCGGCGCGCCTTCCTGGAGCACTGGGCCGCCCAGGCGCTGGTCGACGCCGCCGTCACCGACTTCGACGGGGCCACCGCCGACGGCTGGCTGACCCACCCCCGGCGCGGCCCCAACGTCCAGGTCGACCCTGACCGCGTGACCCAGATCACGGCGAGCGACGCGCCCCACCACTGGGACGGCGCGACCTTCGTGGCCACCGCCCAGCTCGCCGACGGCGTGCTCGACGAGGCCGCCCTCGCCGCCGCCGTGAGCGCCACCACCGGCTGCTCCCCGAGCGCCGCCACGGCCGCCGTCACGACCCTCCTCAGAGAGGGTGGGCTCGAGTCCGCCGCCCAGATCGCGACCGGCGCCGTCGACGCCCTGGACGGTGTTCGTGCTGCGATCGCGCGGCAGACAAATGGCGCTTTAAAAAAAGACTGGATGGCCTTCGTTGTTGCAGCGCAACAGGGCCTCCATGCCTTCGCCGGCGCGGCCTCCACCGGCCGCCGGGGACACTTCGACGCGCTCGAGGCCGGGTTCGAGGAGCGCGCCGAGGTTGCTGCGCGGCGCACGCCAGGCGAGTTCTACGCGTCGCGCACGATCATGCACGAGGTCGGCGATCGCAGCGGCGAGCCGGTCGCCCTCGAGGCCGGGGTCGCCGCCGCCCTCGAGACGGCGCTGACGCCGCTGGTCCAGCTCTGCGCGCTCCACACTCTGGCCGATCGCCTCACCTTCCGCGCTTGGTTCGACCGCGAGGTCGGGCCGGGTGAGCACGCCTTCGCCGCGGTCGACCGCGCCCATCGCCGCGACGGCGTCCGTGTCCAGCTCGCCGCCCCTCCCGCCGCGCGCGAGCTCCGGCGCGACCTCGGCGCGGTGCGCGACGCCTTCCGGGTCCAGGTCGACGCGCACGTCGGCGCCCATGGGCTCGGCCGCCCGCTGTGGCTCGATCCGGCGCCGTTCGCCGCGGTCCGGGCCCGCTGGGACGACCTCGCGGCGGCGGACGGCGCGGCCTACGCCAACCCCGACCTGCTCGTCGGCGATCAGCGCGCGGTGGGCGGTCCGCTCCGGGTCGTGGTGGGCGACATCCACGCCATGCCCTACCTGACCCCGGCGCTCTACGCGGCGGCGCCCGGGGGCGAGGTGGTGTTTCAGGACACCCGCGACTGGCTCGCCGCCCTGTGCGCCCCGGCGCTGCCCGCGCTGCCCGCGGTCGAGCGCCGCTCGTTCATGGCCTTCGAGCCGGATCTCGGGCAGGTGGCGCTCGAGGTCGATGGGCGCCCCTCGATCCCCCGCGAGCGCCGAGCCTCGATGGAGGACCTGCGCATCGCCGCCACCGCCGATGGCTTCGAGCTGACGGTCGAGACCCACGACGGGGTGCGCCGCGGGGTGATGCCGCTCGTGCGCGCGGCCAACGTGATGTCGCGCTTCAGCCGGCTCGTGCAGCTCAGCGCGCGGGTCCACCCGGTGCGCCTCGTCGACGTCGCCACGTGGCTGGCGGCGGCGGGTTGGCGCGGCGCCGCGGAGCTGCCGCGCCTCTTGTGGGGCGGCGGCCCGCCGGACGTCGAGGTGGTCGTCGCGCGGCGCCGCTTCCGGGTCCCCTCGGAGGCGTGGGCGAGCGCCCCGGACCTGGGAGAAGCGCTGCGACGCCTGGCGGCGTTGACCGGGGGCGCGATGCCGCGCTTCTGCTTCACCAAGGCGCCGTCGGAGCCGAAGCCGCTGCTGGTCGACTGGGCCAACCCGGTCGCCGCGGAGATGGCGCTGTGGCTGGCCCGGCGCGAGCCCGAGCTGGCCTTCATCGAGATGCTCCCCGAGCCCGCGGGCCTGTGGCTCGGGGGGCCGGACGGCCGCCACACCTCCGAGGTCCGGGTCGTGTTCGCCCGGAGCTAGGCGCTGCCTGGCTCAGCGCCTCTTCGACGCTACTCGGGTGCGGGAGCGGGTGCGGGAGCGGGCGCGGGAGCGAGCGCTGGCGCGGGCGCTGGCGCGGGAACGTCGGGAGCGGGCGCGGTGGGGGCCGGAGCGGGCGCGGGGGCGTCCGGAGCGGCGGCGGGCGGGCAGAAGCCGAGCGCCGCGTCGTCGAGGACGCGCACCCGGGCCTCGCGCAGGCCGGTGTCCTCGTTGGAGATCAGCGCGAAGACCGGGCCGCCGGTCGCGCCCTGGTAAGCGGATCCGAAGCTCTCGTGGTCGCCGCCGTCGTGGGCCGACGTCTCGAGGGTCGCGACCCAGCGTGGCGCGGCGCCGTCGCGCTCGAGCCACAGCCGGTCGTCCTTCGCGACGAGGGTGCCGACCTCGCGGCCATCGACGACGATCGGCCCCAGCTCACGGCATGCCACGAGGCCCTGCTTGGCGGCGACCTCGGCGGCCGCGGCCTTGGCCTTGGCCGAGCACTCGTCCTCGCTGGCGAGGCAGTCGAGCGTGATCTTCGGGCGCGCGCCGGGGCCGAACCACTCGACCGAACGGGTCTCCGCGCCCTCGCCGTCGTCGCCGCCGCCCTCGCCGAAGGCGTCGGTCCGGGAGGTCACGAACAGCGCAGCGCCGCCGTCCTTGGTCATCAGGACGCAGCCCTCGTGCGGCGGATCCGCGACCTCGAAGGGCGCGCCCCCAGCGCTGGCGACGGGGGCCGCCGTGGGGCGCGGCAGGCACGGCGCGATCCCGAGCTCGACGGCGTCGATGTCGTGGAAGAGTACGTCGGGGCGCGCGCCCACGCCGCGGGTCGCCAGGGCGAACACGTTGCCCTGCGGGTCGTCGCCCCAGTACAGCGCGCGCAGCCCGATGGTCGTGCCCTCCTCGTCGTCGAGCGGGTCGACGCTGTCGAGGGTGATCGAGCGGTCCCCGCTGCTCGCGACGAGGGAGGCCCCGCCGCTCACCTCGACCCGCTCGCCGCGCGGCGTCGCCGTGGCCAGCCCGTCCACCGCCGTCGCCATGTGGCACGGCACGAGCACGGCCCCGCCGGTCAGGGCCAGGATCTCGGCGCGCGCCTTCGCGGTGGCCTCGCGGACCTTCTTCACGGCGTCCTCGCCCGCCTCGTCCGTCGCGACGAAGAGCTCGTCGGCCAGCTCCTCGCCGAGGCCGATCCAGACCGCGCGGCGGCTCAGGCCGTCGCTGTCCTTCGAGTCGAGGAGGATCAGCGCGTGACTCCCGTCCGCGGCGAACCCCACGCACCCGGGCGCCGCGCCGTCGAGCGCCGCCGCGACGGCGTCGGGGATCAGCGCGGGGGCGCCGGCCTCGGCGGTGTCCGCAGCCTTGACCGGCCGCACCTCGCCGGTGTGC
>PHBI01000161.1 GCA_002841945.1 Deltaproteobacteria bacterium HGW-Deltaproteobacteria-14
CTACACGCCGGTCACCTGCAACGACAGCGACTCCTGCACCACCGACGCCTGCGTCGACGGCGAGTGCGTCTTCACGCCGATCACCTGCGACGACCACGACGGCTGCACCACCGATGCCTGCGTCGACGGCGCGTGCACCACCGAGCCGGTCGACTGCGACGACAACGACCCGTGCACCATCGACAGCTGCGAGGCGGGCGCTTGCGTCCACACTCCAAAGGCCTGCTCTGATGGCCTGGTCTGCAACGGCACCGAGACCTGCGACGCCGCCACCGGCGCGTGCGTCGCTGGGACCCCGCCGAGCTGCCAGAGCGACAACAACGTCTGCACCGATGAGGTCTGCAGCGAGGAGGCCGGCGGCTGCGTCCACCAGAACAACACGCGCGCCTGCGACGACGGCAACCGCTGCACGGTCTACGACAAGTGCGTCCAGGGCCAGTGCGTCGGCAGCCAGGCGCTGACCTGCGATGACGGCAACCCCTGCACGGACAACCTCTGCGACCCGCAGCAGGGCTGTCGCTTCCCGGTCGACGACACGAACTCCTGCAGCGACGGCGATCTCTGCACCACCGACCATTGCACCGGCGGTCAGTGCGTGAACGAGGCTGTCAGCTGCGACGACGGGAACGTCTGCACCGACGACTACTGCGATCCGGCGACCGGCCATTGTGCGACGCAAACCAACACCGCCTCGTGTGATGACGGCAACCGCTGCAACGACTGCACCGAGTTCGGAGCTCCGATTCGTCAGGCCTGGTACGGCATCAACTACAGCGCCGGCACCGCCCCGCACGGCTTCTGGCTGCCCGGTCTCTTCGATGGGAACACGAACCACCAGGTCCGCCTGACCCTCGAGCAGGACGCGGTCTTCGTGTGGTTCGCCGACGACAGCGCCCGCCTCACCGGCCACGCGGTGGTCACCGACCTCGGTGGCGGCACCGGCCCCCTCGGGCAGCGCTACTACATCAACATGCACTGGGTCTGGCGCGGCACCGGTGACGCCGGCGTCGGCTCCGGCGGCCCGAAGGGCTCGAGCGACCCCGCGCTCACCTCCACCTGGGACTACTTCGACATGGTCGAGGGTGGCCTGGGCTCGGTGGACACGGACGAGTACATCGCCTTCGAGCAGTTCCCGGCCGACAGCCAGTACCCCCTCCAGATCGGCGCGGGCGCCAACGACAAGACCAGCGCCTTCGGCGGGGCGACCTGGATGAACTTCACCCGCTACGTCGCGGGCCAGCAGACCTGCGCCATCTCGCACGGCGACCTGAACATGGACCTGACGCAGTACTCCTGCGGCGCGAGCGACCAGTGCGTCGACGGCCAGTGTGTCGGCGGCTCCACCAGCTGCGACGACGGTGACGACTGCACCATCGACAGCTGCGACCCCGCCGTCGGCTGCTCCCACGAGCCGGATCCGGTCTGCGACGGCTGCCTCGTCGACACCTGCGCCGGCGTCTCCGCCGTGACCCTCAAGGTCACCGCCGCCGCGAGCAACCGCGACCTCAACGAGACCATCCGCGTTCGCGCCAACAGTTCGACGGGGACCATCTTGTGGAGCGGGAGCGTCCCGACCTACGGCTCCTTCGACGTGTCGGTCCCCGCGGGCACGACCAAGCTGTTCGTCTCGGTGCAGGGCAACTACCACCCGAGCGAGTACGTGAAGGCGACCTTCGACCTCAGCTGCGCCACGACGGCCGGCGTCTCGAATGGCAACAGCTACATCACCTTCAAGCTCACCGACGTGTCGCTGCGCTTCGACCACACCGACGTCGGGTCCTGCGATGACGGCGACAGCTGCACCATCGACAGCTGCGACCCCACCTCGGGCTGCGTCCACGTGGTCGACCCCAACTGCGCTCCGACCTGCCCCTACACCCTCGACTTCGACGTCGACGCGAATCGCACCGCCATCCCGGCGGGAACCAACCTCGCGAGCGTCTACAGCGACATGGGCGTGATCATCCGGGTGAAGAAGGGGACCAGCGGCAGCACCTACGGGCGCGCCATCGCCTTCGACTCGGATCACCCGACCGGCGGCGACTGGGACCTCGGCACCCCCAACTCCGACTTCGGTGGCCCCGGGCAGGGTAGCGGCGGCGCTCTGAACGGCGCCGGGCCCAACAACGTGACCCTGCACAACCTCATGATCCTGGCCGAGAACACCGTGGACGCCAACAACGACGGCCTCGTGGACGACCCGGACGACGCGGTCACGGGGGCGCGCTTCTACTTCGAGTTCGCCCAGCCGGCCTGCGTGTACTCCCTCGACCTCGTCGACCTCGAGCGCGCCGCGACCGTCTCCGCCTACGGTGCGAACGGGGACGTGACCGCCCAGTTCGAGATCCCCGCCAAGGGCAACAACTCGTTCCAGCGCGTCGAGGGCGAGATCTGCGGTGTAACCACGCTGCTCGTCCAGATCCCCGAGTCGGGCGCCATCGACAACCTGGTCTTCTGCCCCGGCGAAGGCTCCAGCTGCCCCGAGGGCGCGAGCTGCGACGACGGTGACGCCTGCACTCTCGGCGACGTCTGCTCGGGCGGGACCTGCATGTCCGGTGTGGACCAGCTGAGCTGTGACGACGGTGACCCCTGCACGGTGGACACCTGTGACAGCGCGCTCGGCTGCGTCTCCGAGCCCGACCCGACCTGCAACAGCTGCATGACGGAGACGTGCGACGGGGTCAACAACCTGACCCTCAAGGTCACCGGGGCTGCCTCGAACCGGGACGTCAACGAGACGATCCGGGTGCGCGCCGACAGCACCTCTGGGCCCATCCTCTTTAGCGGTACGGTCGCGACCTACGGGAGCTTCGGCGTCCCGTCCCTCGCCGGGGTAGACACCATCTACGTCACCGTGCAGGGCGCCAACCACCCGTCCGAGTACGTCAAGGCGACCTTCAACACCAACTGCGGCCTGCAGGTGGGGGCGTCGAACGGAAACAGCTACATCACGTTCGGCGTCACCGCCATCGACTACCACTCGTCGCTCACCAGCGACTCCTGTGACGACGGCGATCCGACCACCATCGACTGCTGCAACCCGACCGTCGGCTGCACTCACGAGGTCGATCCCTTCGTCGAAGGCCCCGCCGGTTGCGGCAACGTCGACCCGACTCTCGGCAGCGGTGACTACAAGGCTTGGTGCTTCGAGTTCTCCGACGGGTGGAGCGGCTGCGGCGTCTCGACCTCGAACACCGCGATCATCCACGACATGACGGTCCACGTGTCCTGCTCTGCGAACTACGACGCGGCGGGCTACCCGAGCAAGGACCAGCCCGAGCTGAGCCTGGGACAGCCGGCGGTCGTGCGCTACACGATTGAGAAGATCCGCCTCGGCTCCGGCGGGACGTGCGAAGACAAGGGCTCCTGCGGCGGCGAGTACGGGGTCCCGCAGCAGTGCCCCGCGCTGTGCGCGGGCGACACCGAATGCGACGACGGTGACGCCTGCACCATCGACACCTGCACCGATGGCACGTGCGCAAACACCGCCAGCGACGCTCCCGCCTGCGTCGCGCCCCACGAGTGCACCACCCAGATCGCGCGCTTCCTCTACCGCTACACCGGGCCGACGCTGACCGGGACCGTGACGCTCAGCATCACGGCCTCCTCGGGCGCGACCGCGAGCTACACCCTCAACGGCCTCGCCAACGGCGCGGTGGTCACGTCCACCGCGCAGAACGGGTGGACGATCGACTCGCGGGCATCGAACAAGGACACGCTCAAGTCGAAGACGACGCTGACGCTGAACGGCGTTGCGGAGGTGCACCACACCAGCTGCTCGGTGCCCTACGTGACCGGCCAGCCCGCCCCGCTCAACGACCCCAAGGGCGCACCGTCGCAGCTCTGGTTCGTCGAGGCTTTCGAGGACAAGAACCAGTAGCGGGGGAGCCGGGGGGCCAACGTCCGCGCCTCTCAGGCCAGGACGTGCCGCCCCAGGCGCACCGCCCCGGCAGCGTGTTGCATTGCACAATAGACCCCGTCAGCCGCTGGCTGGCGGGGTCTTGCGTTCTCTAGCGACGGAACACAAGAGGGGCGCTCCCGCGGGTTCCCTTTTCTGAACCACCGCGAAAGGGCTTGACCGGATTCGCGAACTATCCGAGTTCAACCCCCTCGGCTTATGCTCCGCCGGTCGAGTCCACCCCAGGAGGGTCCCCCGTGCGCGCACTCCTCGTCTCCTTGCTGATCGCAGCCATCGCCGTGCCCACGGTGGCGTCCGCCGAGCCCCCGGGCGGTGAGACGCGCCTCGAGGGCTCGCTCGAGGGCTCCAAGAACCCGTTCCGCGGGTCGGCGTTCACCTATCGCAACTCGGTCAGCGCGATCTCCTTCGATAAGGCGGCCGAGCTCACCTACAACCCGACCTGGGCGATGTCGTTCGAGCTCGCCCCTCGCTACTGGTTCGGCGACGTCCTGTATGTCGGCGCGAGCCTCGACTTCACGCGCGAGATCACCAACGACGACTCGAGCACCTACCGCGGCGAGACCTGGATCGGAAACCTCGACCTGCGCGTCGGGGCCAGCAAGTGGGCGACGATCCCCGGGGCCGACATCGACCTCTCGGGGACCCTCGACTTCATCCTGCCGACCAGCAAGATCGCCAACGCGCAGACCCTGCTCTTCGGCGTCGTCCCCGGGTTGCGCCTGAGCCGGCACTTCGACGTCCTCAAGGGGCTCGACGTCGGCTACGGCATCCGCCTCACCAAGAACTTCCACCGCTACACCACGGGCGAGACCGAGTCGCCGGTCATCCCGGGGTGCGTTGGCACCGTCGGCGGCTGTGACAGCTACCTCAACGACGGCGTGCGCAACGCCAGCTGGCGCCTGTCGAACTCCTTCGACGTCGGCGTGTCGTTCACCGACTGGCTGTCCCTCGGCGCGTCGTTCTCGATCCTCACGAGCTTCCTCTACGACGCCGTCGAGGATCCGCAGGTCAGCTTCACGCCCCAGGCCTCGACCGACACCCGGACGGCCCTCGTCTACGACATCGGTGTGACCGTCACGCCGCTGTCGTACCTCTCGGTCAGCCTCGGCGCGACGACCGTGAACCCACAGCTCGCTCCCGACTCGTCCAACTACGCTCCGTTCTTCAATCGCTACACCGCGCTGTACCTCGATCTTCGTCTCGACGTCGCCGATCTCGTCGCGACCGCCACTCGTTAGGAGGCTGCCCCCCATGTCAACACGTCTCGCTTCCGCGGCTCTGCTCGCGGTCATGGTCCTGGGCGGATGCGCCCAGGAGCGCGCGCCCATCAACCGCGTCCAAGCTGACGCCCTCAAGAAGTCCTTCTTCGTCGGCGACAGTCTCACCGACACGAGCGACGACCCGGAGTTCTACGCTCAGGGCACGCTCATCGACGTCGGCTACGGCGCCAGCCAGGACGGCCTCTTCACGTCGACCTACGCGCAGCCCCTGAGCCGCGTGAAGTTCGTCATCACGGAGAAGGCCCTCATCGCCCGCCTGACCTACGAGCGCATCCAGGACAGCGACGGCAAGGGCGCCGGCCCCGCGAGCACCGACGGCACGATCGTCGGGATCTACGCGATCCGCAGCCACTTCGACATCACGCAGGCGTACAACTCGACGACCGGCGAGAAGCTCAACATCCTCGACGAGAACCAGTCGGATCGCCCGTGGTACGAGCGTGAGTACATGCGCGTCGACTGGTCGCAGAACCTCGCGACCGACACCTACGACTTCGACACGCTGTCGCTGCTCGGCGTGTACGGCGGCGTCAAGTACGAGCCGATGGCGTACTACGTCAACGACCCCTCGGACGAGAACCACCCGTACTTCGACACCGAGGACGGCTACTTCGACGTCACCGTCAAGGCGTTCGCGCGCCCGCAGATGATCGACCTGTCGAGCTTCGGCTGGGGCATCGACTCGTTCCCCGCCTGCTTCCTCGAGAACGACTTCATGGGCGGCAGCTGGCCAGCGGGTAACTGCAACCCGGTCGAGCTCACGATCCGCCAGGCCTTCCGCAAGATCGTCCCGAACGACTACGCCCCCCAGGACTGGGACGGGTACCGCTTCCAGGCCTACGGGGCGTTCACCAACGACCGCTTTGGCTTCGCCCGCAACTACGGGATGACCGACACCAAGTGGCACCGCTTCATCAACCGCTACGACATCTGGGAGCGCAGCCACTACTACGCCGACCCCGCGACCATGACCGGCCCGGTCGAGTGCTTCACCCCGCACACGACCCCCTACGGCGACGACCCGCACCGCGACGTCGACGGCGACGGCACCGAGGACGAGTGCGCCGCGGTCACCGCAGCGACCAACGTGGGCGGCTCGAAGTGCAACACCTTCACGCAGAAGTGTACGCTCCCCTTCCGCCTCCGGACCCCAAAGTCGGTCGTCTGGTACTACACCGACAAGAGCGACCAGCGCTTCTTCGAGGGCACCGAGTGGGCCGCTAATGAGTGGGACGTCGCGCTGCGCGGGGCGGTCCGGACCGCTCAGTACACCGAGTGCGTCGCGACCGGCGGCAGCGACTGCGCCAACCAGCACCAGCTCTACTTCGGGCAGCAGGACGAGAACGAGGACGCCGTCGCCCTCGCTCGTGAGGTGGATGACTGCCGCGTCGGCCTGAGCCACCCCGAGCTTGGCAAGGACGAAGCGGCCTGCACGGCCCTCGCAGACTCCGTGGGCGCGGCCCGCGGCGTGTCCTCGGGTGTCATCTCCATCGCGAAGATGCCCCAGATGGTCGTCCTCTGCCACAGCCCGGTCGAGGAGAACGACGCCGCGCAGTGTGGTGGACCCCGCCTCCCGGCCGGCATGACCGCCCAGGCCTGTGCTGACCCGGCCGACGCCGCCATGGCGACGACCTGTGACGCCGCGCTGAACGTGCGCCGTGGCGACATCCGCTACCACCAGGTCAACGTCATCGAGGAGCCGCAGACGCCGTCCCCGTGGGGCATCATGGTGGACGCGATCGACCCGCTCACCGGCGAGACCATCTCGACGAGCGTCAACTGCTGGTCCTACATCAACGACCTCTGGAGCCAGGGGCTCGTCGACACCGCGCGCTACATCGCGGGCGAGCTGACCGACGCCGACATCACCGAGGGTGAGAACATCCGCAAGTGGGCCGAGGCCAGCGAGGCCGCCAACAGCAACGGCGTGCTCCCGCGCCTGACCCGCGACCAGCTCGACGAGCGCATGGCCGCCTTCACCAAGTCGACCCCCGAGCGCGTCTCAGAGCGGCGCATCCCGGACGACTCGCCGATGATGAAGTTGGCCAAGGACCTGCGCTACCAGATCAAGGACGTCAAGGCCTCCATGGGGGCGCCCTCGGTCAACACCGCGTCCTACGCCGCGCGCCGTCAGAACGCCATCGGCACCCCGGTCGAGGCCGCCCTGATGAACACCTACATGCAGCAGCTCTACGGGATCACCGGGATGCCGCTCAACGACCAGGTGATGAACGTCGCGAGCCCGCTGCGCGGCGGCAACCCGCAGGTGCAGCGCGACATCCAGCGCTGGAAGGAGCTCGCCCTCGCCAAGCGCGGCGCGTGCATGCTCAGCGAGGCGCCGGCGCCCCTCGGCATCCCGAGCCTCTCGAAGGTCCTCCAGGAGAAGTTCGGCGCCTTCGACCCCAACCAGTCCCCGGTCGAGCAGCAGGCGCGCGCGGAGAAGATGCGTGCGCTCGTCGCCCAGCGCGCCCACTTCTCGGTCATCGTGCACGAGATGGGTCACTCCATCGGTCTGCGCCACAACTTCGTCAGCTCCGCGGACGCCTTCGCGTACCGTCCCCAGTACTGGCAGCTCCGTACGCGCAACGGCGCCGTCAGCACCGAGTGCACCGAGCTCACGACCCGCGGCAAGGACTGCGTCGGCCCGCGCTACTACGACCCGATCACCAACGACGAGTCGGACCAGATGATCTACATGTTCATGCAGTCGTCCATCATGGACTACGCCGGTGAGGCGACGCAGGACATGATCGGCATCGGCGCGTGGGACTTCGCCGCCGCGCGCATGTTCTACTCGGACTCGGTCGCGGTCTTCAGCGACCCGAGCTACGTCTCCACCGGCGCCCGTGGCATGGGCATGCTCAGCATCGAGGACACCTTCGGCGGCATCCTCGGCCTCGAGTTCCAGATCGGCGCGAACTCCATCCACTACTCCGCGCTCCAGAAGAACTTCGACCTCATCAAGGACTGCCAGGAGGTCGATCCGAACAACTGGAAGCCGGCGAACTGGAACGACGCCGAGCTGGGCGCGTGGAGCCCGCTGTTCGACGCCCGCATCGTGCAGGTCGACGGCAAGTACACCCGCTGCAAGACCCAGCCGGTCGACTACGTCCGCTGGGACGACCTCCGCAACCCGACCGAGACCGAGGTCGGCAACGCGTTCTACCGTGGCGGCCCGGCCGTCGACAGCCAGAACCGCATCCGCGTCCCCTACGGCTTCGCGACCGACAGCTGGGCCGACCTCGGCAACCTCTCGGTGTACCGCCACGACAACGGCGCGGATCCCTACGAGTTCTTCAACTTCGAGATCACCCAGCAGGAGATCTACCACATCTGGGACAACTACCGGCGCAACCGCCAGAACTTCAGCGTCCGCAGCGCCGCCGCTCGTTCGCTCGGCCGGTACAACGAGAAGCTCCGCGACGCCGCCAAGGGCCTCGGCCTCTTCGCGAACATCTACAAGTTCGTCTCCGTCGCCGAGGGCTACAACTTCGACGACTTCTGGCCCGAGGTCGCTCCGTTCTGGTTCCACGACCAGATCCTCGCAGCGGGCCTTGGCTTCGACCACTTCGCCCGCCAGGCCGCGCGCCCGGCCGAGGGCAATCACTACGCCGTCAATGGCGACAGCGTGCTCCGCTCGGATCAGGACACCTGGGGTACCCCCTCGGCGACGCTCGTCCGCGTCCCCAACGGCGGCACCGGCTACTTCGGTGACGTGAGCTTCGGCGGCCGCCCGCTCGAGAACCAGCTCGCCGACAACAAGGGCGAGTACGACAGCTCCTTCACCATCAACGCCGGCTCCTACTACGACAAGATCTGGACGGCGATGCTGATGACCGAGTCGGTCGACAACTTCATCAGCTCCTCCCGCGGCGACTTCTACGATGCACGCTACCGCTCGGTGTCGATGGCCGACCTCTTCCCGGAGGGCTACCGCCGCTGGCTCGCCACCAACCTCACCAACGACGACGAGCTCAAGGGCCCGCGCGTCGAGGCGACCTCCGACGGCCGCCCGATCGTGGACGCGCAGGGCTTCCCCGCCGCCCCGATCGGCTGGACGACCTGGTGGAGCCCCGAGGTGGAGAGCTGCTTCCCGGGCGCCGCGTCGACCGTCTGCACCGTGTACGGCAACGTCGACAGCGATCCGCTCAACGCCGACGCGCCGGCCAACACCGCCATCCTCGACCCGCAGCTCGGCTGGGAGCAGCAGAAGTTCCTCATCGCCTGGACGCTCATCTACCTGCCCGAGAACCAGATGCAGAACTGGCTCGACATGATGCGCATCTGGGAGCTCGGCTCCGACACGGATCCGGGCGTCCCGAACCGCATCGAGTTCCACAACCCGGTCGGCCAGACCTACGTCGCCAAGACCTTCGGCAAGGAGGTCATCTTCGGAAAGACCGTCCAGAAGGGCATCGCGGCGCGCGTCCTCGAGTACGCCAACCAGCTCCTCGAGCTCGCCTACGTCACCGATCCCGGTCCGGACCTCGACAACGACGGCGCCCCCGACTGGTTCATCCCCCAGATCGACCCGGCGAGCGGTCAGCCGGTCGTCCGCTGGGACCCGACCATCGAGGCGGTCGTGGACGGGTTCCTCCAGCCGAACGGCAAGGCCGGCTGCAACGCGGCCGACAGCTCGAAGTGCACCTGCGCCGCCAACCGCGCGTGCATCGAGCTCCAGCAGTACGTCTCGGTGCCGGCTTACCTGCGGCAGTCCCTGGGCACGTACTTCTGGGATGGCCTGCACCAGAAGGGCATTTACTGACCTGAAACGGCAGGGCGCGGACCGGAGTCCGCAGCTGGCGACCGACGGGGACACGCAGTGGCCCCGCCGGTCGGCCGCGGAGGATGCAGGTCTTCGACCGACACCCGGGCGCTGCGCTCCGCACCCCAGGCGGTGGCGAAACTGACACGGTGAAGCGGAGGGGGTGAGCCGCGCTCACCCCCTCCGTTTCGCAGTGCAACAAGAAAACCCCCGTCAGGTTATCCTGACGGGGGTTTTTGCTTTCTCGGGGGCGTTTGTTGCGAGGCGTCGGGGCGCGCCCGTCCCCTCATCAGCCCCGGAAGATGGCGTCGAGCGGCGCGACGCGCAGGTCGGCCGGGTCATCGGTCATCCCGATCTCGTGATACAGCGCTTGGAGCACGTGCTCGGGGCGGATCACCTCGACGCCGGGCTCCTCCGGGCAGCCGACCGCGAGCTGCGCGTCGAGGGCACACGCCGCACCGGTCCCGAGATCCACCGGGAGCGGGTTCATCCCGATGTTCGAGGACGCGCCGACGACCTTGCCCCCGGCGATGTTGCCGCCCGCGAGGAGGCAGCAGTTCACGAGCGCGTGGTCGCGCCCGCCGGTCGCGTTCATGAGCGGCGTGCGGCTGAACTCCGAGAAGCCGACGACCACCGTGCGGTCGAGCCAGGAGTCGCCCGAGCCGTCCGGGTGGGGCGTCGCGTCGAGGTGGTTCATCATCCTGGCGATCGCCGTGAAGGCCTCGGCCTGGGTCGGACCTTGGTCCGTCGCCCAGTTGGTGAAGTGCGTGTCGAGGCTGCGGCTGACGATCTGCACCGAGACGGCCCGGCTGGTGCCGCTCATGATGGCCGTCGCCGCCATCGCCGCCATCGCCGCCGACGAGCGCAGCGCCGTCGCGCTCGTCCCGTCGATGCCGTACAGGTCCCGGAGCGCCAGCATCTCCGGGGTGCTGGCCCGGAAGTCGAAGAGCGACGAGAGCCCCTGGGTGACCATCTCCTGGGCTTTGGAGCGCGAGGTCTCCGAGGACCGCCACAGCGCCGAGCGCTCGGCCTCGGGACAGGCCGCCGTGTGGGCGAGCAGCAGATCGAGCTGGCGCTCCTCGAGGCTGCCGAGGGTGGGGCCCGCGGGCTTCAGGACCCGCAGGAGATCGTCGATCCCGTTGGTCCGAAGCGCGGTCGCATAGTTCGGGAGGTCTCCGGTGTTGTAGGACTCGACCCGGATGGACAGGTTCGGGACCGGGGCCGCCGCGCCGAGCTGCGACGCGAACCAGGTGTCGGTCGAGGAGCCGCGCGCGGTCAGGCCGCTCGGCGGCTTGCCGGTCAAGAAGCGCCGGCGCCCGACCTCGTGGGTGACGGTGTCCATGCTCAGCCCGCGGACGACACACAGGCGGTCGGCCTGCGCGGCGAGCTCGCCCATGAACGGACCGAGGAACATCGAGCCGTCGCCGAGGACGTCCTGGTAGGGCGTGGCGACCGGGATGGCGCTCACCTGCTCGTAGTTCGGCTGGATCCGCGTCGTGGCGATGTTCCCGTTTGTGAACACGGCCGGATCGCGCGGGTCGAGCGACATCAGGATGTCCCAGCCGCCCCCGAAGTAGCAGAAGATGTAGTACCGGTCGGGGACGCCGTCGGTCGGTGTGGCCGCCGCGCGCGCGAGCCGCGACAGCGTCCCGGCGCCACCGAGGGCCGCGCCACCCAGCGCCAGCGCCGCGCCGCCCCGCAGTATTCCGCGCCGTGAGATGCCCTCGCCGCCCATGGTCACCTCGTTCAGTACGTGTAGAAGGCGGGGTGGATGATGAGCCCGACGCAGACCGTGCGCCACGCGGCGACCGGGTCGTCGGACACGTGCAGCGCGGACGCGAAGAGCCAGCGCCACGGCTCGAAGGCCGGGTCGTCGGGGCTCAACCGAGCGCCATGGAAGCGCAAGAGCAGCGCCGCCAGGTTCGCGTCGACCGCGTCGGGAGCCGACGCGACGGTGTCGGTCGGGGTCGCGTAGCGAAACAGGACCGGCTCGCTGGTCTCGCCGGCGGCCTCCGCCGTCGCGAGCCGGTCGCACACCGTGCGCGCCGCCTCGTTGAGGAACTTCTGAAACAGCGCCGACGCCGTCAGGTCCTCTTGCGTCGTCTCGACGAAGTCGGGCTTGCCGAGGGTCTGCGCCAGGGTCTCGAATTGGTTGACCTCGCGCCCGCCCTGGAGCTCGGTCCACGCGAGGCCGCCGGTCACCTGCTCGATGGCGCGGTCGAGCTGATCGATGTCCATCCGCCGTCGCGGTCGCGTCGGAAGCTCGCTCGGCTCCACCGGCGGGGTCAAGGTCACCGGGGTGTCGTCGCCCGGGGGGACCATGATCGGGTCCACGACCACGGGCCTGGGCGCCTCGACGACCGGGTCGGTCACCGTCGGATCCGGGTCCTCCACCGGGGTCACGACCGGCCGCTTCGCCGGCGTCGTCGGCGGGAGCACCGTCTTCGCAACTCGCGGCTCGTAATCGCAAGCGCACAAGAGGCCCGTCACCGTCAGGAGTGCGGTTGCTCGCCACGCAAGCGCGTTCACGACGCCGCGGCTGCTCATCGCACCCTCCGGTAGGCCGGGTTCATCACCACCGCCCGCACCACGTCGCGGTAGCGGTATCCGGACGCGACGAACCGCTGGGCGAGACCGTCGAGCCACGGCTGCTCGTCCGCGGCGACGTCGCGGCCGAGCAGCCGCTCCGCCGCCGTCCGCGCGACGCACGCCGGGAAGCGCCCGTCGACGACCGTCTTGTAGACGAGGTAGGTCGGGCCGTCCTCGACGAAGGCCTCGTGCTCGGGGCGGCGGAAGAGGTAAGCGTTCATCCAGCCGACGTAGGGCTCGGCCTTGTCGTCGAGGACGTCGGTCACGTAGAAGGTGCGGCAGCGGGACGAGCACGGGATCCCGGTCGTCGCGCAGAGCTCGCAAGACGGGTCGAACGCGGGCGTCGTCTCCGGCGACAGAAACGTCGCGCCACGCTCGCCCCACCGGCCCCAGTGGGCCGCGGCGGGCTCGAGCACGGCGTGGCAGTAGTCGCAGCCGTCGCGCACCTGTAGGTCCGGCTCGACCTGCGCCGCCGCGCTCGCGACCGGCAGGCCGCCGCTCGGCGCGTTGAAGGGCTGGCACAGGAAGGCGTTGTAGAAGCGGTTGGCCCGCGCGCGGTTGGTCTGGAAGCGCAGCAGATAGGCCGGGCTGGTCAGGAGCCCCGCCTGCTCCGGGCCCATCTCGACCGGCACCCAGGTGTCCGCCTGCTCCCAGGTGAGGTCCGGCAGGCGGTCGACCTCGAGCGGCGCCGGGTCCATCGTCATCCGGGGGAACGCCCGCAGGTGGCGCCAGTAGTGAACCAGCGGGCCATTGACCCAGGCGGTGCGCGAGGTGAACAGCTCGAGGTAGGAGCCGTCGCCGGCGATGACGTCGCGGACTCGGCGCTCGAGGTCCTCGCCCATCGCCCGGGTGATGGTCTGGTTCGCGGCCCCGGTGGGCATACAGTTGCGCAGCGCCGGCCCGCACCCGCAGTCGGCGTCGGAGAGCCCGGCGTTGCTGGCGCAGGTCGTGCCCGATGGCGAGAGAGCGGCGTCCTGTGCGTCGAAGGCGCAGGCCTTGATCAGCGTGGCCGGCGCCCAGAACGGGGCCAGCTCGACCCAGCCCTCGCGGCGCGTCCCGTCGGGCTGGGGCCAGGCGACGACCGTGCCGTCGTCGGCGTACTCGGCCGGCGCGTCGCTGCAGCGGACGTTGCCGCCGCGGTAGAAGATCGCCTGGGTCCCGCTGCGGTACCAGACGCCGCCGGTCTGCCGGATGATCCCGCGCGGGTTCACGAGCGTGACGTTGTCGAGGCTGTTCCACAGCAGATCACGGTGCAGGCGCACGGCCCGCTCGACGAACGCGTCGGAGGCGAGCCAGTCGTCGACGAGCGCCTCGGGCACCTCGTCACCATCGACCTCGTCGAGGGCCGCGTACTCCACCTCGCTCGGGAGCTCCCCGCGCAGGTCCAGGCTCAGGGCCCGCAGCAGGTGGTACTTGTCCAGCGCCGCCGCCGGCGCCTCGCAGACGAGGTCAGCGTTGGGCTGCGTCGCCCCCGCGGCCCCGGGCAGGCCGGTGACGAGCGCGAACACCGCGAGCGCGTTCGTCAGGGAGGGGCGCTCCACCCGCAGGGGCAGGTCGCGTTCGCGTCGAGGCATGGCGATCACTCCTGTCTCAACCCGCCGGCGCTCCAGCGCCGAATGAGCTCGACCTCGCTGTCGAAGAGCGCACCCGTAGGCGGCATGGAGCTCGGGGCGCTTGCACACAGCATACACTCGGGTCGCTCCGGATCGAAAGGGGTGGACACCCGACAGAGGATGCATTCGATCTGCGCGGTCCACGCGCTCATGTCCTCGAGCACGACGGTGGCGGCGCCGATGACCGCGTCGTGGCACGCCGAGCAGCGCTTCACGTAGAGCGGAGTGACGTCGGCGGCCCAGGTCGGGAACGCCACGCGGAAGGGGAGGGCGGTCGCCAGGACCGCGCCGTCGTCGCCATAGGTGAGCTCGACGTCGAGGCGGTGGGCGCCGTTGTCGAGCGCCACCGGGTCGAGGTCCACCCGCCACACCCGCCCGTCCGGGGAGTCGATCGGCGCGGCCGTCACCGCGGCGGCGTCGAGTCGGACGTCGACCTGCGCGACGGCGTCAGGCTCGGAGGCGCGGAGCGTCACCGCCGTGGCCTCCCACAGGACCGCGTCCGGGTTGGCCCCGAGCAGCGCCAGGACGCGGCCCGGCGCCA
>PHBI01000162.1 GCA_002841945.1 Deltaproteobacteria bacterium HGW-Deltaproteobacteria-14
CGTCGTTGTCGACGATGAGCGTCCCGTAGCTGTAGCCCGCCGGCCGCATGAAGATCGTCCCGGCGCCGCCGATCCGCGACCCCGACACCCCACCCGCCGCCGTCATCCCGGTCCACGGCGCCGTCGGCCCGAAGATCCCCGACACCAGCCCCGCCCCGTAGCCGGTCACCACGATGCGCCCGCCGCCGCCGCCGCCCGCACCGTACGAGGTGTGCGCGTCGCCGCCGCGCGCGCTGACCGTGCCGTTGCCCGTCAACGCAGGCGCGCTCAGGGAGATCGCCCCGCCGCCGCCACCCGCCCCGCGCCCCGCGGCCGTGTACTCGCCGTCGGCGCGAATCGCGCCGTTGATGACGATGGCCCCCGTCGCCGTGACGCGCACCACGCCGCCGCCCGCGCCGCCGTAGTAGCTCGCCGAGCTCGCGTAGCGCCCACCGCCGCTGCCGGGGAAGGTCGCCTCGTCGAAGCGACCGTAGCCGATGCACGCCGTCCCGCTCGGCGAGATCCAGCCGAGCCCGCCGTGACAACCGCCTGTCAAATACGACGGCGCGTAAGTGCCAGTGCCATTTGGCCAGCTCTGCGCCGCCGTGGTCGTGCCCGTCTCGCCCGGCCACCCCTTCGCCGTCACGTCGATCTTCGCCGTCGCGTCGACGATCAGGTCGGCCGCGGTGATCTCGAGCTTGCGCACCACCGCCCCCGCAGACGCAGGATGCGTCAGCGTCGCCGCCCCGGTCAGCCACAGCGTCCCGTCCACGTCGACGCTGTTCCCCGTGACGTTCAGCGTCGTCGACCCCGCGAGCGTCAGGTCGCCGGCGCTCACCATGCCCACCGTCCCGGTCACGCCGGTCAGGGTGACGGCGCCGGCGCTCGTCAGCGTGTCGATGGTCGCCGTCGTATTCGACAGCGCGACGACCCCGTCGGCGTCGATGTCCGAGACGTTCAGCGCGCCCGCCGAGACCGTCAGGTCGTGCGCGCGCAGATCCATCAGCGTCACGTCGCCCCCGATGGTCCAGTCGAGGCGCGGGTCGACCTCGCCGTCCCCGGCGCCGCCGATGAGCGTCGTCACGTCGAAGGCGCCGACCGTCAGGTCCGTCACCCCGGCCACGTCCAGCGTGCGCACGTCGAGCACGCCGCCGAGCTTCAGGGTCACCGCGTCGCGGCTCGCCATGTCGCCCTTGGCCACCCGCATCGCGACGTCGCCCGCCAGGCTGGCCTTGCCGCGGACCTCGAGGTTGTCGAAGCGGTAGGCCGCCGTCCAGTAGTCGGTGGCGGCGCTCGCGAAGGTCGTCGGGCTCGGCGTGCCGACGAAGGTCAGGACGTTCCCGACCGAGCCGGTGATGCGGTAGACGTGGTCGTCCGCCAGGGTCGCCGCGCCCTCGTCGAGCTTGGGGCTCACCAGGTAGTCGACCTTCGCGCCGTCGCTGTCGAACAGCACCGCGGCGGTCAACGACGTCGCCGTGAGCGCGGTCATCGTGCCCGAGCCCTGAAACACCAGCGGCGTCGACCCGGCGTGGGTCGCGTGGTCGGCGTTGTCGACGAGCAGGTCGCCGTCGGCCGCGCCGACCCGGCGATAGAAAGTGCCCGAGCCGGCGTAATTGCCGCTCCGCCCCGCGCCGCCGTACACGCTGACGACGGTCCACGGCTGGTTGTCGCCGGCCACGCCGCTGTCGCCAAGGACGCCGCCGAGGGAGCTCCCCGCCGCGACCGCGATCATGCCGCCGCCGCCGCCGTAGGCGTAGCTGCTGTGGCCGTTGCCGCCGTACGCCTGGAGGAGCCCGCCGCCGTCGATGACCGGCGCCTCGACGTAGATGGACCCGCCCGCGCCGCCGGCGCCGACGTTGCTGACGCCGTTCTGCCCATTGGCGCGGATCTGGCCGTTCAAGTGCGCCGCCGTGGTCGCGAGGATCGCGACGCTGCCGCCGCCCGCGCCGCCGTCGCCGGAGCTGTAGCGCGCGCCGCCGGTGCCGTTGTGACGCGGATGATAGAGCGAGTCGAAGGCCGGCAGGGCGCAGGCCCCGCTGTAGCTGTTGCCGCCGTGGGTCCCGCCGCAGCTCTGGGGCGGCTCGAGGGTCGCGAGCGGCGCGTAGCCGGGGACGTGCGCGCTGGTGCCGCCGGCCCAGCCCTTCGCCGTCACGTCGATGGCGCCGCTCGACGCCATCGTGAGCGTGCCCGTCTCGACGCGCAGGTGCCGCTCGGGGCCGGTGCCGGTCGGGCCGTGGCTGACCACCGTGCCCGGATCGGTGATGGTCAGGTTGCCGTCGACGTCGAGCAGCTCGTCGTTCACCGTCAGCGTCGTGCCGCCGCTGAACGTCGCGTCGCCGCCGACGTGCAGCGTGTCGACCGTGATCGCGGTGCCGCCGCTGAAGCTCGCGTCCCCGTCGACCTCGAGGGTGCCGAGCGACAGCGTCGCGCCGTCCGCGGTGACCGAGGCGGCGGCGACGTCGGCCTTGGTCAGGACGCCGTCGTTGAGGACCCAGGTGAACGGGTAGTCGCTGGCGTCGCCGCGGATGAGGGCGTCGACCGCGAGCGCGCCGTAGGCGCTGTCGACCAGCTCGATGGTCGTGGCGGCGGCCAGGTCCAGCGTGCGCACGTCGAGGGCGCCGCGCAGGCGCAGGTGGGCCGCGTCGCCGGAGGCCATGTCGCCGCTGTCGACCCGGACCTCGGCGTCGGCGAGGACCTGGGCGCGGCCGCGCACCTCGAGGTTGTCGAAGCGGTAGAACGCCGTCCACTGGTCGCTGCCGGGGCTGGCGAAGCTCGACGGATCGGGCGTGCCGGAGAGCGTCAGCGTCGTGCCCGACGTGTTTGTGATGCGGTAGACGTGGTCGTCGCCGAGGCTCGGCGTGCCCTGGCCGATCTTGGGGTTGACCAGGTAGTCGTCCTTGTCGCCCGAGATGTCGAGCGCCGTGCCCGTGGTGAGCGTCGTCGCGTCGACGCCGGTGAAGGTCCCCGAGCCCTGAAAGACCAGCGGCGTGGAGCCGGCGTGGCTGACGTGGTTGGCGTTGTCGACGAGCAGGTCGCCGTCGGCATCGGCGACCCGGCGGTAGAAGGTGCCCGAGCCGCCGTAGTTGCCGCTGCGGCCGGCGCCGCCGTAGACGCTGACGACGGTCCACGGCTGGTTGTCGCCGCTCGCGCCGGTGTCGCCGAGGACGCCCTGGATGGAGCTCGAGGCGGCCAGGGCGATCATGCCGCCGCCGCCGCCGTAGGCGTAGCTGCTGTGGCCGTTGCCGCCGTAGGCCTGGAGCGCGCCGCCGCCGTCGATGGTCGGCGCCTCGACGTAAATGGAGCCGCCCGCGCCGCCCGCGCCGACGTTGCTGACGCCGTTTTGGCCGTTGGCGCGGATCTGACCGTTGAGGTGCGCGGCGGTGACGGCGTGGATCATGACGCTGCCGCCGCCCGCGCCGCCGTTGCCGGAGCTGTAGCGGGCGCCGCCGCCGCCGTTGTGGACCGGGTGGTAGATCGAGTCGAAGGTCGCGATGGCGCACGCCCCGCTGTAGCTCGTCCCGCCGTGGCTGCCGCCGCAGCTCCCGGGGGCCTCGAGGGTCGTCAGCGGCGCGTAGCCGGGGACGTGCGCGCTGGTGCCGCCGGCCCAGCCCTTGGCGCTGACGTCGATGGCGCCGTTGGCGCTCATCGAGAGCGTGTCCGTCTCGATGCGCAGGTGCTTCTCGGGGCCGGTCCCGGTCGGGCCGTGGGTGATGAGCGTGCCGCTGTCGGTGATGGTCAGGCTGCCATCGACCCTGAGGAGCTCGTCGTTCACCGTCAGCGTCGCGCCGCCGCTGAACGTCGCGTCGCCGCCGACGTGCAGCGTGTCGACCGTGGTCACGGTGCCGCCGCTGAAGCTCGCGTCGCCGCTGATGTCGAGGGTGTCGACGGTCACGGTGGCCCCGCTCGCGGTGATGGAGCTGCCGACCAGCGACTCCTTGGTCACGACGCCGTCGTTGAGGACCCAGGAGAACGCGAAGTCCGTGTCCTCGCCGCGGACGACGCTGCCCGGGGCGAGCTCGCCGTGGCCGCCGCTCACCAGCTCGATGGTGGTGACGTCGTTGAGGTCGAGGGTGCGGACGTCGAGGCGGCCGCGCAGGTGGAAGCTCGTGGCGTCGCGCGACGAGATGTCGCCGCTGACGACGCGCATCTCGGCGTCGGCGAGGACCTGGGCGCGGCCGCGCACCTCGAGGTTGTCGAAGCGGTAGAAGGCGGTCCACTGGTCGACGCCGGCCACCGCGAAGCCGGACGGGTCGGGCGACCCGGTGAAGGTCAGCGTGGTGCCGTCGGTGCCGACGACGCGGTAGATCTGGTCGTCGCCGAGGCTGACCGTGCCCTGGCCGATCTTCGGGTTGACGAAGTAGTCGTTCACGACGCCGAAGGTGTCGAGCGCGCGCCCGGTGGCGAGCGACGTCGCGCCGATGGCGGTGAGCCCGCCGAAGCCCTGAAAGACCAGCGGCGTCGAGCCCTGGTGGCTCGGGTGGTCGGCGTTGTCGACGAGCAGGTCGCCGTCGGCGTCCCCGACCCGGCGGTAGAAGGTGCCGGAGCCGGCGTAGTTGCCGCTGCGCCCGGCGCCGCCGTAGATGGAGACGACGGTCCACGGCTGGTTGTCGCCGGCGACCCCGGTGTCGCCGAGGACGCCCTGCAGCGAGCTCGCCGCGACCAGGGCGATCATGCCGCCGCCGCCGCCGTAGGCGTAGCTGCTGTGGCCGTTGCCGCCGTACGCCTGGAGCGCGCCGCCGCCGTCGATGACCGGCGCCTCGACGTAGATGGACCCGCCGGCGCCGCCCGCGCCGACGTTGCTGACGCCGTTCTGCCCATTGGCCCGGACGTGGCCGTTGAGGTGCACCGCGCTGGACGCCACGATGGTCACGCTGCCGCCGCCGGCCCCGCCGTTGCCGGAGCTGTAGCGGGCGCCGCCGCTGCCGTTGTGGACCGGGTGGTAGATGGAGTCGTAGGTCGGGACGGCGCAGGCGCCGCTGTAGCTGTTGCCGCCGTGGCTGCCGCCGCAGCTCGAGGGCGGCTCGAGGGTCGAGAGCGGCGCATAGCCCGAGACGTGGGCGCTGGTGCCGCCGGCCCAGCCCTTGGCGGTCACGTCGATGGCCCCGTTCGACGTCATCGACAGGGTGCTGGCCTCGACGCGGAGGTGGCGCTCAGGCCCGGTGCCGGTCGGCGCGTGGGTCACCACGGTGTTCGTGTCGCTGATGGTCAGCGTCCCGTCGACGTGGAGCAGCGCGTCGCCGAGGGTCACGGTCGCGCCGCCGGAGATGAGCCCGTTGCCGCCGATGTTGACGGTGTCCGCGGTGACGGCGGAGCCGGCAAACGTCGCGTTCCCGGCGATCTGCACGTCGGCCGCCGCGAACGTCGTGCCGCCGACGAGGCTGACCCCCTGGTCGACGCTGACGTCGCCGACCGTCACCGTGGCGCCGTCCGCGGAGACGGCCGTCGCGAAGAGCTCGGGCAGCGTGAGGACGCCGTCGTTGAGGGTCCAGACGAAGGGGTAGTCGACGACGCCGCCCTGGATGAGCCAGGTCGCGCCGAGCTCGCCGTAGGCGTTGTCGACGAGGACGACGTCGGTGACGGCGTTCAGATCGAGGGTCCGCACCTCGAGGGTCCCCCGGAGCTGGAGCGTCTCGGCGTCGTTCGAGGCGATGTCGCCGCTGTCGACGCGCAGCTCGGCGTCGGCGGAGATGCGGGCGCGCCCGCGGACCTCGAGGTTGTCGAAGCGGTAGAAGGCGCTCCACTGGTCGACGCCGACGGTGGCGAAGCTGGTCGGATCGGGGGCGCCGGCGAGGGTCAGCACCGGCCCGGCGGTGGCCGCCACCCGGTAGACGTGGTCGTCGCCGAGGCTGGCGGTCCCCTGGCCGAGCTTCGGGTTTATGAAGTAGTCGACCTTGTCGCCGGCGGTGTCGAGGGCCGTGGACGCCGTGATCGACGTGGCGCTGAGCGCGGTGTAGCCGCCCGAGCCCTGGAACACCAGCGGCGTCGAGCCGGGGTGGCTCGGGTGGCCGGCGTTGTCGACGAGCAGGTCGCCGTCGGCGTCGCCGGCGCGCCGGTAGAACGTGCCCGAGCCGGCGTAGTTGCCGCTGCGGCCGGCGCCGCCGTAGACGCTGACGACGGTCCACGGCTGGTTCTCGCCGTTGACGCCGGTGTCGCCGAGCACCCCCTGGAGCGCGGTCGTGGCGACCACGGCGATCATGCCGCCGCCGCCGCCGTAGGCGTAGCTGCTGTGGCCGTTGCCGCCGAAGGCCTGCAGGACGCCGCCGCCGTCGATGACCGGCGCGGTGACGTAGATGGATCCGCCGGCGCCGCCCGCGCCGACGTTGCTGACGCCGTTCTGGCCGTTGGCGCGGATCTGCCCGTTGAGGTGCACGACCTGGGTCGCCCGGATGGCGACGCTGCCGCCGCCCGCGCCGCCGTTGCCGGAGCTGTAGCGCGCGCCGCCGGCGCCGTTGTGGACCGGGTGGTAGAGCGAGTCGTAGGTCGGCACGGCGCAGGCGCCGCTGTAGCTGTTGCCGCCGTGGCTGCCGCCGCAGCTCTGGGGGGGCTCGAGGGCCGAGAGCGGGGCGTAGCCGGGGACGTGCGCGCTGGTGCCGCCCGCCCAGCCCTTGGCGGTCACGTCGATGACCGCGCCCTCCTCGATGTTGAGCGTGCCGGCGTTGAGGGCGAGGCGCCGCTCGGTCGGCCCGACCCCGGTCGCGGGGTGGGTCAGGGTCGTCCCGGTCCCGGTCGCGACCAGCACGCCCGTGGCGGTGAAGGTCTCGACGGTGACGTCGCTGCCGCCCTCGACGGTCGCGTCGCCGCCGACCGTGACGGTGGTCGCGGTGAGGGTGCTGTCGGCGCTGATGAGGGCGTCGGCGGCGACGTCGATGGCGGTGGCGGTGAGCTGCGCGCCGGCGGTCATCGACAGGGTCTGCAGCGTCGGGTGCGGGACGCTGGAGACGCCGCCGGACAGCGCGAGGTCGAACGGGAAGGCGTCGTCGCCCGAGCCGATGAGGTGGTCGGTGACGATGAGGCCGCCGCCGGTGACGGCGATGCGCTCGATGGGACCGAGGTCCGCGCGGCCGATCGCGAGCTGCCCGTCGACGACGAGATCGGCGCCGGTGACCGCGCCGCCCGCCTTCACCCAGAGGTCGCAGCGGCGCGCGTCGAGGTGGGCGCCGCCGGCGACGACGAGGCGGTCGACCACCTCGACCCCGCGGTAGGTGGCGCCGATGTGGGTGTCGAGGCTCGGGTCGCCGCCGAGGTCGAGGCGGTAGGCGGAGTTGCCGACGACCTCGAAGATCGGGTCGTCGCTGAAGCCGGCGGTGGCGTTGGCGTCGACGTCGACGTTGATCCGAGCGCCCACGTAGAGCCCGGGGCGGAGGTTGCCGTCGAGGTCGTCGATGCCGACGCCGTCCACGCCGTCGACGATGGCCTCGGGCAGGCACAGCAGCGGGGTCGAGCCGTCGGCCGAGGGCAGCCCGTCGTTGGCGACGAAGAGGCGCCCCTCGACGTCGCTCGGGTAGCGGATCCAGACCGTCCCGGCGCCGCCCGCCGAGCCGATGCCGGTGCCGCCGTGGGCGTCGACGGTGGCGAGGATGCCGGTCGGGCCGTAGGCGGCGCTGGTCGCGCCGGGGTCGCTGAGGCCGGTGAGCGCGACGCGCCCGCCGGCGCCGCCGTAGCCGCGGCTCGCGTGGGCGGCGCCGCCGTTGACGGTGATGGGGCCGCCGCCGAGGAGGCGCGGGGTGTTGAGGTAGACGCCGCCGCCGGCGCCGCCGCTGCCGTAGAGGCTGGTCCGGGCCTCGCCGTCGGCGTAGATGCCGCCGTCGTTGACGACGTAGCCGCCGCTGTTGACCTGGATGCGGACGAGCCCGCCGCCGGCGCCGCCGAAGTAGGTCGAGGTGGCGCTGTTGTTGTAGGCGCCGCCGCCCGCGCCGGGGTCGGCCGGGTCGCGCAGGGCGCCGTAGGTCAGCGCGTCGGTCGCGGCGTTGCTGCCGCGGCCGCCGTGGCTGCCGCCGACGTTGGTGATCGGGCCCTCGGCGGCGTTCCCCTGGGTGCGGGCGGGTGCGCCGGCGGCGCCGCCGAGGAAGCCCTTGGCGGTGACGTCGATCTTGCAGCCGGGCTCGATGCGCAGGTTCACGACGCGCAGGTCGATCTTCTGCCAGTCGGTCGCGGTGGCGGCGCTGTGGGTCATGACGCAGGGGCTGGTCCCGACCTTGTGGAGCGTGACCGTGCCGAGCTCCATCGGGGCGCAGCCGCGGCTGTCGACGACCAGCGTGCCGTTCTGGATGATGATATTTTTCCCCTTGTACTCCGCGTAGTTGGCGCAGTTCAGGGTGGTCACGCCGGCGCCGATGATGTCGGTCGCCGCGGCGAAGGTGACGGTCGCGCTGGCGTCGATGAGCTGGGCGTCGATGGTCGCGGTGAGGGTGGCCGTGCCGACGACCGTGGAGCTGCGCAGGCTCTGGGTGTAGGTGCCGTTGCCGTGGTCGACGACGGCGCCGACGAGGACGCCAGCGGTGGTCATGATGGCGACCGTGTGCGGGTCGACCAGGACGGTGCCGTTGGCGTCGCGCACGGTGACGGTGACGGTCGCGGTGCTCGCGCCGTCGGCGGCGATGGTGGGCGGCGAGGCGGTGATGGTCGAGCGGGCGACGCTCGGCTCGCCCGGGGGCGGGGCGCTGACGGTGATGGTGCCGGTGTCGTCGCCGGTGAAGCTGCCGGCGGCGGCGGCGGCGCTGACCTTGCCGCTGGTGCCGGCGGTGGTCGCGGTGAAGGTGAAGCTCGGCTGCGGGCCGGCCTCGTGGGGGGGGAGGCTGCCGCCGGTGGTCCAGATCACCGCGACGTCCTCGACGTAGTTGGAGCTGACGTCGTAGCCGGCGGCGTAGAAGGTGCGCGCGTCGCCGACCACGAGGGCGTAGTCGCCCGCGATGTCGCCGGCCCCGCCCGCGGCGTCGCGCACGATGACGAAGGTGACGGCGCCGGTGTCGGTGCCCTCGACGCAGTTCCCGGTCGGGTCGAAGTGAAAGCCCGGGGCGCACAGCTCGCAGTAGGTGCCGTCGTAGCCGTCGTCGCAGGCGCAGGTCACGACGCCGCCGGTGACGGTGCAGGTGCCGGCGCCCGAGCAGGTGGACGGCAGGCACGACTGGTCGAGGACGCAGGCGCCGCCTTCGTCGTGAAAGCCCGGGGCGCAGGCGTCGCACGCGGCGCCGCCGTAGCCCGGGTCGCAGGCGCAGACGACGACCCCGGTGGCGTCCGAGCAGGCGCCGTGGTCGCCGCAGGGGGCGCCGTCGTCGCAGCTCTCGTCGGGCACGCACTGCAGCTGGGCGTTGCCGTGGTAGCCGGGGGCGCAGCTCTCGCAGAAGGCGCCGGTCCGCCCGTCGGGGCAGTCGCACACGACGACGCCGGCCACGATCGAGCACGTCCCGCCGCCGGCGCAGGTCGACGGCAGGCAGGTCTGGTCGAGGACGCAGGCGCCGTCGACGTCGTGAAAGCCCGGGGCGCAGCCGGCGCAGGTCGGACCGAACCAGCCCTGGTCACAGCTACAGGTGATGACGCCGCCGGCGTCGTCACAGGTCCCGTGGTCGCCGCAGCGGTCGTCGTCCGCGCAGCTCATATCGGGGACGCAGGCGCCGGTCGCGTCGCGGTGGAAGTCGGCGTCGCACATGGCGCAGGACGGGCCGGCGTAGCCCTCGTCGCAGTCGCAGGTGACGCCGCCGTCGCCCGCCTCGCAGGTCCCGTGGCCGGCGCAGGTGGCGGGGCCGCAGCTCGTGTCGAGGGTACACTCGCCGGCGACGAGGTGGTAGCCGGGGTAGCACGCGTCGCAGCTGGGGCCGGTCCAGCCGATCGCGCAGGTGCAGACGATGACGCCGCCGGTGTCGTCGCACGCGCCGTGCGCGCCGCAGGGGTTGTCCTCGGCGCAGGACGCGTCGGCCACACAGGCGCCGGCGTTCGGCAGGATGATCTCGCCGGCGCCGGTGGGCTCGGCGTTGTCGGCCTCCCAGTGGTAGCCGTCGTCGCACGCCTCGCACCAGTCGCCGGTGTAGCCCGCGGCGCAGGCGCAGGTGACGACGCCGGACGCGACGTCGCAGTCGCCGTGGTTGCTGCAGGTCGCCGGGAGGCACTGCTGATCGAGCAGGCACATGCCGCTCGGGCCGTCGAGGTGGTAGCCGGGCGCGCACTTCTGGCAGAAGGCGCCGGTCCAGCCGAGCTCGCACGCGCACGTCACGAGGCCGCCGGTGGCCTGGCAGACGCCGTGCTCGCTGCACGGGTCGTCGAGCTCGCAGGTCTCGTTCGGCACGCAGAGGTCGCCCTCGTCGCGGTGGTAGCCGACCGCGCAGCCGGTGCACGCGACGCCGGTGTAGCCCTGAGCGCAGGTGCAGACGAGGCCGTCGGCGGTGGCGGCGCAGGTGCCGTGCCCGGCGCAGGTCGTCTCGCTGCAGGTCTCGTCGAGGACGCAGGCGCCGTCCTGGTCGTGGTAGCCCGGGTAGCATTCGGCGCAGAGGTCCCCGGCCCAGCCGGCGTCACAGGTGCAGAGGACCACGCCGGTCGCGGCGTCGCAGCTGCCGTGGTCGCCGCAGGGGTCGTCGTCGCAGCTCTGGTCCGCGACGCAGCCGTCGCCTTCCGCGTGGTAGCCGTCGTCGCAGCGGTCGCAGGCGGCCCCGTCGTAGCCGGGCAGGCACTCGCAGTAGACGAAGCCGAGGTCGTCGTGGCAGGTGCCGCCGTCGCCGCAGCTGGACTTGTTGCACTCCTCGTCGATGACGCAGGCGCCGGCGCCGTCGTCGTGGTAGCCGGTGTCGCAGGCGTTGCAGGCCGGGCCGGCCCACCCCGGGAGGCAGGTGCAGTGCGTGACGCCGGTGGCGTCGGTGCAGACCCCGGCCGGGCCGCAGGTGTCGGCGGCGCAGACCTCGTTGACGACGCAGGTGCCGCCCTCGGTGTGGTAGCCGGTGGCGCACTGGTCGCAGTGGTCGCCGGTCCAGCCGGCGCCGCAGACGCAGGCCGTGCCGTCGCCGTCAGCCTCGCAGGTGCCGTGGCCCTGGCACTCGACGGCGGTCTCGCAGACGCGCGTGGCGGTGCCGGAGGCGGCGTCGCTGCCGCACGCGACGAGGGGCGTCAGCGCCAGCAGGCCCAGGACACCGATCCACAGTCCCGGAGAGCGGGACTTTTGGCCGGTGTCCACGCCGCGCGAGCGGCGGGTGGAGGCCGCGAAGCGGCCGGATCCGTCAACGAGGACCCCAGTCAGAGCGCAGCGAAGCGAGCTCTGATTGAGGCGTCCGAGCAGGAAGAGACCGAGGCCGTCGCGGTGCAGAGGGTGCATCTCGCCTCACGGATTGGGGTCCAGCCGGGCTGGTGCGGGGGATGGGACGTCGTGGGAGGTGGGCGGACACGCCGCGAGGCAAGCCGTCCGTGGGTGACGCTATACCCCGCGTGCGGCGCACAGCAAGCGTCGCGCGCAGCGGCCGCGCCGTCGAACTGCGCGCAGGTGCGCCAGAGTTGCTGCTGGTGCCGACAGGCGAGGGCGCGCCACGGGGCTGATGTTTTGTGCGCTGCGCTGAGCTGATCGCCGATCGACCCAGGGTCGCCGATCGCGAGGCGCCCCTGGCGTGCTCGGGTCAGCCGCGCGGGCGCGAGAGTGCAAGGACGGCGCGCGTGTCACTCAAAGATCGCCCTCATGGCAAAATCGCGCGTGCGCCACCCGTCGCTCAGCGCGCTATCTCGACGGATCAGAACGCAGCGAAGCGAGTTTTTTGGGGTGTCGTGGGACGCGCTGTAAGAAACAGCCCCGCGACTCTCACCGGCATATATCGCGTTGCAGCATACGCAATTTTTGTGGCCGCCGCCGGTTGCGCTGAAGCACGTTCTCGCCCCACCCTTTGAACAAGGTTCGCACGTCGTATCCAGTGCATGACGTGGCCGCGGGCCGGTTCCACGACAGACCAGCCAGATCTCCAAGCGTTGGTGACACGACTCGTGTCGCTGGCTGTGTCTCGCCACGCGGCGTACTCACGACGTCGCTCGAGAGGAGCGCTATGCGAACGTTACCCTTTGGGTCCACCCGGCGTCCGTTGTGCGCCATGGCCGCGCTCGGATGCGCATTGGCTGCCAGCGCGCCCGGCGTCGCGATGGCGGACGACGTGGCGGTCATCCGAGTCGTCGACTTCGAGGCGGGGCCGGACACGCTCAGCCCGCTGTTGGCCAACGCGCTGGCGGGCACCGGGCACAACATCGTCAACCTCGGCGAGATCGACGGGAGCGCGGTCACCCTGAGCGACTACGACCGCGTCTACATCATCGGCGCCGTCACCGAGCCCGCGCTCCATGGGTTCCCTGCGAGCAAGTTCATCAACTACCTGGCGGGGGGCGGACAGCTGGTGCTGATCAGCGAGTACTACGGCCTCGACGACAACCCCGGCTATGTGAACGAGGTCATCAACGCGGTGCTCGCTGATCGCGTCGTCCCCACGGTGACCGTCGAGTCCCGTCAGGTCCAGGGTCTGACGTGCGCCCCGAACGCCAGTTGGGGGACGTGCGCGCCGCCGAACACCGACTTCACCCCCAAGCTGGCGTGCGGTATCGTCAACGGTCCGGCGGCCAACATGGTCATGACCATGGACTCCGGCGCGGTGTTCGCCGGCGCGGACATGGTCGGCGGAGCGGGCGCCCTCGCCGTCCTGATGGACAACTCCTGGATCACCGGCAACGCGGGCGATGACCCGGTGGCCGCCGCCGCCGTCGCCGCCACGAACGCCGAGGCGTTCGACCAGATGATGGTCAACGCCGGGTCCGGGGGCCCCGTCGCGTGCGGCCCGCTCGTCACGGCATGCGCTGACGCCAGCGACTGCGTCGACGGCAACCCGTGTACCGACGACCTGTGTACGGCCCAGGGCGAGTGCGACAACCCGGCGCTGGCCAACGACACGGCCTGCCTCGACGGCGACGTCTGCAACGGTGACGAGACCTGCCAGGACGGCGCCTGCACCCCCGGCACCCCACTGGTCATCGACGACGGGGACGTCTGCAGCGCCGACGCGTGTGACCCCGCTACGGGGGAGGTGACCCACACCTCCCCCACGTGCTCGGCCGACACGGTGGTGCTCTTCGGCGAGGTGAACGACGACGAGGGCCACCTGATCGGCGCCTTCAGCTGCACCTACACCGCGCAGCTCGTCGACGACGGCGCGGGCAACTCGGTGCTCCAAGAGTCCGTCGATTGCGAAACCGACGACAGCGGTGACCTCCTCATCGGCCCGGCATGGTGCGCATAATGAACCGCATATTCAACACGGTTGGTGGCGCGCTGCTCGCTGCGTGTCTCTTCGTCACGGGGTGCTCGGAGGCCAACGACGCCGACGGTCGGGTCAAGGGTCCGGCCCTTGGCCTCGAGGTCGCGCCGCTCGAGCTCCCCGGGGTCACCGACGCCTGCTACTCGGTCGGTGTCTTCAACGCCGCCGACCCCAGCAGCGGCGAAACCGTCTGGTCGGAGGGCCACATCTGCGCCGACCAGTACGGTGACAACCTCGGCGCCATCGCCTACGTCGGCCCCTGCGACGCCGATGGCCCGGGCGGCGAGCGCATGAACTCCGTCCGGCTGATCATGACCGACCTGTGCGCCGGCGGCAGCTGCGTCGAAGGCGGCGGCGCGACGTCGATCCCCGCGGCCGAGTGGGACAACCCCTGCCCGGCTCCCGACGGCTGCGTCAAGCAGGCGCTGTGCTCGGAGAACCAAGACACGCCGGTCGTCTTCAACCTGACGGTGATGCGCGACGCCAAACAGGGCTTCTTCGACATCGCCGTGAACTTCGAGGACATCTTCTGCTCGGCCAAGCTCGACTGCGCCGACGACGAGGGCCAAGACATCGACCTCCTCTACAATGGCGCCGCGCGTGACGCGACCGTCGTCGCCGCCGTCGCCTGCACCAGCGGTCCGGGCGACACCTGCGACACGCACGTCTACATGAACGACATGCGGATCGACTGCTACGCCAGCGTCGCCGAGCGGGACGCCGACGCCGGCGTACCGGTGTCGACCTACACCCTGTCGCCGGCCGCTGGCCCGGGCAACGCCGGCGCACACCCCCCGCTGCTCTTCCAGACCGCGAACTACTGGGGTGTCGAGCAGCTCCCGCAGATGAACAAGGTCTACTGGACGACGGCGCTCGGGATCGTCGAGAGCGAGCTGACCGCCGGCAACGTCTGCGTCTTCCACGGCTCGGCCACCGCCGGCGACCACCTCTTCTCCAACGGGCAGAGCCCACAGGACACGTGGTACCCGTTCATCGAGTACGCGGTGAACCTCAACGAGGGCGACGGCCTGAGCTGCGGCCAGCACCCGCTGAACGAGGCTGGCAGCGGCGTCCAGACGGTGTACACGGACGCCTCCGGGATGACCTTCGGCAATCACCTCGACTGTGGGACCGAGGACGTGAGCTCGACGGTGGACTGCAGCGGGGCCGTGCCGGCCCTCGCCATGGAGGGCGCCTCCATCACCAGCACCGGCTCCAACGTCGTCGTGACGATCAACGGCGTCGCGTCACAGGCGTACTCGCTCGGCGCCGGCACCGTCGCGGGCTGCTGCGTGGACCCGTGCCAGGTCGCCGCCTGCGCCGACAACAACGGACCGTGAGCCGTGGCGGGGGCGCGGCTTCGCAGCGGCGCCCCCCCTCCGGCGCCGCCTCGCGCCTGGACGCCCCGGACGACGCCCGGCGCGTGTTGCGGTGCACGATGGGAGCCGGCCGACGCGTCCAAGGCCTCATCGTGAATTGATTTGACCCGCCCGGTTGCGCTGCATGACACTATGACGCGTAGCGCAAGCGTTCGTCGGCGCGTGACCTCACCGAAAATCAAGCGTGCTGTCGGCTCAAGGAGCCCAAGCGATGAAGTCGACCAGCTGGTATCTGCTGGCCACCCTGGGTGTGCTGGGCTGCTCCGACGTCCCCGACGCGGTGGACGCCGTGGGGCCCACGCTGGCCATCGACGTCGCCGCCCTGAACCTCACCGGCGTCGGCGACGTCGTGTGGGACCTCGAGGTCGTCAACGGCGCGACCACCCCCGAGACCGTGTGGCAGCGCCGCCTCTCCTCGTCGGGCTACGGCGACGGCGCGGGCTCGGCGAGCTACGTCGGGACCTGCGACGCCGCGGCCAACCCGAACACCGTCCGCGTCTGGGTCGTCGGCGCCTATGCCGCCGCGGTCGGCGACGCCGGGGCGTTCAACCAGGGCTCGACCGCCGGCGCGGGCGCCGTCACCGGGACGCCGCTGCCGTTCGAGAACCCGACGACCGCCGCCCCGCTCACCCGCGAGGTCATCTGCGTCGAGGGCGGCGACGTCGCGGTGCAGTTCGACGTGGCGCTGATGCGCCCCGCGCAGCAGGGCTTCTTCGACGTCGCCGTCAGCTTCAACGACGTCTTCTGCTCGGCCAAGTTCGACTGCTGCGACGACGCCAACACCAACGACGCCTGCGACGACGGCGAGGACATCGCGCTGCTCTTCACGCCGGGCGCCGGGCGCGGGCGCACCATGGTCCTGGGCTTCGCCTGCACCGCCGGCACCGGCGGCGACGACGCGACGACGCTCTACATGGACCCGCTGGCGTTCGACTGCACCGACCCGGCCAGCGGCTTCGAGGCCGACTTCACCGTCAGCCCGGGGGGCGCCGCGGCGGGCAATCAGTGCACCGCCGGTGACATGGCGGGCTGCCCGGCGGTCAGCGACCCGGCGCCGGCCGAGGCCGACACCTACCTCTACCAGGTGGCCGTCTATCGCGGCGACGAGCTGCTGCAGAGCGGCGGCGGCGCGGCCCACAAGGCCTACTGGAACGTCGCGCTCGGCGTCTACGGCACCATCGGCGCCTGCGCGCTCCGCACCCGCGCGACCGCCGACAACCCGAACGACGCCTTCGACGGCTTCGTGGGCGGCGCGGTCAGCGCCGGCGCCGTCTACCCCTACGTCGACTGGGACGTGCCGCTCGGCACCTGCGCCTCCGAGCCCCTGACCTTCGGCGGGACCGGGATGGTCCGCACCCGCTACAGCGGGACGAGCGGCGCCGCGCTGCCGCCCTTCGGCTTCGCCCTCGCCCCGGGCCTCTCGCCCGTCGACGTGGACGAGTGCCAGCTGCTCGACAACGGCGGCTGCGCGCCCGACGCCACCTGCACCAACGTCGCCGGCGGCCGCACCTGCGCCTGCCCGGGCGGCTTCAGCGGCGACGGCTTGACCTGCGTCGACGTCGACGAGTGCCAGACCGACAACGGCGGCTGCTCGGTCGACGCCACCTGCGCCAACACGGTCGGCGGCCGGACCTGCACCTGCCCCGACGGCTACACGGGGGACGGCGTCACCTGCGCCGAGACCGACGAGTGCCTCACCGACAACGGCGGCTGCGACGCCAACGCGACCTGCACCAACACGCCCGGGTCGTTCTCGTGCGCCTGCGACCCGGGCTACTCCGGCGACGGGTTCTCCTGCACGCTGCTCACGGGGTCGCTGACGGTCAGCGCGAACACCCAGAACTACGACGTCTTCACCCAGGCGGGTTCGCCGACCACCCCGCGCCGCATCTACGTGACGATCAACGCGGGCGTGACGGTGTCGTCGGCGAGCGCGGCGACCCCCGCCTTCAGCTCCGGCGCGCTGCCGGCCGGATCCGTCATCGAGCTGACCAACGCCGGCAACATCATCGGGGCCGGCGGCAACGCAGGCCGGGGCGGCGGCGTCGACACGCGCACCTACCCGTACTCGTGGGCGGCGGGGCCGGGACAGGCCGGGGGTGCCGCGGTCCAGTCGTCGGTGCCCCTCGAGATCACCAACACCGGCAACATCTTCGGCGGCGGCGGCGGCGGCGGCGGCGGCGGCGAGGCGCACGGCGTGAACAAGCTCGCCGGCGGCGGCGGCGGCGGCGGCGGCGCGGGCAGCGTCGGCGGCGCCGGTGGGGCCGCCGGCCCCGGCTTCTCGGGGGCGCAGTACGCCAACGGCGCGCCGGGCG
>PHBI01000163.1 GCA_002841945.1 Deltaproteobacteria bacterium HGW-Deltaproteobacteria-14
CCGGGGCGGCGGAGGCGGCGGAGCCGGAGCCAACCCACCGGCGCCGGGCGCCCCACCGCGCGCGACCGCGGCGCCCCCGTCGGAGCCGGCCAAGGCCCCCCCGAAGACCGCCGGCGAGCCGCAGCAGAAGCCGCGGCGACGCCGATCGCGGCGACGTCAGCGGGGCCCGGCGCCCGAGTAGCCGACGCCCCCCTGGGTGAGAAGCCCGCCGGGGAACGCTGCCACCCTCGAGCGCGGCGGCCTAGCGCGCGCCGGGGCGGTGCTCGACGAGCTCCATCGTGAACAGCGTCACGCCGCTCCGGACCTGCTCGAAGCGGACCGGCGCGCCCGGCAGCGCGGTCGCGAACCAGGCGCGGGTCACGACCTCGGCGCCGTCGTCGTCGACCTCGCGCACGGTGTAGAGCTTGGCGTCGAAGCTGCCCGCCAGGACGGCGACCCGGGCCGCGCTGATCTCGGTCGCCGCCCGCGGCCACGCCGCGTGGGCCACCAGCTGGTCCCAGGTGACCTCCTCATCGGTCGGCTCGTCGAGCGCCTCACCGTCGGGGGTCGTCGTCGCCGCGTGGAGCGTCGCGGACACCTCGTCCGCGCGGGTGAAGGTCAGCGTCCGCAGCGCGGACGTCCCGTCCCCTTGGTGAACGCGGTAGACGTAGGTGCGACCTGGGTCCGTGGCCCCGCGGATCTGCTCGGCCGTGAACGGCGGCGGCGCGATCTCCGGGCCGGCCACCCGGGTCGTCACGCACGCCGCAGAGGCGAGCAGGGCCAACACGATGAGGGCCGCGGGCGAGGCGGCGACGCGGTGAGCGGTGAGCTTCATGGGGCCGAATCTAATCCCGGCGCTCCCGGCGCGCCACCGGTGCCCGCGCGCTCGGGTCGTGCTATCGACGCCACATGAGCCTCCCCATCGACATCGCCCACAGCGAGGCGCACGGACGCGGCGCCTTCACCGTCACCCGGGACGGAGCGCGGCTCGCCGTGATGGAGTACCGGCGGGACGCCCCGGATCGCGTCACCATCGTCCACACCGAGGTCGATGACGCGCTCCGCGGCCTGGGGATCGCGCGCCAGCTCCTCGACGCGACCGTCGCGTGGGCGCGGGCGACCGGGACCCGGCTCGGCGCGACCTGCTCCTACGCCGCCGCGCAGCTGGCCAAGGACCCGTCGTCGCGAGACGTCTTCGCCCCCTGACGGGAGCCCGCGGCCTACGCCTCCGAGCCGACGTCGAGCGCGTCGTCGTCGTCGAGCGCGCTCGCGACGGGGTCGCGGTTGGCCAGGATCTGCACGACCAGCACCACCGCGAACAGCGAGAGCGGCGGCACACCGAACCACCCCGGGTAGACCCACAGGTCTCCGACCCAGTCCCCGAGCGGCTCCCCGCCGATGACCATCACCGCGGGGGTGAGCAGGAGCGCCGCCGGCGGCAGCCAGGACCAGGCGTAGGCGATCGACGCGGCGCCCGCGAGGCGCAGGATGGCCCACAGGGCGAGCAGCAGGGTGAGATAGGTGGAACCGAAGAGGTAGAGGGCGACCATGTGCCACCGCGCACCCTCGGCCCCATTGGGCCCGGTGCCGGCCAAGATCGCCAGGGCCACGGTCGCCACCACGCCGACGATCCCGGGCCAAAGCCGCCACCGAAGACGCGGCGGGCGGCGCTCGAGGCTGAAGAGGATGGCGAGCAGCCCAAACCCGAGGAGCAGCGCGGACGGCGCCGCGATGAGCACGCTCGCCGCGATCTCCGCCTTCCGGGGGCCGCAGCCGCCGCCGATCGACGCCAGCGCCGCCGCCAGCCCCCACGGCCACCGCCGCACCCCGCGGGGCTCGCAATCGTCGTGGCGTCCCAGCATCGCCCGATGCTATCGCCAGCGGTCGCTCGAGGCCATCTCTCCGACCAGGGCGGCGCCGCGCGACTTGACCTCTCCCGTCACACAACTAAAACGGCTCGGATCCATTTTTTCCATCCACCGGGAGCCCAGCATGCGTACCGCCCTCCTCCTCATCGTCACCCTCCTCGCGTTCACCCCGGCCTGCGGCAAGGGCAGCGCGGCCGGCGGCGGCGACAGCTCCTTCGCCAAGCGCAAGGCCTCCATCGAGGCCTACATGACCGCCGTCGAGAAGGCCGGGGCCGACGGGGCCATCGCCGCCGGCCAGGCCTGGATCGACGCCAACAAGGCCGACTACGTCGCCAACTGCAAGGTGCTCGTGAAGGACCGCCAGGACCTCGAGAAGAGCAAGGCCGCCAAGGCCTCGCCCACCCCGCTCGACGAGTACATGGCGCGCCTCGACACGGTCGCCGGCTTCGATCCGAAGGCCCCTGACATGGAGAAGATGAAGGCCGGTGGTGAGCTCAAGGCGCAGCTCAACACCTTCTTCCTCTGCGACACCGTGCTGAAGGGGCAGTAGCCATCGTCGCGGGCCCGCCGCGGGCCTCCTCGGAGGCCCGCGGCGGGCTGAAAGTGGGCCGAACCGCCGGTTGTGTTTCAGCTCCTTGCCCGCTTGCCGAATAGATCCGACAACGCACAGCTCGAGTATACACCGAGGAGCTGCTCCGCCCTTGACGAGCGTTGACCCCAGGCCAGGTCCCGACGCAGACCCGATCCCCCGCGCGATCATCCGCGCCGGGCAGACCCGCGCGTTGTACCGGCAGGGGCTGACCGGCACGATCGGAAACCTCCTCGTGGCCGTCGCGACCCTCGCGGTCCTGTGGTCCGAGGTCCCCGACAAGTGGCGCTTCGCGCCCATCTTCGTGGTGGTGTTGTCCTACCTCGAGCGCCCGCTGCAGCTGCGGTCGTTCAGGCGCGTGGAGCCGAGCGACGGGGAGCTCGACCGCTGGCGCCGGCGCTACTTCGTCTCGGCCGCGGTGGCCGGTGTCGGTTGGGGGATCGCGGCGCTGCTGCTGATGCCGGTGTTGCCGTTCACCCACCAGGTCTTCCTGATCATCGTCGAGATCGGGCTCGCGGCCGGTGGGCTCTCGACCCTCGGCGAGGTGTTGTCGGTCTTTCTCGCGTTCGCGATGCCCATCCTCTTGCTGACGAGCGTCGCGATGGTCACCTCCTTCGCGAGCCACGCCGAGACCCTCGGTCCCCTGGTCGGCCTCTACATCGTGGTGCTGATCAAGACCAGCATGGTCCACGGTCAGAGCCTCGAGAACGCGCTCGTGCTGTCGCTCCGCAACGCCGCCCTGGTCCAGGACCTCGAGCGCGCGACCCGGGACGCCCAGGCGGCGAGCGTCGCCAAGGGCGAGTTCCTGACGCGGATGAGCCACGAGATCCGGACCCCGATGAACGGCGTCCTCGGGGCGACCGAGCTGCTGCGCAACGCCGCCCTCCCCCCGCGCGAGCATCACCTGGCGCGGCTCGCCCACACCTCGAGCGAGATGCTGCTGGCGCTGCTCAACGACGTGCTCGACATGGCGCGCATCGAGGCGGGCCGCATCGTGCTGGCCGAGGCGCCGATGTCGGTCGAGGCGATGCTCGATGACGTCGCGACGCTGCTGAGCGTGCAGGCCGACCAGAAGGACGTCACCCTGGTGTGCCACGCGTCCGCCGATCTGCCGGCGCAGATCGTCGGGGACGCGATCAGGTTGCGGCAGATCGTGACGAACCTCGCGGGCAACGCCGTGAAGTTCACCGACCGGGGCGAGATCGAGGTCCACGCCACGGTTCAGCGCGGCGACGCCGGCCCCGAGCTGGTCATCGAGGTGCGCGACACGGGCGTGGGGATCCCGGTCGAGCAGCACGCCATCATCTTCAACGCCTTCGAGCAGGCTGGCGAGGCCACGCAGATCCGGGGCACCGGGCTCGGGCTCGCGATCTCGGCGCGGCTCGCGGCGCTGATGGGCGGTGACATCCAGGTCGAGAGCCGGATCGGCGCGGGCAGCCGCTTCACCCTGCGCGTCCCCTGCCACGCCGTGCCCGACGCTGCGGCGGCGCGGCCCGCGCCCGCGCTCGCCGGGGTGCGGGTCGCCCTCCTGGCCCCGCAGCCGCTCGAACGCCAGGCGCTGAGCGCGTGGCTGACCGCCGCCGGGGCCGACGTGGCGACCTGCGTGGATCCCCCCGGGCTCACGGCGGCGCGACCGCGAGTCGACGCCTTCATCATCGATCCGGCGGGGCTGCCCGCTGGCGGTTGTCTGGAGGAGTGGGTCGGCGCTACACCGACGCTGGTCCTCGAGAGGGCCTCCTCCAGAGTGGGCTCCCCGACGCTGGGTCCCGCATGCCGCGTGTTCCCGCGCCCGCTGCAACGCTCCCGGGTCGTGCCGGCGCTGTCGCGGGTGCTGGGACGCGGGGCGGCGTCACGGGCGACCGGAATGGACGCGCCCAGGCCGTTCGCCGGCGTGCGCGTCCTGGTGGTCGACGACGACGCCATCAACCGCACCATCGCCGAGCACATGATCGCGGGGCTCGGCGGCGCCGTGGCGTTCGCCAGCGACGGTCGCAGCGCCCTGGCGAACCTCGCGACCGAGTCGTTCGACCTGGTGCTCATGGACTGCGAGATGCCCGACCTCGACGGCGGCACGGTGACGCGCCTCGCCCGTGAGCGCGGCGTCGCGGCTAGGCGCGGGGGCCCCGTGCCCATCGTCGCGGTCACCGCCCACGTGATGCCCCAGCACCACGAGCTCTGCTACGCCGCCGGGATGGACGGCGTCCTCACCAAGCCGCTCACGGCGGTGGCGGTCGCCTCGACCCTCGGGCGCTTCATCTCGGCGGACGGCGCCGCGGCGGCGGCCATGAATTGATCAACGTTGATCAATCCATAGCCTCAGAGCCACACGGGCGCGACGAGGGGTGGTTTCGCCACCGCCTGGCCCGCCGCGCGTTGAGCGCGCGGAGTCAGAACGTGACGGCGCCGGCGAAGACGTGGGAGTCGACCATGCTGAAGAAGTCGCCCGGGTCGTCGAGGACCTGGGTGGTGTAGTCGTACTCGACGAGGATCGACAGCGTCGGCGACAGGTGTACCGCGAGGCCGACGAGCAGGGTGACGACCCCGTCGCCGTGGCCCGCCCGCGCGGCGTAGGTGTCGCCGGCCTGGCCCAAGGTCGGCTCGTGGCCGAGGTGCCACCACGAGGCCCAGCCCAGGCCGACGTAGGGCGTCAGGACGTCGCCGACGTCATAGGACGCCATCGCGACGATCGGGGCGGTGATGGAGACGCCGCCCCCCTGGCCGAGCCAGCCGCCGACGCCGACGCCGACGCCGACCGACAGCTGCCAGGGTGAGGACGGCGGGAGCAGCCCGAGCCGGGTGTCGACGAGCAGGCCGTCGCCGAGGATGGCGCGGACGCCGAGGTCCACGCGCTCGCCGAGCCCGGTCCGCGCCGCGAGGTGCAGCGGGGCGTTCTCGACCGAGGTCCCGCCGCGCTCGGCGATGAGCTCGTTGTGGAGGTAGCCGAGCCCGAGGGTCACGTCGAGCTCGCCGACGGCGGTGGTGCGTGCGGTGTGCAGCTGCGCCGTGGTGCAGCCGCCGAGGAGCAGGCCGAGCGCGAGGACCGTCCAGCGCTTGCCCATCACAGCGCCTCCAGCGCCTGGACGATGGCGGCTCGGTCGCCGGCGTGCTGGTCGCACAGGGCGCGGAGCTCGGGGCGGGTCGGCGGCGCGGCGTCGGCCCGCAGGCGCACCTCGACCATGTCCTCGACGAGCAGCGCGTAGCTCTGGGGGGCGTAGCCGGCGAACTGGCAGTAGTCGGTGTCGATCACCTCGGGCTCGTAGCCGGCGACGAAGGCGGCGTCGACCTTGACGGCCTTGACGCCGACGACGGCCCAGTAGATGAGCTCGCCGCGCGCGGGGTCGGCGGCGACGGGGACGATGACGCGGCTGTCGGCGCGGACGTCGGCGTCGGCGCGCCAGCCGGCGAGCCAGGCGCGGGCGTCGTCGGTGGCGGCGGTGAGCTCGGCCGCGGTGAGCTCGTCCTCGAGCAGGGAGGCCACGGGATCGAGGCCGACGCTGGCGGCGGACACGGCGTAGAGCCCGTAGAAGCGGCGCGTCAGCCCGTCGAGGGCGGCGGTGACGGACACCTGGCGCGCGTCGCCGAGGAGCTGCCCCATGGCGTCGTCGCCGAGGACGCCCTGGAGCCAGGTCGCGACGAAGCGGTAGCCGCGCGCGGTGCGCAGGTAGTAGGTCGGGAAGGGCTCGACCGGGAACTGCGGGGAGACCTCGACGATGGGCGCCGGCGCCGCGGTGCCCGCACCGCCCTTCAGCAGCTGCTTGGCGTGGGTCTCGCGGGTCTGGGTGATGATGCTCTTGAAGGTGTCGAGGAGCTTCTTCTTGTAGCTCGAGGTCAGCAGCAGGTGGTCGCTCTCCGGGCCGCGGTCGGGCAGGAGCAGGGTCTCGAGGGCGTGGAGCTGGTAGTCGTACCAGCCGCTGTCGGGGTCGGGGCTCAGTTCGAGGCTGCCGTCGCGGATGGCGGCGATGAGGACGTCGATGAAGGTCGTGCCGGCCGGGGGCGGCGCGTAGCAGTAGCTCTGGTTGTAGAAGCGCGTGTCCTTGCTCGCCGAGGCGGGCAGGACGGCGAGGTAGGGGTAGGCCTCGGGGCACGGGAAGCGCTCCGGGTGGGTCGCGAGGAACGCCGCCTTGACGGCGTCGAGGTCGTCGAGGGAGGCGAGGCCGTCGACGGCGTCGAAGAGCGCGGTCGGCGGGTAGGCGACGTAGGGGTTGGTCAGCCCGCGGTAGGTGTCGAGGACGCGCTCGTAGGCGGCGGCGAGGTCCGGGTCGGCCTCGAGGACGACGGCGATGGCGGCGAACATGCCGAACTGGATGCCGAGGGCGTCGCCGCCAGCGTTCTGGAGCAGGCGGTCCTGGCGGAAGATCGCCTCGAGCGCGGGGTCGCCGGCGTAGAAGCCCATCGGGCGGGACTCGCCGGGGTTGGCCTCGAACAGGGCGACGGCCGCGCTGACGGCGCCGTCGAGCTCCGCGGGCAGGACGTCGGCGAGGTCCGCACCGACGTAGTGGAGCGCCGCGGCGACGTGGACGAGGGCCTGATCGACGTGCTCGCGCTGGGCCGCGGTCGCCGCCTCGCGGGCGGTGGCCAGGGCGGTCGCCAGGTCGGTGAGGACCTCGCGCTTGCCGACGAGCGCGCCCTGCACGCCCTCCTCGAGGGTCAGCTCGACCCGGGCGTAGACGGCGTCGTTGACGTGCTTGGCGGCGCCATTGACGACCTCCATCGAGGGGATGGGCTTCACCGGGGCGCTGTCGCCGAGGGCGGCGAGGGCCGCGGCGCGGGTGGGGAAGAGGGCGCCGTCGAGCGCCTTCAGGCTGCCCTCGAAGGGGACGATGTCGAGGCGCGTCACCGAGCCGGTCTTGTTGAGGGTCACGGCGCACTCGCCGAGCTGCTCGACCACGGTGATCGCGGGATCATAGGCCGGGTGCTTGTCCTCGATGCGGTCGTCCTCGAGGTTGGGGTCCTTCTCGAGGGCCTCGCTGTTCTTCACGAGGGTCTCGACGCCGAGCGCGTCGATCGGCGAGAAGCAGCCCGTCAGCGGGACAGGCGCGAGCAGCAGCGCGGCGAGCAGGCCGCTGGCGTAGCGAGGGAGGGCTCGATTGGGGGAGGGAACGGGCATTTGGAGGCTCCTCGTCGTGGCTGACGGGAGTGTGCAGTGCAAACTCCAGACCACCAGCGATCGATACTCCGATCACACCGACGCCGCCAGGGTCATCGCCGCCGAGGGCGCCCCCCAGCGCCCGCCGCGCCCGGGCAGCGGCGCCCGACCCTGTATAGCTGCTTTTCACCCGTGGGCGGTGAGCGCGCGGTCAGGCCTCCGCCGGGGAGGGAGCCTCGCTTGACCAGGCGTGGCGCCCCTTGGACCAGGTGGCCGTCACCGCGATGTCCTTGACGGCGTCGGGCGCGACGGTGAGCGGATCGGCGTCCAGCACCACGAAGCTCGCCTCCTTGCCTGGGGCGATGGAGCCGTGGCGGGCGTCGTTGAAGGCCGCGTAGGCGGCGTCGAGGGTCATCATGCGCAGCGCCTCGGCCGCGGTGAGGCGCTCGTCGGGGTTGGGATGGTGCATCGCAGCATGCATCCCCCGCAGCGGGTCGGCCTCGGTCACGTTGGCGTCCGACCCACCGGCCAGCGGGATCCCGGCGCGGAGCACGCTGCGGAAGCGGTTGGTCTGACGCCAGCGCTCGCCGAGGCGGGTCGCGTACATCCCGCTGGGGCCGCCCCAGTACGCCTCGAAGTTCGGCTGCATGGCGAGCACCAGGCCGAGCTCGGCGGCGCGGGCGATCTGGCGGTCGGTCGCGAGCTCGAAGTGCTCGATGCGGTGGCGGTGATCGTAGCGCGGGCTGCGGTCGAGGGCGCCGGCGTAGGCGTCGAGCACCACCTCGATGGCGCGCGGGCCGATGGCGTGGAAGGCGAGCTGGGCGCCGGCCTCGTGCACCTCGCGGACGAAGCTGCGCAGCGTCCCCTCGGTCTCGTAGAGCTGGCCCCGCGACGGGCTCGTGGTGTCGGAGTACGGGGCGTCGAGGGCGGCGGTGTAGGAGCCGATGGAGCCGTCGATGAGCAGGCAGCCGCCCATGTGGCGAAAGCCGAGGCGGGTCGCGAAGACCGGGTTCTTCTCCTGGAGAAACATCGTGACGTCGAGGGGCAGGCGGTCCATCTGCTTGAGCATGACCTGCACGCCCTCGTCGCCGAAGAGCGGCCCCCCCTCGAGGGCGTGGACGGCGGTGATGCCGCGCGGGAGCATGGCGTCGACGGCGGCCCGGACGGCGCGCTCCTTGAGCTCGACGGTGTAGGTCCGGGAGATGCGCGTCTTGGCGTACATATACGCCTCGCTGCGCAGGATGCCGTTCGGCTTGCCGTCGCCGCCGGTGACGACCCCCTTGAGGCGCGGCGGCAGCTCGAGGCGCGCGAGGCCGGCGCTGTTGACCACCGCCGAGTGGTAGTCGACGCGGTTGACCCACACCGGGCGGGCGGGGAACGCGGCGTCGATCTCGAGCCGAGTGAGGCGGCCACCGGCGGTCAGCGCGTCCTCGTCGTAGCTGTTGGCGTAGACCCACGAGCGCCGGCCGGGCGGGGCGTGGCCGACGAGTCGGGCCTGGATCTCGGCGACGTCGCGCGAGCCACCGAGGTCGATCTGCAGCTGATCGATGCCGGTCTGGAAGAAGTGGACGTGGGAGTCCACGAAGCCGGGGACCACGACGGCGCCGCGCAGGTCGACCCGGCGCGAGGCGGCGGGGAGCTCGCCGTCGCCGACGCGCTGGAACTTGCCGCCGAGGACGGTGAACCAGCTCGCGCGCGGGCGACGATCGTCGACGGTGTGGACGACGGCGTTGTGAAAGAGGACCGGGAGGTGAGCCAAGGCGGTCTCCGCGAGGGGTTACGCGGCGAGGTGACGGCTCCACACGTTCATGTCCTCGAGCCCACCGCCGATGCGGCAGGAGCGGACCATGCGGCCGCGCAGCCCGAAACCGAGCCGCTGAAACGCCACGTTGATACCCGGTTCGACGGCCCGGGCCAAGGTGAACGCGGTCGGGTAGTCCATCTCCGCCAGATCGCCCATGAGATCGGACAGAAGCGCGCGCATCAGCCCTTGCCCGCGGTGGCTCGGCAGCGTGGCGCAGTCGGTGAGCTCGGCGGTGCGCGCGTCGCGCACGAGATCGGCGCTGGCGCAGGCGACCACGCGCCCCTCGGACTCGACCATGCGGAACGGCGTCCCGGCGGCGATGGCGTGGGCGATGTAGTCCGGATCACCGCTCGGCGTCGGGTACTGCGAGAAGGTCTCGGCGATGAGGGCGGCGATCGCGTCCGCGTCGTCGACCCCGGCGCGGTAGGTCTCCACGTCGGTCGCGGCGGAGCTGGTCCCGCGCTTGGCCTCGAGGATCGCCTCGACCCGCGCGACCGCCTCGGCGTCGCCGAGCACCTCGCGGTGGGCGTCGAGGGCCAGCCCCATCACCGCGCAGTCCTGGTGGCCGCCGTAGAAGCCGGGCATCACCGCCTCGCAGGTGTAGCCCGACGCCTCGAGCCCGGCGACGAGGGGGTCGCCGGTCAGCACGACGACGCGGCCGCTGCCGTTGGCCTCGGCCTCCTCGCGCAGGGCGTCGCCGAGCGCGAGCCCGTCGGTCGCCTCGGGGTGGTCGCAGCGGACCCGCTCCGAGTAGAAGTCGAGGACGGCCGCGACCTCCTGGCCGCAGGGGAGCGTGACGTCGATCGCCTCGGTGCGAGGGGTGGGGTCGGTCGGGGAGAGGAGCGCGTTCATGGGGCCTCCGGTTGGAGCGGGCCTTGGGTGCGTCGCACAGCGAGTCCGCTTCGAGCCGTGAGTTCCGTGCATGCGCACCGTGGTGCGCCGCAACGTTACAGATGCAGGTCGGGGCCCCGAGTGGTGGCGACGGGCGCGATCTCGCGGCGTCGCGAAAGGCCTGTGGCGGCTCCGACCGATTGGTCGCTTCGCGTGTAACCCGTCCGGACCGGCCACGCAAGCCCTTTCCCGGGCGGTGCGGCGCACACCGGCGGGATCTTCGGGCGTCATTGTGCCATCACGCGAGGGCGCCGCGGTGCGGTCGCGACGGGTTTGAGCGGCGCGGTGACGCGGCGGACCATGGGGGAGCATGGCCCGAGCTGCGCCGCCCGCGGGGCGCCGGTCGGTCAGGGAGCGACGTGCTCGAGGGGCGCGGTGGCGACGACCTCCTCGAGGACCTCGTCCACGGTGAGGCCGCCGAAGATGGGGCCCTCGGGGAACCCTGGGGCGCCGGCCGCCAGCCACAGCAGGACGGCGAGGCGCCCGGTCGGGACCCAGCGGTCTCGCAGCAGGGTCGCGAGGAGGTGCTCGGGGCGGACGAGCTCGCTCATGCCCTCGGCGTTGAGCTCGGGGCGCGGGCGCGGCGCCGTCACGCCGAGACCGAGGAGCTGTATGAAGCCGGTGCGCGGCTCCTCGACCATGAGCCCGGTGCTGCCGTCGAGGGAGACGCGGAGACGGCTCTCTTCGAAGACCTCGCGGACGAGGGTGTCGTGCAGGTCGCGGTCCGTGCCGACGCTTGCCAGCGTCTCGAGGTCGGGGTGGAAGGCCCCGCCGAGAGTGTGAAGGCAGTTCGCGTAGGTGGTGTGGGGGAGGTTCGCGCGGCGGTGAAGGACGAGCCCCACCGGATCGGCGGTGCACACGACGGCGCTGGCGCTGAGGACGGCCGGGAGCCGCTGCAGGCGCCGCATCGCCGCGACGATGGCGAAGTCCACGCACACGCCGCGCAGGATGAGCGGGCGGCGGCTCCAATCGAGGACGGGCTCGACGAGGAGCTGAGGCTGGTTCACCTCCAGGCTGGGGCGGATCTCCTCGGCCAGCGTCGTCACGCCCTCATCGAGGGCGCCAGGCCACGTCACGACCTCGGGGAGCGCCTCGCCGAGCAGCGTCTTCACCTCGGCGTGGCCCTCGAACAGCGCCGCGAGGCGGGGGACCCACGGCCTGAGGCGCTCGCGGACGTCGGGGCGACCGGTGTCCGTCGGCTGTCCCGCGAGGCGGGCGCGAACGACCGCGGCGGCCACCTCCAGGAGCGCGGCCAGATCGTCGATCGTGCGAGGCAACGGGTAGCGCTCGTGGGGGTAGCGATACAGGACGCAGTCGCGCAGGTAGTCCGAGCCGAGCTTCGTCTTGAGTGCCTCCGGCTCGAGCCCCAGCGCCGCGAGGCGCTCGACGACCCAGTCGCCGAACGGTGTCCTGTTCTTGGTCTCTGCCATCTCCCACCCTCCCTGAGCGACGCATCCGCCGGTCGAAAGGTAGCCGAACGGAATCGCGCCTGCCAATCAAAATGCCGTGCCAAATTTGGCAAATCAGGATTTCGAGGATTTTCGTCCCAGCAAACGCCAGACAATCGAATAAACACAATTGGTTTTGACACATCACAATCTCACACACAAACGCGTCGAATCTCCGTGAAACGTCGTCGGGCACGGCGGGCGATCGCGGTATTTGTTTTTAACTTCAAGCAGTTGTCGCGCGTTCATGTTTATTGCCATTTCCTTTGAGGTTTGCCTCGCGGGTCGGGCCAGATGGAGGTCGAGGTTTGTCGCACGACGCGACCCACCTCCAACTCAGAGCCTTGGAGGCTTGATATGGCTACTCGTTCGTCCTTCCACTCAGGCGCTTGGGCCACGCGGCGTCACCTCCGCGGTCGCCTGCTGCTGTCCACGCTGCTCGCGGCCAGCGCCGCGGGTGGCGCCTGCATCCCGATGCCGGGCGAGGCGATCTACGTCCGCGACCAGAGCCCGGCCGACGGCCCGGTGCAGGTGGTGCAGGAGTCCTACCTCGACGACGGCACCGACCAGCCGATCCACGCGGTTCAGCTCGGCGTGCCGCCGACCACCCAGCGCAAGATCCGCTTCGACGTGCTGCAGGAGTCGATCGTCACCGCCGGCACCCTGACGGCGAAGGACGACGGCAGCGTCGGCCTCGACCCGTCGGAGAACGTGCTCATCCAGATCCTGCCGGTGGGGACGTACGACCTTCAGGTCACCGCGCCGTCCGGCGCGGACGTGCTGCTCGGCGCGAAGCCGCTGACGACGGCCGAGGGTGGCGTCCCCGTGGAGCACGCCGCGCTCGTGCAAGGCTGGCTGTTCAACGCGGTGATGAACCTGGTGGCCAAGCGCGTGGCGAAGCAGGGGCTGGCCGGGATCTGCCCCTTCACCCGCTCGCTGTACGAGCAGCACGGCAACCACTGCCCGCACACCTTCAACTCCGTGCCGTTCTGCATCATCGGGTACGGGATCACGTGTGCACCGGCCGCCTACTGAGCTCGCCCTTGTCGACGACGCGGGTGCGGGCGGTCCCCCTTCTGGGGATACCGCCCGCACCCGCGCGCTACTTCTTGGCCGGCAGGCCGATCATCGCCGGGATGGCGACCTTCCAGAGCGCGTTCGAGATCTCGCCGATGTGCTCGCTCTCCGCCTGCTGCACCTCGGTGCCGGTCAGGACCGAGCAGAAACGCGACACAAAGGTGCTCGCGTCGCCGACGTGATAGGGGTTCTCGGGGTAGGCGGACGCGAAGATCGCCAGCACCCAGCCCCAGTTGCACACCGTCTCCGACACCTTCTTGGCGTACTCGACCATCGCCTGGCCGCCGCCGCCGGGCACGCGCCCGACCGCGGCGCCGCTGCGCGGGTCGACGCTCCACCACGCGGCGTCCGACCAGGCGACCTTCAGCACCCCGCGATCCTTGGTCACCTTCGGCGCCCCCGCCGCGTCCGCGAGCAGCGCCCACGCGGTCCCCCGCCGGTCCCCCGCCGTCCTCGGCCCGAGCAGCGCCGCCTCGAGCGCCGTGTCGGCGACCCCCTGCGCGACCGCGGCGGCCGCGTCGAGCTCGCCCTTGGGCGTCACGTAGGCCACCGGGTTGGCGAGGATGTCGAAGCGGCGCTGCGCCACCAGCTCGCCATCGGGGGTGGTCACGAGGCGCTCGATCATCGCCACGAGCCCCGTCCGCTCGCGGAAGTGCAGCCCGGCGCCGCCCGCGGCCAGCTGCGCCTGGACCCGGCGCCGCAGGTCGGCGTAGCGCAGCAGCGTCGGGGCCGGCTCGCTCGGCGCCGCGAGCTTGTCGGCGGCGCCCTCGTCGCCAGCGACCAGCGCGTCCAGCGCCGGCTTCGTCGCGAGCAGCGCCCGCACCGTGCTGAGCTCGCGCTCGCCGGGCACCAGGGCGAGGTTCTCGGCGAGGAGCGACACCCGCACCACCGGCAGCTCGTCGGGGGCCGCCGTGACCAGCACCCGCTCGTGGACGCGCTCGGGGTTGTTGGCCTCGCCCGGGCCGCGCACCTCGACCCGCAGCACCACAGCGACGAGCGCCAGCTTGGCCCCGGCCTCGGCCTTCGGCTTGCCGCCGCCGCCGAAGCCGCCGAAGCCGCCGAACGCCCCGCCGAGGGCCGCCCCGAGCTGGGACGGGCCGCCGACCTCGCCGTCCGCGCCCACGTCGTAGCGGACGCCGTCGCGGTCGAAGCCCGCGGCGCCGTGGCGCTCGCCGCCGACGAGCAGCGAGCCGCGCAGGATCGGCGCCTTCGCCAGCCGCGCCGCCAGCGCCTTCGGGTCCTTGCGCCCCTGCGCCGGGGTCACGCCGAGCTTGGTCGGCTCGGGTCGGATGGTCAGCTCGATCGGCGACCACGCCGCCGCGTCCAGCGCCACCGGCACCTGGAGCAGCGTCTCCTCCTCGGCCTTGCCGTCCCGCGTACGCTTCATCACCAGCGACACCACCAGCGTGTGGCGCAGGCGCTCCAGCGCGCGCCCGTTCACCACCTTGCCGTTGGCGTGAGGGATCCCCGGGGCGACCGGGTCGAGCGCGTCGCCGCCCACCTCGCCGCCGGCGACGACAGGCCCCTGTTCCTGCGCGGCGACGCCGCCGGGACGCTCGGTCTGCTCCCCGCCGCCTCGGTGGACTGCTGCCTCACCAGCCCGCCGTACTTCGGCCACCGGCGCTACGAGAGCGGCGGCCTGGGCGCCGAGGCCCGCTGGCAGGACTACGTAGCGGCCCTCGCGGACGTCACGGCGGAGCTGCGCCGCGTGCTCAAGCCCACCGGCTCCCTGTGGCTCAACGTCGGCGACACGTACAGGGCGAAGCGCCTGCTGGGGATCCCCTGGCGCGTGGCCTTCCACCTCACGGACCGGCAGGGATGGACGCTGCGCAA
>PHBI01000164.1:0-21731 GCA_002841945.1 Deltaproteobacteria bacterium HGW-Deltaproteobacteria-14
TGACAGCGGCGGCGGTGGTTATGGGCGCGATGGTGGTGGTGGCGGCGGCCGCGGCCGTCACGGCGGACGCGGACGCGGTCGCGGCGGCGAGGACTATTGAGCCTGTGAGCCTGCGCCGTCGCGCGCCCCGCGCGGGGTCTCCATCGCCCGCATCTCGTCGAGGAACGCGCCCGCCGCGGCGCCGAGGCGACGGTCCGCCCGGTGCACGACGCCGAGGGTCCGAGCGAGCGGCCCGTCCGCGCAGCGCGCGCCCTCCTCGCGCCCGCGCAGAGCGTAGCGGCTCACGAAGGCCGCGCCGATGCCCTGCGCGACCATCTCCTTGATCGACTCGATCGAGCGCAACTCCATCACGATCTCGACCGGCGTCCCGGACTCCGCCAGGCGCCCGTCGATGAGGTTGCGCACGCTCGTGTTGGCCTCGAACAGCACCAGGCCGATCCCGGCCAGGTCTCCCCAGCGGAAGGTCCGCCGCCCCGCCAGCCGATGCCCCGGCGGCACGATGAGGCGCAGCTCGTCCTCGACCCACGGGGTCACCGTGAGCCGCGCGCCCGCCTCCTCGACCGGCAGCGTCACTACGCCGAGGTCGAGCTGCCCAGCCAGCACCGCGTCGACCACGCCCCGGCTGCCCTGCTCGCGGATGAAGATGCGGATCGCCGGGTGGCGCTCATGGAAGCGCCCCAGCAGCGCCGGCAACAGGTACGTCGTCGCCGTCGCCCCGCCCCCGATCGACAGCGTCCCCTGCTCGAGCCCCGCGAGCCGCGCCAGCGCCTCCGCGCCGTCGTCGAGGCGCCTCAGCGCGTCCTCGACGTAGCCTCGAAACACCGTCCCCGCCTGGGTCAGCACCAGCCCCTTCGGCGTCCGGTGGAACAGCGCCTGCCCGAGCTCCTCCTCGAGGCGCTTGAGCTGCGCGCTGACCGCCGGCTGCGTCAGGTGCAGGCGCTGCGCCGCGCGGGTCATGTGCCCCTCCTCGGCGATGATGAGGAAGCTCTGCAGCGGTCCGATGTCCATAACTGCATTCTATCGGGTGGATAGAATGAATCAACTTCCTTTATGCGGACTCCGGGTCTAGGGTCCGCTCGCAAACCCGCGAAGGAGACCTCACGATGGCACCGCAAGACCACTTCGGCACGAAGACCCGCCTCATCACCGCCGGCGGCACGCTCTCGATGTACAACATCACGGCGCTCACCGGCCTCGGCGACATCGACGCGCTGCCGTACTCGATCAAGGTCCTGCTCGAGTCCTGCGTGCGCAACTACGACGGCTACATCGTCACCGAGGACCACGTGAAGGCGCTCGCCGGCTACGACGCCAAGAACGTCACCGAGCAGGAGATCGCCTTCAAGCCCGGCCGCGTCGTGCTCCAGGACTTCACCGGCGTGCCGGCCATCGTCGACTTCGCCGCGCTGCGCAGCGCGATGCAGCGCCTCGGCGGGGACACCGCCAAGGTCAACCCGCTCATCCGCGCCGACCTCGTCATCGACCACTCGGTCCAGGTCGACGCCTACGGCACCGCCGAGGCGATGGCGACCAACACCCGCCTCGAGTTCGAGCGCAACCAGGAGCGCTACGAGTTCCTCAAGTGGGGCCAGCAGTCGCTGTCGAACTTCAGCGTCGTCCCGCCCGCCACCGGCATCGTCCACCAGGTCAACCTCGAGTACCTCGCCGGCGGCGTGCTGACCGAGGAGCGCGACGGCGAGCAGGTCGCGCTGCCCGACAGCCTCGTCGGCACCGACTCGCACACCACCATGATCAACGGCCTCGGCGTCGTCGGCTGGGGCGTGGGCGGCATCGAGGCCGAGGCCTGCATGCTCGGGCAACCGATCTACATGAAGCTCCCCGAGGTCGTCGGCTTCGAGCTCACCGGCGGGCTCAAGGAGGGCACGACCGCGACCGACGTCGTCCTCACCGTCACCCAGATGCTGCGCAAGCACGGGGTCGTCGAGAAGTTCGTCGAGTTCTACGGCGAGGGCGTCGGCCAGCTCAGCCTCGCCGACCGCGCGACCATCGCCAACATGGCCCCCGAGTACGGCGCGACCATCGGCTTCTTCCCGGTCGACGACAAGACCCTCGACTACCTCCGCCTCTCCGGCCGCGCCCCCGAGCAGGTCGAGCTGGTCGAGAAGTACTGCAAGCGCCAGGGGCTGTGGCGCGACGACGCGCGCAAGATCACCTACACCTCGAACCTCTCCCTCGACCTCGACGACGTCCAGCCGTCGCTGGCCGGCCCCAAGCGCCCCCAGGACCGCATCACCCTGCGCGACATGAAGAAGGGCTGGCAGGCGCTCCTCGCCGGCGAGTTCAAGCGCGAGGTCCCGTCCGCCGTCGCCACGACCTACAAGGGCGAGAGCTTCGATCTCCAGGACGGCGCCGTCGTCATCGCCGCCATCACCTCCTGCACCAACACCTCGAACCCCGCCGTGATGATCGCGGCCGGCCTGGTCGCGAAGAAGGCGCGCGCCCTCGGCCTCGTCGCCAAGCCCTGGGTCAAGACCTCGCTCGCCCCCGGCTCCCGCGTCGTCACCGACTACCTGCAGCGCGCCGGCCTCCTCGCGGACCTCGAGGCCGTGGGCTTCTACACCGTCGGCTACGGCTGCACGACCTGCATCGGCAACTCCGGGCCGCTCTCCGACCCGATCATCGCCGCCATCAAGGAGGGCGATCTCAACGTCGCCTCGGTGCTCTCCGGCAACCGCAACTTCGAGGGGCGCGTCTCGCCGCAGACCCGCGCCAACTACCTGGCCTCGCCCCCGCTCGTCGTCGCCTACGCCATCGCCGGCACGGTCGACTGGAACCCCTACAAGGACGCCATCGGCGAGGACAAGGACGGCGAGCCCGTCACCCTCGCCGACATCTGGCCGACCAACCACGAGATCGCCGAGCTGATGCTGACCTCGGTCACCCGCGAGCAGTTCGTCGCGCAGTACGCCAACGTCTACCTGGGCCCGCCGGAGTGGCAGGCCCTGTCGGCCGAGGCCTCGGCCGTTTACGCCTGGAACGACGCCTCGACCTACGTGCAGGAGCCGCCGTTCTTCGTCGGCATGAGCCCGGAGGTGAAGCCCATCGCCCCGATCGTCGGCGCCCGCGCGCTGGCCCTGCTCGGCGACTCGGTGACGACCGACCACATCTCGCCCGCCGGCGCCATCCCCCCGGGGAGCCCCGCCGCGCGCTACCTCGAGGGGCACGGCGTCGCGAAGAAGGACTGGAACAGCTTCGGGAGCCGCCGCGGCAACGACCGCGTCATGACCCGCGGCACCTTCGGCAACATCCGCATCAAGAACCGCCTCGCCCCCGGCACCGAGGGCGGCTACACGACCTACCTCGGGCCCGACGCCGACCCGGCCGGCCCGTTCCCCGGGCTCACCTACGACTCCGACGTCGCCCCCAAGCACGGGGCCGTCGCGTTCATCTACGACGCGGCGGTGAAGTACCAGAAGCACGGCGTCCCGCTCGTCGTCCTCGCCGGCAAGGACTACGGCATGGGGTCGAGCCGCGACTGGGCCGCCAAGGGGACCTACCTGCTCGGCGTCAAGGCCGTCATCGCCGAGAGCTACGAGCGCATCCACCGCTCGAACCTGATCGGGATGGGCGTGCTGCCGCTCCAGTTCACCGCGGGGCAGACCGCCGCCAGCCTCGGGCTGACCGGCCACGAGACCTTCGCGATCCCGGTCGACGACGGGCTCGAGCCGCTGAGCGACGTGACCGTCACCGCGACCGCGCCGGACGGGGGGGAGAAGCGCTTCACGGCCAAGGTCCGCATCGACACGCCGGTAGAGGTCGAGTACTACCGCAATGGTGGCATCTTGCACACGGTCCTGCGGCGCCTCGCTTCGGCTTGAACTGCCTGGTCGGTGGGGAGCGCGCGCCGTCGCCGCGCTCCTCGCCGTCCTCTGCCTGACGCTCGCCGCGCCCGCCGGGGCCGGCGAGCTGACGCGCCCCGATCAGCTCGACCTGGTGCTGTTCCGCCCCGGCCCGGGGGCCACCGACTTCCTCGGGCTGCGGGGCGGTCGCCTCGCGCCGGCCTGGACCCCGTCCCTCGGGCTGACCGTGGGCACGGCGGCCCGGCTGTTTCAGATCACCCTCCGCCCGAGCGGGATCGAGGGTGTCGTCGTGCAGCAACAGGTCGACATCGACGTGCTCGCGGCGTTGGCGGTGAGCCCGTGGTTCGAGCTCGGCGTGGCGCTCCCGGTCGTCCCGTCGACCGCGCTCGGCGACGGCGCCGCGCTGCTGCCGGCGTTCGATGACGTGCCCGACCACTCCACCGCCGTGGGCGACCTGCGGCTCTCGGCCAAGCTGCGGCTGCCGGACCCGACCCGCGGGCTGGCGCTGGCGCTCGACTTGACGGTCGCGCTGCCGACGGGCGGCTCCTTCGCCGGTCACGACGGCCCGACCGTCACGCCCACCGCGGTCATCGACGCCTACGTCAGCCCGGTGCTGCGCCTCGTCGGCAACGTCGGGGTCGCCTTCCGCGCGCGCCGCAGCCTCGGCCCGCTGGTCCTCGACGACGCTCTGCTCGCGGCGCTCGGCGTCGAGCTCACCCCCGCCAGCGTCGCGGCCGAGCACGCGGTGCGCGGCGAGGTCGCCGGGTTCGTCGGGCTCACCGACCCGGGGGCCGAGGAGCGCGGCGTGGAGGTGCGCGCCGGCTACGCGTGGCGCGGGGTCAGCGGGCTCGAGCTCGGGCTCGGCTTCGGGCTCGGGATCGGCACGGGCGTCGGGGTGCCCCAGTGGCGCGCCTTCGGCAGCGTGCGCTACCGGCCCGGGCGCTGCGCCACCGGCCCCGAGGACGACGACGGCTGGGAGGACGACGACGACTGCGCGGACCTCGACAACGACGGCGACGGGCTCGACGACGACGCGGACCTGTGCCCCAACGAGCCCGAGAACCGCAACGGCTTCGAGGACGGCGACGGCTGCCCCGACCACAAGCCCGCGTTCCCCGCCTTCGGTGACGGCGGCCGCGTCGCCCTCGTCGCCCCCGGGGACGCCGATCACGACGGCCTCGACGACGACATCGACGCCTGCCCGGAGGAGGCCGAGGACCGCGACGGCTTCGAGGACGGCGACGGCTGCCCCGAGCCCGACAACGACCAGGACGGCGTCCTCGACGGCGACGACGCATGCCCGCGTTCGGCCGAGGTGGTCAACGGCTTCGAGGACGAGGACGGCTGCCCCGACGTCGCCACGATGACCGTCACCACCCGCGGCATCGTGCTCGGCGACACCGTCCGTTTCCTCCCCGGCAGCGCGACCCTCGACCACCGCAGCGACGCGCTGCTCGACTCGCTCGCCGCCGTCCTCTACGCCCACCCGGAGATCCTGCGCCTCGAGGTCGCGGGCCACACCGACAGCGCGGGCAGCGACCGCATCAACCAGGTGCTGTCCGAGCAGCGCGCCGGCGCCGTGCGCGACTACCTCATCGGCCGCGGCATCGCCCCCGATCGCCTGACCGCCGCCGGTTACGGAGAGGGAAGCCCGATCGCGCCCAATACGACGCCGCATGGGCGCCGTCTCAACCGGCGGGTCGAGTTGACGATCCTTGAACTCGCCCTGCCGCCGGGGAATGCTCGGTGACGCGCCTCACCCCCGCAGGAGGCTAGCGGTATCCGTCTCTCCCTCCGAGCCCTCGCGACCCTGATCGGCGTCGCGCTCCTCGCGTCCCCCGCCGGCGCCGTCGAGCCGTGCGGCGGCGTCCGCCTAACCGATGGGCAGGTCCGCCTCGGGGTCCCGCTGCCGGTGGACGCCGCGGCGCTGGCGTCGCCCGTGTGGGAGGGTTGCCTCGACGGGCTGGCCGCGCGCCTGGCCGAGCGGCCGACCATCCGCGCCATCACGGTGGCGGCGCGGATCCCGGAGCAGGACCGCGGCGGCTTCGACCCCCTCGTCCTCGCGGAGATCGTCGCCAAGCGCCTCGGCGCCACCCTCGGCGCGACCCGGGTGTCGGCCGTGGCGCCGCGCCCGCGGGTCGGGGAGCCGGCGAGCATCCAGATCGTCTACGTCGAGCGCCGCGCGCAGCGGCCGGTCGCGCAGCTCGTCTTCGCCGGCGGCGGCGTCCGCACCGGCTACGACGCCAACGCGCTCGCTCCGGCCCGCGTGGGGCAGCTCCTCGGCGCCTCCGAGCTCCTCCGGACGGAGCCCGGCGGGGTCGCCGTGGTCCGGCTCGCCGACGGCAGCCAGCTCTGGGTCGCCCCCGGCTCGCTCATCCGTGTCCTGCGCGCCGTCGGTGACCGCGGCGCCGAGCGCACGGTGCGGATCGAGCTCTTCGAGGGCAACGCCGAGGTCGTCGCCAAGCCCGCCGCGGGCACCTTCGACGTCGTCACCCCGGCCGCCATCGCCGGCGTCCGCGGGACCGAGTTCCGCGTCGTCGTCGTGCCCGCGAGCTCACCGGACGCCCCCACGGCGGCCGCCCCCGGCGCCGCGCCGCGCCGCGTCGACGGCTCGCGCGTGGAGACCCTCGGAGGCGGGGTGGCCCTCGCGAGCGACGGCGGCGAGGTGCGCGTCAGCGGGGGCAAGGGCTCGCGGGCCGCCACCGGCGGGGTCCCCGAGCCGCCGCGGGACCTGCTGACCGCCCCGCGCCCGCTCACCGCGCTCCACGGGCCGCTCGCCTCCGGCGAGGCGCTGAGCTGGCAGGCGGTGGCCGGCGCCGCGCGCTACGAGGTGCTGCTGGCCCGGGACGCGGCCTTCACTGACCAGCTCCGGATCCTGGTCGCCCGCGGCGAGCGCACGGTCCTGCCGGCCGACCTCGCCCGCGGGCGCTGGTTCTGGCGCGTCCGCGCGGTCGACCCGGACGGCTTCGTCGGCTTCCCGTCCAAGATCTACGCGTTCGCGCGGTGACCCCCGTGACCGCGACGGTGCGCGCGCGCCTGGGGCGCTGGCTCGCGGGCTCGGTCGGCGCTCGGGCGGCGCTGGTGGCGGTGTTCGCCGCGCTCGTCGCGCTCGGCCCGACCGGCGAGGGGCCCCTGGGTCGCGCCGACGACTGGGTCTACGACCGGCTCCTACGGCCGGCGCTGCCCCCCCGGCCGGTCAGCGACGACATCGTGGTGGTCCGGGTCGACGACCGCTCCCTCGACGACCTCGGCGAGCGCTGGCCGCTCTCTCGCGCGACCTGGGCGCGCTTTCTGCGCCGCATCCAAGCCTGGCGCCCGCGGCTCGTGGTGCTCGACGTCGTCTTCGACCAGCCCAACGAGGCCAGCGCGCTCCCCCTCGGCGAGCGCGTGCTCGACAAGGTCCGCGAGCTCGGGCTCACCGAGACCGAGGCGGGCGAGCGCCTCGCGGACTTCATCGACGACGAGCTCGAGCGCCTCGACGCCGATCTGCAGCTGTCACAGGCCGTCGCCGAGGCGGGCAACGTCGTCCTGGGTGCGTTCTTCACCGCGAACGTCGGCCCGGTGGCGCCCGACGCGCCGCGGCGCATCCCGAGCGTCGCCCACGGGCGCTACGGGCTCGCGCTGACCGCGACGGACGTGGTCACCGGGCACCCGCGGCTGACCGTTGCGGCCCTGACGAGCGGCGCGATGAACGTGCTGGTCGACAGCGACGGCAGCGTTCGGCGCTACCCTTACGCGGTGGGAGTCGGAGACGCGGTGTACCCGTCGCTGGCCCTGGCGGCGGCGATGTCGGCGGCGGACGACGAGGCGGTCGGGCGGGGGCTGGTCGACCGGGCGCTCGAGCACGACGGGGCGGCGCCGTATCTGCGCTTTCGCCCCAGCGACCGACCGTTTCTGCAGCTGGGGTTCTCGGATCTGCTGCTGACGCCGGCCGACAGCGGCCCGGACGCGTCGCTGCTCGCCGGCAAGATCGTGTTCGTCGGCGCGACGGCGCTGGGCATCGAGGACCAGCTGCGCACGCCCATCGGCCACCGCACCCCCGGCGTGGTGGTCCACGCGACGGCGACGGAGAACCTGATCCAGGGGAGCTTCCTCGTCGCGGGCGGAGCGGCCCACGTCGTGTCCATCCTCGAGACGCTGCTCGCGCTGGGGCTCCTGGCGTGGTTTCTGACGCGGCGGCCGCGGCCCGCGCGGGTGCTGGCGGGAGGTGCCGCGGCGCTCGCCATACACTTCGCGGCGGTGGTCGGGGCGGCGATCGGGCCGGGGTGGCTCCTCGAGACGGTGGCGGTGCCCCTCGGGATCGTCGCGCTCGGGGCGACCGAGCTCGGCGTGCGGTGGCGGCTCGCGCGGCGCGAGCGGGAGGCGCTGGCGGAGCGCGAGCGGGTCCTCGCCGCCGAGCGCGACGCGCTGGCGCACTTTCAGCAGGTCATCGACAACGTCGGCGACGCCATCGTGACGGTGGACCAGGCCGGGGCCGTGACCTGGATGAACCCCGCGGCCGAGACGCTGTTCATGCGCCGCTCCGTCTCCGCGGTGGGGCGGCCCGTCAAGGAGCTCGTGCCGGCGTGGGCGGCGGGGGTCCCGGAGACCGCGCGCGCGCTGGAGCGGCGAGGCGCCACCGCCCGGGAGGAGGTCGCGGCGCTGCCCGGCGGAGCGCTGCTGCCGGTGGAGGTCACGGTCACCTCGATGGCGACCGGCGTCGGCGTCTTCGAGAACTGCGTGTTCCGCGATATTGCAGTGCGGAAGGCGGTCGAGCGGATGAAGGACGAGCTCGTGTCGACGGTGAACCACGAGCTGAGAACCCCGGTAACATCTATCTTGGGCTCGCTCAAACTGGTGCAGGGAGGGGTCGGCGGGGAGGTCGCTCCGGCCGCTATCAAGCTCGTTGATATTGCGGTGCACAATGGCGAGCGCCTGTTGGGGCTCGTGAACGACCTGCTCGACCTCGCGAAGCTCGAGTCGGGGGGGCTCGAGTACGACACCGAGGCGGTGGGGCTGGTGCCGCTCGTGCGGGAGGCGGTCGAGGCGAACCGGGGCTACGGGGCGCGGTTCGACGTCGCGCTCGCGTTCGCGGCGTCGGGGAGTGAGGCGCGGGTGCGGGGCGACGCGCGGCGCCTCGGCCAGGTGGTGACGAACCTGGTGTCGAACGCGGTGAAGTACTCGCCGGCCGGCGGGACGGCGCGGGTCTCGGTCACGGCCGTGGACGCGGGGTGCGTGCGGGTGTCGGTGGCCGACGACGGGCCCGGGATCCCGGTCGCGTTCCGGGCGCACATCTTCGAGAAGTTCGCGACGACGGTGGCCGGGGACGGCAAGAAGCGGCCCGGGACCGGGCTCGGCCTCGCCATCGCCAAGCGCATCGTCGAGGAGCACGGCGGGCGCATCGGCTTCGACAGCGAGGTCGGGGTCGGCACCACCTTCTGGTTCGAGCTGCCGCAGCTGTTGTGACCGGCGCGGCGGGGGCGTCCTGCGCGGCCCCGGTCCCGGCGTCCGTCACGACCTCGCGCCGGCGTTGATGGGGAGCGCAACAGGGCACCCGCGAGATCGGCGGGCGACGTAGGGCGCCGAGGCGTGAATCCTCGAGGGTCTGCCGCGCGCGATCGTTTGGGACTCCGCGCGGCGCCGGCGCCGTGCCCGAGCTGCACCGCGGGACCCTGGAACAGTCTCGCCACCGCCTGGCCCGCTTCGCGTTTGGCCAGGCGGCCCTCTCGGGGCTTCCTTCGCGCTCTTCGTGCGTTTAACGCACGAAGAGCGTGACCACGTGGCTGAGCCAGGAGTTGACGCCGTCGCCCTGCAGGTCGAGGTCGCCGGCCGAGTACCAGGTGCCGGCGTTGAGGGACGGCCCGCCGATGCCCGTGTCCCAGTCCACGGCGTTGACCGTGAACCGCACGTAGCCGGTGGAGGGCGTGTAGACGTTGACGCCGAGATCGCCGTTGTCGAGGGTCGCCCCGGCGCCGATCGGGTTGAAGGGGTTCGAGCACGCCGTGTTGTGGAAGACCGGGGTGATGCGGTTGGCGGCCGGCAGGGTGCTGCAGTTGGTCGAGCCCGCGCACTCGGCGGAGGGGATGGCGCCGAGGTACGCCGGAAGCGTCGCGCCGCCCAGCACCGCGCCGCTCTGGAAGAGCCGGTTCTCGCTCGCGCCGCAGGTGGCGGTCGCGTCGTAGAAGAGCAGGGCGCTGCCGGTGACCGTCTGGTAGCTCGGGAAGACCGTGTCCTCGAGCCGCGACAGGCTGAAGTCCGAGGTCGTGCCGGTGGTCGTCAGGCTCGGCCAGGCGTCGTAGTCGAAGGTGTAGGGGGCGTCGCCGAACACGCGCGCGATCAGGGTCCACCCGCCGCCGTCGGTGGTCATGTCGCACCAGACGTCGAAGGCGGCGGCGCCGACGTTGGGGCCGTCGGGGTCGATGGTGTAGACGTCGTCGCCGGTGGAGAGGCCGGCGTCGAGGATGGCCTTGCAGCTCGCGAGGTCGCAGGTCGTCTGGCCGGCGGTGCACGCGGCGGGCGTGGCGCGGACGTAGAGCGCGGTGTGGGCGTTACCGTTGGTGCTGGTGGTCGCGTCGCCGGCCGGCCCGTAGTTCCACCAGTCGAGGCTGTTGCGGTTGTAGCAGAAGTGGCCCTTGCTGCCGGCGACCCACGAGCCGAAGCATAGCGGGTGGGCGGCGTCGTAGTTGATGTGGGTGCCGCCGCCGAGGCCGACGCCCCACTGGTTGGCCGAGGGGGGGGAGAGCGACGAGGCGGCTGCGCACGCGGCGACCGTCGGGAGCGTGGAGGTGTAGGTCCAGCGGATGTCGGTCAGCGCGGCGTTGCAGGCGCGGAGGCGGTCGTACCAGATCCGGGTGTCGTTGGTCGACGCGGTGTTGACGGCCATCAGCACGTTGCCGAGGGCGGTGACGGTGGTCGACGCGAGCTGAGCGTTGGTGTCGGCCGTCGGCCCGGCTGCGAGGCCGGCGACGTTGACGGCGGTCTCGACGCGGAGATCGGGGGTGGTGGTGCCGTTGGAGACGCGCACGAGGGTCCAGCCGCCGCCGTCGGTGGTCTGGTCGCAGTAGGTCGTGAACGCCGGTTCACCGGCGCCGGGGCCGTCGGGGTCGATGGCGTAGGGGCCGTCGGCAGTGGCGAGGCCGGCGTCGAGGAGCTCCTTGCAGCTGGCGAAGGGGCACTGGGTCTGGCCGGGAGCGCACAGGACGGGGCCGGCGCCGGGGCCGAAGGCGGAGGCGAAGGTCTCGGGGGCGTCGACCGCGGTGTAGTCGGTGAAGACGCCGTCGTGGGGGGCGGCCCCGTCGACCGGGTGGGTCGTGCAGGCGAGCGCGCCGGTCGTGGGCGCGGTGACCTGGCGGTCCCACGCGATGAACGGCCAGGTCGTGCCGGCCGGGGTCGCGCCGCCGCTGAAGGCGTCGGGAGAGGCGGTGGCGGTGGTCGTGACCACGCAGTCGGCGGCGTCGTCCTCGAGGCCGAGGACGACGTTCCAGTAGCGCTTGTTGAAGCCGAGGTGCTCCTCGCCCTGGTAGACGGCCGCCGCGAAGAGGGGGGAGGTGCCGGTGGTGGTGGTGACGCCGCTGCCCTCCGAGAGGTTGCCGGGGCCGGCGCCGGGGTCGACCGTGGCCGCCCCGGTGGCGCAGGTGACGAGGACCGGGGCGCGGTAGAGGAAGGTCTCGCCGTCGAGGGAGGTGTCGCCGGTGCAGGCGAGGCCGACGACGACGCTGCGGCCGCGGGCGCTGCCGGCCTTGTGGAGCAGCATCAGCGGCTGGTCGTCGGCGTCGACGCAGTCGAGCTTGGCCGAGCAGAAGATGTCCTCGAAGGCGACGGCGACGTCGAAGAAGCCCTGGTTGGCCGCCCGGGCGAGGGTCAGGTCGAAGGTGACCGCGGTGTCGGCGTTCTGCGCGCAGACGACGTCGCGGCTGAGCTGGCCGGGGTTGTGGTAGTCGCTCGTGGGGACCGGCACGTCGCCGGCGGCGCCGGAGAAGAGGCCGGTCAGCGTCAGCAGGACCTTGTTGGGGTTCTCGCTGGGCTCGGCGTCGCAGGGGCCGACGTAGCTCAGCGAGCCGTCGCCGGCGCCGTACGCGTGGCTGCTGAGCGAGCGCGTGAAGACGACCTGGCCGCTCCGGTTGCGGACCTCGAGCGCGAAGCTCGCGTTGGTGATCCCCGGGTACGACAGCGGCGCCACGTCGAGGGCGACGCGAGCGCCCGCCGGGGGCTGGTCGGCGTCCAGACAGGCCGGCGTCAGCGCGAGTGTGAGGATCGTCAGCGCGGCGGCGCGGGCTCGATGCTGGGGCATGATGACTCCGGGAGGGGCCGAGCGCGACGCTCGGCGGACGTCATCATAAATCGCCAATGTGCAGTGCGACAATCGCAAATCTAGCGAGCGTGCGCTCCGGCCTGCGCCAGTTGAGGACCGCCCCGGCAGCGCACCGCAACGGAGCGGTCGTCTGGACGGCAGCTGGGACGGCACGGCTCGGCGCTGGCGGGCCGGCTGCGCGACACCGACCCGCGGGCCGCGCGCGGTGCGCTCGAACGGGTCCGGCGTCAGCCCTCGGCTGGGCGGGTCGCGCCTCCGCCCTGACCGCCCTCGTCGGGGCCGCCCTCGCGGCGCAGCACCGCGCGGTTGCGCCCGGCCGCCTTGGCCTCGTACATCGCCGCGTCGGCGCGCGCCAGGACGTCGGCTGGGCCGAGGTCCGCGGGCGTCACCAGCGCGCCGCCGACCGAGACCGTCAGCGTGCCGCCACCGAGCGCCGCGAAGGGGTGGGCTTGCACCGCCGCGCGGATGCGCTCGGCCGCGCGCAGCGTCCCGTCGTCGTCGGCGTCTCCGAGCAACACCAGGAACTCCTCGCCGCCCCAGCGGCCGACCACATCGGCTCCGCGACACAGCCGCTGGAGCTCGCCCGTCAGCTCGACCAGCACGCCGTCGCCCACCGCGTGGCCGAAGGTGTCGTTGACCGCCTTGAAGCGATCGATGTCGATGAAGAGGACCGCGAAGCCGCCCAGCTGCGCCACGTGGCTCGCCCAGCGCGCGCCGAGGCGGGCTTCGAGGCCGCGCCGGTTCTCGACCCCGGTCAGCGCGTCGGTGTGTGCGGCGCGCTCGGCCTGCGCCTTCTCGGCGGCGAGCAGCGCGCTGTGAATGCTCACCGCGAGGGTCGGAGCCACCCCGGTGAGGAGGTTCATGTTGCGCTGCATCAGCGGCGGGCCGGGGGACGTTCGATCGACGTAGAGCACGCCGAGGGGGGCCTCTTCATAGGTGATGGGACAGACGATAAGCGATCTGGCGCCGATTCTGGTGACCCAGTGGGTCGCGGAGGCGCTCTCGTGGCTGGGCGCCGGCGCGACCTCGGAGCTGGCTGAATGCTGCGACGCAAAGCACGCCGTCACCAGGTCCGTCGGGTCGTCGACCGCGAGCGCCAGCCCCGCGAGTATCCGCTCTTGCTCCGGGTCGAGGCCGTAGCTCGCCCGGCACACGAGGCGCCCGCTCGTCGCGTCGTGGAGCCACACCAGGCCCCGGTCGTAGCCGAGGTTGCGCTCGATGACGCGCATGGTGCTGCGCAGGACGAAGTCGAGGCCGCGGTCGGCGGTCACGCCCGCGACCCCGAGCCGCGGGTCGGTCGGTCGGCTCAGGGCCAGGCCGATGTCGTGTACGAGCAGCGCGTCCTCATAGTCGTGGCTGATGGCGTCGAGGCTCTTGTCGGCGGTAGCGCGGATGTCACCGACGAGCGCGCGGAGCTCGCCGAGCTCCGCGCGCGCGAGGCGGTGGCGGAGGACGCCGACGCCGAGCAGGCCGCCGAGGACCGCGATCACCGCCGCGTTGGCGGATAGCCAGGGCGCGGCGACCGCCAGCCCCGCGACCATCGCCGCGGTCGCCCACAGGGAGACGACCCGCCACCGCTCGCTCGCCGTCGGTCGCCAGCGCAGCACGTAGCGGCAGCACGACCCGCCTTCGAACAGGCACTCGGGGTGCTCGAGCTGCGGATCGATGTTGAAGAAGAGCCCCACGGCCTGCAGCAGACCGGCGCGGTTGTCGCACTGGAAGCGCTCCTCCTCGACCCCCGGGTGGTTGACCGACACGATCTCGACCGCGCCCGGACCGAGGCGCCGCGCCGTGACACGGGAGGCGCGGGTCATGCGGCTCGACGCGCTGCCGATCATGAGGTAGGCGCGGGTCGGGCCGAGCTGGCCGAGCCCCCACTCGCGCAGGCGCCCGAGCGCCCGGGACGACGCGGCGAAGCGGCCCCCCTCGCGCGCGATGTGCGGGTTGCCGGTCAGCGCCACCGCGCGCTCGTGGAAGCGGTTGACCTGCTCCTGGGTGAGCCAGTGGCCCGGGTCGGCGACCTCGTGGGGGGCGATCCCGGCGGCGCGCAGCACCTCGTGGGCCGGCACGGTCGGGTAGCGCTCGGCGAACAGCTCGAGGTAGGCGTACAGGATGCGCACGCTATAGAGCGCCGCTGGCAATGGTGTGTGGTGCGCCTGCTCGTCCACGGACACGTCCCCGCGAGGGGGGGCAGCTCTCGATGGGAATCCCTACACCCGCGACGCCGCCCGTGGCGCGGGGTAGTTCCCTATCGAACCACCTCCGCGCCGGCCCCGCAACGCGACCTCCGCCCGCTCGCCGAGGCGAGGCGTCGCGGGGGGCCTTCGGGAGAGCCTCACGGGCGGCGCCCCGACTGTAAGGGCCCGGGCCGGAATAAGTTGATCGGATGGCCAAGGAGGCGTCGTCAGGTGCGTGTTCCCGGAAGCGAAGGCAGACCGGGCGGCGGCGCGCGCGTCAGCGAACCTCGACGGGCACGCGGCGCGCTCCGGACCGGCGGGTACGGGCCGGCGATAGCCGGACCACCTCGACGCACGGCCTCCCGACGGCGTGCTGTTCGCTGACCCCGGTGGCGCTGGCGCGGTCCCGCCCCGCGAGCGGCGAAGTCGCGGTGCGGTAGGAGCTGCCATCGTTCGGCGCGTCGCGTCGTGACAGAGACACGGCCGGACGGTGCTGCAGGGCGGCGAACGCGGCCTCGCTCGGGGGGACCCGGCGCGATCCGGCCCGCGAGGGCGTCGCGGCGCGAGGGGAGGGCGGCGCTCGCGCATCGCCGCCGGCCCGGGTCGCCGCACGTCCTCGGCCGGACCGGGAGTTGGCCCACGACCGCCGCCGCGGTATGCACCGGAGCCACGGAGCCCGCACCCCCGAGCCGCCCATGCCGCTACTCCCCGCCCCGCCGCTGCCCGACTGGATCACCCGGCAGCTGCCCCCGCTCGATCGCTACGCCGTGGACGTCGGCGGCCAACGCATGCACGTGATGGAGGCCGGCGTCGGCCAGCCGGTCCTGCTCGCGCACGGCAACCCGACCTGGGGCTTCCTCTACCGCAAGGTCATCCGCGCCCTGGACCTCACGCGCTTCCGCGTCATCGTCCCGGACCTCGTCGGGCTCGGGCTCTCCAGCAAGCCGTCCGACGCCCGCTCGCACAGCCTCGAGGCGCACATCGCCTGGATGGGCCGCCTGCTCGACGCCCTCGCGCTGCGCGACCTCATCGTCGCCGGCCAGGACTGGGGCGGCCCCATCGCCTTCGGAGCCGCCGCCCGCCGCCGCGATCGCGTCCGCGGGCTGGTCGTGATGAACACCGTCATCAGCCCGCCCAAGGTCGGCGCCCGCCCGACGGCGTTTCACCGCTTCGCGCGCCTGCCCCTCGTCAGCGACGTCGCGTTCCGCCTCCTCGGCTTCCCGCAGCTCAGCATGAACCTGGCCCAGGGCGACCGCCGGAGCATCCCCCCGGCGGCCGCGGCGGCCTACTGGTGGCCCCTCCGCGATCCGCGCGACAACCTCGCCACCCTGGCCCTCGCGCGCATCGTCCCGGACGGCTCGGATCACCCGTCCAACCCGGCCCTCGCCCGGGTCCACGCCTTCGTCAAGGGCTTCCGCGGCCCCGCCGCCATCGTCTGGGGGGACCGCGACCCGGTGCTCGGCTCCGTCCGCGGCTGGGTCGAGCGCAACCTCCCCGACGCCCCCGTCACCCGCACCCGCGCCGGCCACTTCCTGCAGGAGGAGGTCCCCGAGGACATCGCCCGCGCCATCGCCGACGTCGCCGACCGTGGCTGACCGCGACCTCGAGCGCAGGGTCGTCGGCCCGGGCTTTCACGCCCAGGTCTACGCCGTCGTCCGCGAGGTCCCCCGCGGCCACGTCACGACCTACGGCGACGTCGCCACCCTGCTCGGCTCGCCCCGGGTCGCCCGCCACGTCGGCTGGGCCCTCGCCGCCCTCGGTGAGGGGGACGCCGACGTGCCGTGGCACCGCGTCATCAACTCGCGCGGGACCATCAGCTACCGCGGCGACACCCTGCGTGGGGTGCAGCAGACGACGATGCTCGCCGCCGAGGGGATCCGCCTCGACGAGCGCGGGCGCGTCGTCGACTTCGCCGCCCGCCGCTGGCCCTACCCGAGCCGCGTCATCGGCTGAGGCGCGCGGCTCGTCGCCGCCTCGGCGCTCGCACCTTGACCCTCTCGGCGCTGCAGCGGATACTCTCTCAGCGGCGCCTGTCCAGGGGCTGTGTCTTATTTTGCAGTGCGAAACGCGTGGCGCTTGCGCCGGAGGTCTGTCGTGATCCCGCGGCTCTCCCTCGTCTCCCTCTCGCTGGCCACCGCAGTGGGCGGCTGCATCTCCGAGGGGCCACCGGCGTCGCCCTCCGGCCCGCTCGTCGCGGTCGACGTCGCCGCGCTGCACCTCGAAGGGGTGGGCGACGTCGTGTGGGATCTCGAGGTCGTCAACGGCGCCTCCTCCCCCGAGGTCGTCTGGCAGCGCCGCGTGACCTCCTCGCGCTACGGCGACGGCGCGGGCTCGGCGAGCTACGTCGGCGCGTGCGACGCTGACCCCGCCGCCAAGCTCAACACCGTCAAGGTCTGGGTCGTGGGGGTCTACGCGGCCCCCGTCAGCGCCCCGGGCGCCTTCGCCAGCGGCTCGGACGCCGGCGTGGGCGCCGTCACCGGCTCCCCCTTGCCGTTCCAGAACCCGACGGCCACGGCGACGCCGCTCACGCGCCAGATCACCTGCGAGGCGAACGCCGACGTCGCCGTCTCCTTCGACGTCGCCCTGATGCGCCCCGCCCAGCAGGGCTTCTTCGACGTCGCGGTCAACTTCAACGACGTGTTCTGTTCGGCCAAGCTCGACTGCTGCGACGACGCCGACGGCGACGACGTCTGCGAGGCCGGCGAGGACATCGCGCTGCTCTTCACCAGCGGCGCCGGGCGCGGGCGCACCATCGTGCTCGGCTTGGCGTGTACCGCCGGCACCGCGAGCGACGCGACGACCACCCTCTACATGGACGACCTCGCCTTCGACTGCAGCCCCGGCGTGACCGGCTTTCAGACGGCGTTCTCGGTGTCCGCCGGCGGCGCGCCGGGCAACCAGTGCACCGCCGGCGACATGGCGGGCTGTGCGGCCGTCACCGACCCGACCCCCGCCGAGGCCGACAGCTACCTCTTCCAGGTGGCCATCTACCGCGGCGACGAGCTCCTCGAGAGCGACGGCGGCGACGCCCACAAGGTCTACTGGAACATCGCCCTCGGGGTCACCGGCGCCATCGGCGACTGCACGCTGCGCACGGCCGCGACGGCGGACGACGCGGACGACGACCTCGACGGCCTCGCCGGGGGCGTCGTCACCGACGGCGCCGTCTATCCCTACGTCAGCTGGGACGTGCCCCTCGGGAGCTGCGCCGAGGAGGCCCTGAGCTTCGGCCCGACCGGCGCGGTCCGGGCGCGCTACACCGAGACCGCGCCGACCGAGACGACCGCCTTCGGCTGGGGCTTCGCCCCCGGGCTCCCGCCCGCGCCGGTCTGCGTCACGCCGTGCCTCAACGGCGGGAGCTGCGTCGGGCCGAACCTGTGCGCGTGCGATCCGGCGTGGAGCGGGCCGACCTGCGCGTCCCCCACCCACTGGTCGAGCTGCCTCGCCGCCCGCCAGGCCGGTCAGACGGTGAGCGGGACCTACACCGTCGACCCCGACGGCGCGGGCGGCGTGGCCGCCGCCGCCGTGTGGTGCGACATGACGACCGATGGTGGCGGCTGGACCGTGTTCATGTTCGTGAACCAGACGCTCTCGGCGCCCGACCTCACCCGCACCGACATCGATCCGACCACCCTGAGCGGCTACTACTACATGACGCAGGCGTTCTTCGCGGCGCTCGCCTCGCCGGGCATGCGCGTGCGGGCCTGGGCCGTCCACGCCCCGAACCTCTACCTCGAGTGCGACTTCCAGAGCGACGGCACGACCTACAAGAACTGGGCGGCGAACACCGGGTGCGTGCAGCAGGTCGGCCTCGTGGCCGGTGGCTACGCGACCCTGACCGGCGGCGGCCTCTCCGGCTTCACCTATCAGTCTGCCTACGCCGCCATCAACCCGGCCAACGCCGTCACCAGCAACTCGGTCTTCACCAAGACCCACAACGGGCAGTACAGCGGCGGCTGGGCGGTGCCTGGCTGGAGCGCCGACACGACCACCAACGGCACTTACAAGTGGTACTACGGCGAGTGGGCGACGGCCCCGGCGAACGCGATGATCTACGCCATCCGCTGACGCGCGGTCACGGCGTCGGCGCCACGCAGACCTGCCCCTGGCACTCGGCCGGCGCCTCGCACAGCACGACGTCGCTGCACGGGCCACCCACGGCGGACCACAGCGGCAGCGGGGTGCGCTCGAGCGTAGCCGCCGACGACACCTTGCCCTGGAGGCGATAGAGCGCGCCGTCGGGGCCGTACTGCAGCGTCGCCTGGCCGGTCGGGTGCTCGGGCAGGGCCGGGGGCAGCGGCCGCTCGGTCCCGTCGGGCCACAGCCGGTGCAGGGTCTCCGGCGCGAGGGTCTCGACGTACCAGTGGCCGTTGCGGCGGTCCTGGGTGATGGAGAAGACCGTCCCCGGCCACGTCTGCCACAGGGTCGCGACCCGCGCGATCGGGTCCCACCGGTAGAGGTTGCCGGCGTTCGTGCCGACCAGCACGCTGCCGTCGCGCCCCGACGCCAGGCCGAGGATGGCCTCGCCCTCGAAGACGTGCGCCAGGCGCCAGGTCGGGGGGGCGTCGACCTCGGGCAGGGTGAACTGCACCAGGCGTCCGAGGGTCCCGCTGTCGCAGCAGGCGGCGCCGTCGGTGGTACACCAGGCGTCCGGGTGGTCCGGGTCGCAGGCGACGCAGCCCGCCGCGTTGGTGCAGGTCGACGGGCGGAAGTTGCCGACGAAGTAGGTGTCGCCGGGGCCGACCGCGAGCCCGGTCGGGGTCGAGACCCGGCCGGGGCCGTAGGTGACGTTGGTGTCGAGCTGCCCCGTCTTGATGAAGGGCACGTTCAGAAACCCCGGGCAGTTCGCCTGACCGGCGCAGCCGCAGTCGGGGTCGACGTCGTCGTCGCAGGTGTAGAGCAGCGTCAGGCCGTTGGCCGCCTGGCAGCCGCACCCCGGGCAGCACGAGTAGGTCACGACCACCCGGGCCTTGGTCGGATCGGGGTCGACGAGCCCGAACCCCATGTTCTGGTTCGCGTTTCCGTAGTAGGTCGCGACCGCGCCGCCGTCCGCCGCGACGACCTTGGTGAAGTCCGGCCCGCTGATCATCGTGGTCAGATAGGTGTTGCACGCGTAGTCGAAGTCGATGTCCCAGATGGCATGCAGGGCGCCGCTGATGGCGTCGAGCGGCGGCGTACATGCCGTGCAGACCCCCTCGTCCACCTCGCCGTCGCAGTCGTTGTCGAAGCCGTCGCAGCTCCTCTCGACCTTGCCCTCGTAGCCCGGGGCGACGCACTGCCAGCGGCCGTCCTCGCAGATCGGCGGCACCAGCCCGCACACCCCCTCGCAGGTGCCGGGCGGGACCGGGTCGGCGCTGTCGACGCAGGCCGCGCAGGCGCCGTCGACGCAGCGCGGGAGGCTCGCCGGGCAGTCGCCCCCGTCGAGGCACTCGACGCAGCGCGCGTTGTCCTCGTCGCACCGCGGGGTCGCGCCGGCGCACGCCAGCGACTCACACAGGGTCTCGCAGTCCGGGTAGCCGACCCAGCCGGCGTCGCAGCCGTCGCAGCCCGCCCCGACGTAGCCGGGGTCGCAGGTGCACACCCCGTCGCGGCAGGCCCCGTGCCCGCCGCAGGGGTCCGGCTGGCACGGGTCTTTCGCACATGCGGGATAGCCGGCGTATCCGAGCTCACAAGCATCGCATGCGGCACCGACGTATCCGTCTTCGCATGCGCACACGCCGCCGGCGCAGCTCCCGTTGCCGTGGCACGGATCCGGCACGCACGGGTCGGCGACGCAGTCGGGGAAGCCGGTGAAGCCGCTCGCGCACACCCCGCAGCTCACCCCGGCGTAGCCCGCCGCGCAGGCGCAGGCGCCGTCCTGGCAGGCGCCGTGCTCGCCGCACCCCGGATCGCACGCCCCGACCGCGTCGCTGACGGTCCCGGTCGTCTCGCCACCGCATGCCCCGGCGACCAGCGAGAGCCCGAGGAGCGCACCGGCTGCGGCGCGGGTGATGGTGTCCATGGCTCGTTCTCCCGGGAGCGCGCTCCGATTCGCGGGCCCCGGTCGCATCAGAGCGTCGCGCGTCGGGCCCCGTCAAGCTCGTCCTGCACCGTGTGGGAGCGGAGCACGCTCGGGTGGGCGCGGCGGCGCGGCGCCGGTCGCGCTGGCCGAAGCCCGCCGAACGTGGCACCGTCGGTGCGTCTCTGCTGGGGGATCCATGAAGCCGAAGCGACGGCGGTGGGTGCGGTGGGGTGCGGCGCTCGCGCTCGCCGCCGGGCTCGCCCTGTGGCTGACTCGCCCGCTCTGGTACGGCGTGCCCGTCGCGGTGATCGCGCCGCGGACCGGCCCGGTCGCGCAGACCGTCGTCAGCTCGGGCCGCGTGCTGGCCTCCGCCGAGCTGCGGCTCGGCGCCGTCATCGCCGGGGTCGCGGTGACCGTGACCGCGCGGGAGGGCGAGCGCGTCGCCGCCGGGCAGGTGGTCGTCACCCTCGATGACGCCGAGGCGCGCGCCGCGGTCGCGCGGGCGGAGGCGGCGCTCGCCGGCGCCAACGCCCGTCGTCAGGGGCTCGAGGCCAAGCTCGCGCCGGGGGCGCGCGAGGCCCTGCGCCAGGCCCGCGCCACCCTCGCCCAGGCCGAGCGCGAGGCCGCCCGGGATCGCGAGCTGATCGCGCAGGGGGCCCGCACCCGGGCCGAGGGCGAGCGCACCGAGACCGCGCTGGCCATGGCGCGGAGCGAGCTCCGTCAGGCGCAGCTCGACGCTCGCGCGACGGCCCCCGACGGCGCCGACGAGGCCGCGCTCGCCGCCACCGAGGCCGACGCGCGCGCGGCCCTCGACGCCGCTCGGGCGCGGCTCGAGCTCACCCGCGTCGTCGCCCCGGCCGCGGGCGTGGTGCTCACCCGCGCGGTCGAGCCGGGGGACGTCGTGCAGCCCGGCGCCACCTTGCTCGTCGTCGCCCGGGACGGCGCGCAGCGGCTCGTGATCGAGCCCGACGAGAAGAACCTCCAGGCGCTCGCGGTCGGGCAGGCGGCGGTGGCGGCGGCGGACGCCTACCCGGACGAGCGGTTCGCGGCGCGGGTGAGCTGGATCGCCCCCGCGGTCGACCCGCGCCGCGGGACCATCGAGGTGCACCTCGAGGTGGCGGCGCCGGTGGCGCTGCTCAAGCCGGACATGACCGTCTCGGTCGAGATCGAGGTCGCCCGCCGGGAGCGGGCCTTGACGTTGCCGCGCTCGGCGATCCGTGACCTCGCGAGCGGCGCGCCGTGGGTCCTCGTGGCGGACGGCGGCCGGGCGGTCCGGCGCGACGTCACCGTCGGCCTGCGCGGGGACGAGGCGGTCGAGGTGCGCGACGGGATCGCCGCCGGCGCCGCCGTCATCTCGCCGACGACCGGCGGCCCCGCCGTCGGCGCGAGGGTCCGCGTCGCGGCCGCCGGGGGCGGCTGACCATGCCGCTCGAGTGGCTCGT
>PHBI01000164.1:21745-29360 GCA_002841945.1 Deltaproteobacteria bacterium HGW-Deltaproteobacteria-14
GGGGCGCGCCCAGACGCTGCTGATCATCGCCGGGGTCGGCGTCGGCGTGGCCGTCATCGTGTTCCTCTCGGCGCTGATCAACGGGCTGCAGACGAGCCTCATCGCCCAGACCCTCGGCTCGCAGGCCCACGTCGTCGTCAGCCCGCCGGACGAGGTGGCCGTGCCGCAGCGCCCGACCCTCGCGGCGGACGGCTCCACCGTGCTCGCCAACGTCGCGAAGCGCCCGCAGCGCGTGCGCTCGATCGTGCGCTGGCAGCAGCAGGCCGCCGCCCTCGAGCGCACCCCGGGCGTGGTCGCGGTGGCCCCGCTCGTGTCCGGGCCGGCCTTCGCGAGCCGGGGCACGGCGAGCCGCGCGGTGCTCGTCCGGGGCACCGATCTGACGCGCCTCGAGGCCATCATCCCGGTGTCGCGTCGGCTCCTGTCGGGGAGCGTCGAGCTGACCGGCGACGACGCCCTCGTCGGCGTGCAGCTCGCCGCCGAGCTCGGCCTCGGCGTGGGCGACCGGGTGCGCCTCGGCGCCGCGACCACCGGGGGCGAGGTCTTCACCGTGCGCGGCGTCTTCGACCTCGGCAACAAGGAGGTGAACGGCCGCTGGGTGCTGGTCCCGCTGCGCGCCGCCCAGACGCTGCACGACGTGATCGGCGGCGCCACCGAGCTCGACGTGGCGGTCGCCCGGGTCTTCGACGCCGACGCCATCGCCGCCGCCATCCACGCCCAGACCGGGCTCGTCGCCGAGAGCTGGATGGAGCGCAACGCCCAGCTCCTCGTCGGGCTGCGCTCCCAGTCGAGCTCGAGCCTGATGATCCAGATCTTCATCATCCTCGCGGTCGCGATGGGCATCGCCAGCGTGCTGATCGTCAGCGTCGTTCAGAAGTCCCGTGAGATCGGGATCTTGCGCGCGATGGGCACGAGCCGGTCGCGGGTCCTCCGCGTCTTCCTGATCCAGGGAGCGATCGTCGGCGCGGTCGGCGCGGTCGCTGGCTCGCTGCTCGGCGGGGGCCTGGCGCTCTTCTTCGAGTCCCTCGCGCGCAACGCCGACGGCGGCCCGACCTTCCCGGTCAACCTCAGCGCCGAGCTCTTCGCGTGGACCAGCGTGCTCGCCATCGTCGTCGGCGTCGCCTCGGCGGCGCTGCCCGCGCGCCGCGCCGCCCGGCTCGATCCCGCGGTGGCGATCCGCCATGACTGAGCCGCTCTTGCGCCTCGAGGGCGTCGTGAAGGACTACGGTGACGAGGTCGTCACCCGCGTGCTCCACGGCGTGGACCTGGTCATCGCGCGCGGCGAGTTCGTCGCCCTCGAGGGCCGCTCCGGGTCGGGCAAGAGCACGCTCCTCAACATCCTGGGCCTCCTCGACCGCGCCACCGCGGGCGAGATCTGGCTCGAGGGCAGGCGCGTGTCCGACCTCGACGAGGCGGCGCTCACCGAGCTGCGCGCTCGCTCGCTCGGCTTCATCTTCCAGTTCCACCACCTGATCAGCGCCTTGTCGGCGGTCGAGAACGTGATGATGCCGCTCGTCGCCCGCGCCGGCCGGGTGCGCCGCGGGATGCGGGAGCGCGGGCTCGCCGCCCTGAACGACGTCGGCCTCGGGGACCGCGCCGACGAGAACACGCGCCGCCTCTCCGGCGGACAACAGCAGCGGGTCGCGATCGCCCGCGCGCTGGTCGGCGATCCGCCGCTGATCCTCGCCGACGAGCCGACCGGCAACCTCGACTCGACCACCGCCGACGAGGTCTTCGCCCTGCTGCGTCGCGCTAGCCGGGACAAAGGGGTGGCGGTGCTGATGGTCACCCACGACCGCGAGCTGGCGCGCCGCTGCGACCGCACCGTGACGCTGCTCGACGGGCGGATCGCCGGCGCGACCGGCCCGACGCGCGAGGCGACGAGCCCGCTAGCCGGGTGAGCGCGCGCGGCTCCTTCGGTCCGCCGCGGCTACGGCAGCGGCGTGGCCACCAGGTAGGCCTCGTGCAGCCCCCACGGGTAGCCGGCCGGGTTCGCGTCGAGGTGCTGGACCTGGTAGGTCACCAGCGCCTGGTCGCCGTCGACGGTGAGCGCCGCCTCGCCGATCCGCACCCGCGCGCGGCGCCGGTAGGTCAGGGGGGCGAGCGGGCAGGCCACCGGGACGCAGCCGTAGCGCCCGCGGTCGGGGCAGTCCGCCGCGATCACCTGCGGCCCGACGCAGTCCTCACCGCGCTCCTGCGCCATGCGGTCGCCAAACGGGGCCCCGAGCTGCCACGCGGCGCCGTCCCACCGCGCCACCCGTAGCCGCTGGGGTTGCTGCGAGCGGTCCGCCAGGAGCAGCACCAGAACGCCGTCGGCGCTGACGCCGACGTCTTCGATCGGGGCTCCGCCTAGCTCGGGCAGGGCCTCGGCGAGCCCCGGCAGGGTCGCGGGCGCCTCGGCCAGCGTGCTGAGCCCGGTCGTCGGGGCGTGCCGCAGGACCGTCGCGCCCGCCCCGGCGCCGATGACGAAGACGAAGCCGTCGCCGTCCGCGCTCGCGGCCAAGATGCGCTCGGATCCGCTCCACACCTCGCTCGGTGGCCCCAACGTCCACGGCGACGCCGCCTTGTCGAAGGCCCGGAAGGTGACCACCTGCGTCTCGCCGCCGTTGTTGCGAGACGGCGCCGTGTAGATCCCCGCGTCGGTCAATGTGGTCCCGGGGCTGTGGAGGTTCTTTCCGACGCCCAGGCCCGGGCCGCCGGCGAAGGCGCCGCCTCCCGCCTTGACGAGGTCGTCGCCGCTAGCCTCGAGGACGGTGACGGTGGTGTCGCCGCCGATGAAGGTGGTGTGGGCCGTCACAAGCCGCCCGTCGACGACCCGCGCGTCGGCCAGCCAGCCAGCGTCGACGTTCGGGAGCAGCTGCACGAGGCGCGGCCGCTGCAGCGTCTCGTCGTCGGCGTTCACCGCCCACACCCCGGCCGGCTCGGCCAAGAACCGGGCGTCGCCCAGGACGACGAGGCGCGCGCCGAGGCCGACGCGATCCTTCTCGGTGGGGATCGCCGGGTCGTCGAGCACGATGGCGTCGTCGTCGGGCGCCTCGAGCGGCTCGAGCCCGGCCATCGCGCCCAGGTCGTAGCGGGTCAGGAGCCGGCTGAGGTCGCCCGGCGTCGGCAGACCGGCGTCGTCGCGGCCGATCTCGTGGGCGAAGCGCTCGACCCAGACGCGGTCCCCGACCACCGCGGCGCGCGGGTTGGCGAGGTCGAGGTAGAGCCCGTCGGGGGCGTCGCTGCCGAGGCGGATCAGCGCCGGCTCGCCCGTCTTCTCGACGTCGACGGTCGCAGTCAGCCCGTCCGGCCGCGTGAACACCAGCGGGTGTACCCCGTCGGCCAGCCCCGCCGGCCACTCGACGCGCAGCCGCGTCGGCTCGAGGATCGTCAGCGGGGCCGCCATCCCGCCCACGGTCGCGCTGTAGCCCGCGCTGGCGATGTCCTGCGGGCGCTCCTTGCCGAGCGACAGCCCGCCCACCTCGCACGGGGTGTTGGCCGTCGCGACGCAGCCGACCACCAGCCTCGGGGGCACGGCGCGGGTCACGCTCGCGTAGGTGTGGCCGAGCTTCAGGTAGCTGAACGCGGCCTCGGCGTGGGCGAAGGGCGCCGTCAACGCGATCCGTCCGCCGCCCCCGCCCAGGATCATCGGGCCGCCGTTGCGGTAGGTGCCGTGGCCGAGGTTGTCGCCCTCGACCACCACTGCGTCGCCCAGCGCGACCGCATCTGGGGCCGTGATCGTCACGTTGCGCGGGGGCGTGATGAAGCCCAGCCGGTTCGACGGGACCCCCGCTGCGTCGCGGACCTGGACCAGACCATCGTCGATGGCGGTCACGTCGAGGGTCAGGCATATCTCGCCGTCCCCCCAGCGCGTCGTCGCCACCGGCGCGCCGTGGAGCAGCAGCTCCCCCGGGGCGTCGCCGAAGCCGGTGCCGGTCACGCACACCTCGGTCGGTCCCGTCCCGTCCCAGGCGAAGTACCCCGGCTGCGGGTCGCCGGCCGGCCGCGCGATGCACGGCCCGTCGGCGCGGCACCCGCGCACGTCGATGGGGGGAGAGCTCGGCGCGGCGGTCAGCGGCGCGACCGGCGTCTGCGGCGTCCGCACCCGGGCGACCTCGCCCGCGCGCGCCTCGAAGACGTAGACGTGACCGTCCAGCACATAGACGAGGTCGCGCCCCGCCTCCTCGCGCAGCACCATCGCGGAGGGCCGCGTGAAGCCGCTGGCGACCACCTCCCAGGCGTCTCCCGCCGCCCCCGGGGGGTGCAGCCAGACCTGCCCGCGGATGGCGTCGAGCACGTAGACGGCGTCGCCCTCGCCGAGCGCGACGTCCTGGGGCATCACCTCGGCCAGCGACAGGCAGTCCGCCGGCGGCGCGGCCTCGACGCATGCCGCCACGTCGGGCACGGCGCCGGTCAGCGTCGCGAAGGGGCGCATCGTCCGGCGCGAGCCCTTCATCGGCCCCTGGAGGCGATCGAGGTTCACCTGATCGACGATCAGCCCGCGCGCGCCGTGGGTGTAGATGAAGCGCGGAAAGCGGGTCGCGGTCTCAGCGCCGGTCAGGTCGGTGCCGTAGGCCCACGAGCCGTCCTGCTGGCGGTAGAGGACCACGCCGCCGACGTCCGTCTGGGCGTAGACCGTGCGGTTGGGCGACAGCGTCTTGCGCAGCAGCGCCTCGCCGGTCGACAGGTCGAGGCTGTCGACGACGACGAGCCCGCCGCCGCCGGCCTGGGGGCCGCGCAGGACCCGGGCGAACTCGGCGCTGACGAGCTCCACGCCCCACAGGTAGAGGCCGTCCAGGGTGCCCTCGTGCAGCGCCACCAGGGCCGCGGGCGCCGGCGCCGCGAGCACCCCGCCGTTGCCGTTGGGGAAGGTGCGGGCGCGGCTCGTGACCACCGCGCGGCCGGTCGGGTCGAGGCCGAGGCGATCGAGCGGCGACGACCACGGGTTGCGCAGCGCGTGGATGGCCACCGTGCCCGGCGCCAGCGCCGCGGGCGTCCCCGCGTCGACCAGGGCGACGCCGCCGGAGGTGACGTCGGGGCCGACGTCACACAGCCAGTGACGGCGCGAGCGCGGCTGGGCGGGCAGGAAGGTGCTGCCGGCGCGGCCGTCGTCGTAGAGCGGCGCCTCGACCACCAGGCGCGCGCCGTCGGCGCCGCGCGGGACCCCGGCCACCACGCGCAGGGGCAGGGCGACGGCGACGTCGGCGACGACCTCGTGGAGCGTATCGGCGCCGGCCGCCAGCACCCACGTGACGATCTCGCTGGCGCCGCTGGCGCTGTCCTCGACGCGGCCCGACACCCACAGCGCCCCGGTCGCGTCGCGGGTCAGCCCGAAGCGGGTCAGCCTGGTGGCCAGCGGGTAGCTGCGCTCGCTGTCGTCGTCGAGGTCGATGAGCCGCAGGGCGAGCCCGTCGACGCTCGCGACGGTGTGGGCGTCCACGACGAGGCCCACCGGGGCGCCGTCCGAGGTCCCCATGAAGGTCATGGGCAGCGGGTGCGGCGCCTCGCCGGGGCGCAGCACCAGGCCCTGGCCGTGTCCGCTCGGCGGCTCCGTCCACATCAGGGCGAGCCCGTGGGCCACCTCGAGGACCTGCCCCGAGCGCGCCCCGTCCGGGGCCCAGCCCGCGGCCGCGCCGGCGAGGGTCCAGCTGGCGCCGCCGTCGGTGGAGGCGTAGGCGAGCGCGTCGGTCACGGCGATCTGGCCGGCGTCGCCGAGATCGTAGCGCGCGCGCGCCGGCGCGCCGGCGATGGTGACGCCGTCGCCGTCGGCCCCCTGATCCTGCGTCCAGGTCTGCCCGTCATCGGTCGTGTAGACCAGCAGGGGCCGGCCCGTCTCGCTCCAGTCGGCGCCCAGGAACCCCCAGACGGCGGCGCTGACCCGCGTCACCACCGCGTGCCCGCCCCAGGTCGTCCAGCTCAGGGTCGGGCCGATCCCGGCGCCCGCGACCACGACGTTGTCCCAGGACCGGCCGCCGTCGGTGCTGCGCTGCAGCAGCGGCGGGTCGCTGAAGTCGGTCTGGCGCAGGGCGAGCAGCGTCTCGGCGGCGGCGTCCTGGGCGACGAGCGCGACGACCGGCGGGGCCTGGACGCAGCGGAACGGCGTCGCCACCGCGGGGTAGCGCGGTCGATCGATGACCGGCGGGGCCGACGTGTCGCCGGCGCCGACGTCGGCGTCGGTGACAGCGTCGCCGGCGACGAGCGCGTCGCCCGCCGGCGTCGAGGGCGCGCTGTCGCAGCCCCACAGGAGGGCGCCCACGAGGGTCGCCGCGGTGATGATTCGTGTCCGCATGGGGGCACTCCGTGTCTCGGGCGTGAAGGCACGTGATACAGGACCTGCCCTCGGCGGACAAGGCGGGCGCGGCTCGCTCGTGGGCTCGCGCGGAGGACCCGGCGACGCGGGAGCGCGGTCAGTCAGTTCGGGTAGGCGGTGTAGAAGCGCAGGGGGCTCTCGACGATGAGGTCCAGCGCGGTGTCGCCGGCCTCGACCGTCACCTTGCGGTAGCGCGTCAGGTACGACTCCGGGCACTCGCCGCAGCCCCAGGTCGACGGCGGCGGGAGCGCGGCTCGCAGGGCGTCGGGGACGGCGAAGGAGCCGGTGTCGGGGACGTCGCACTCGACGACGGCGGCCAGCGGCAGCCCGTGACCGTAGCCGGCGTTCAGGGTGATGCGCACGTGCGCGGGCGGGGCGCCGGCGGTCGGCGGATCCCAGGTGAACAGCAGGTCGCCGGGGGTGGTGAGGCGGACGTCGTAGATGCCTGGCGCCACGAGGACGTCGGGCATCGCGGCCACGGCGCTGAACGCCGGGAAGGCGTCGCCGGGGGCGCTGACCGTGACGGTCTCGCCGGGCGCGAAGGGCAGCCCGGCGGACTGCAGCCAGTAGCCGTAGCCGTCGAAGGGGACCGTCAGCGCGTCGACGCCGTCGGTCAGCGTGAGGGCTCCGGCCGACAGCGGCTCGGGGAAGGCCTGGCAGGTCCCTTGTGCAGTGCACAATTCCGGGTACACGCACGAGGGCTCACAGAGGGCCTGCACGCTGACGAGCAGCCTGCAGTTTCCCGCCTCCGTGTCGACCGCGTGGACGGTCGGCTGTGCTGCGGTCGCGAGGGTGGCCTTGACGGTGGTGTAGTAGCCCTCGGTCCCGAAGTCGTTGATCTGCAGCCGGACGACCGCCGGCGAGCTCGCGAAGTCCGGGGTGAACGGGCCGCCGCCGGTGTCCGCGCCGCCGGTGTCGGCCACGCCGGTGTCGGCCACGCCGGTGTCGGCCGCGGGGCTGGTGTCGCTGGCGTCGAGCGCGTCGTCGGCGTGGCCGCTGTCGCCGCTGCACGCGGGGGCGGCGGCGGCGAAGCACAGCGAGGAGCACGTCAGGAAGGTGAGGGCGGGTCGCATGAGGCGGATGATGCGCGGCGCCGCCCCTCGGGTCCAGGCCGCAGACGGCGCGGCGCCGGCGAGCGCCCGGCGGCCCGCCCTTGGCAGCGGCGGACGGGGAGCGCAGACTCCGGGGGGCCCGGTCGCCGCCGCGCTGCGACGGCGCGGCGGCTGGCGCCGCGCCGCTCACTGGAGCCCCCATGACCTGCGCGAAGTGCGGCACCTCCCACGCCCCCGACGCCCCCTGCCCACGGCCGGACGCCTTCGCGCCGTC
>PHBI01000165.1 GCA_002841945.1 Deltaproteobacteria bacterium HGW-Deltaproteobacteria-14
CGGGGCCGACCGCGCCGCGGCGCGCCGGCGCCGCGCCGGCGGCGGGGCTCGAGGGGCTCGGCGAGGGCGTCGCCCACGGGTGGCAGCGGGCCGTGGACTTCGTCGTCCTGTCGGCGGACGCCTTCGGGCTGATGTTCCGGGGCGCGCCGCGGACGCGTCGGGTGCGGCACGGGGCGACGGCGGTCGAGGCGCTGCGGATCGGGGTCGACGCGCTGCCGATCGTCGGGCTCATCTCGTTTCTCGTCGGGCTCGTGGTGGCACTGCAGTCCGCGTATCAGCTCGCGCGCTTTGGCGCGAACATCTATGTGGCAGATCTGATCGCGGTGAGCATGACCCGTGAGATGGGGCCGCTGATGACGGCGATTATCATCGCCGGGCGCAGCGGGGCGGCCATCGCGGCCGAGATCGCGACCATGCGAGTGACCGAGGAGATAGACGCCATCTATGTGATGGGCCTCGATCCGACGCGCTATATCGTGGTGCCGAAGTTCCTCGGGATGACGATGACGATGCCGCTCCTCGTGGCGTTCGCGAACGTGCTCGGCATATTCGGCGGCTTCCTCGTCTCGTTCCTCTATCTCGACGTCGGGGCCGGCGCATTTTGGAACCAGGTCGGTGACGCGCTCGTGCTCAAGGACATCTTGACCGGCCTGACCAAGAGCATCGCCTTCGCCTGGATCATCGTGCTCATCGCCGCCCACCGCGGCTTCGCGGCCCATGGGGGCGCGGAGAGCGTCGGCCGCGTCACCACCGCGTCGGTGGTGTCGAGCATCTTCTGGGTCATCGTCGCGGACGCGGTGTTCAGCCTGCTCTTCTACTTCGGCTGATGATAATTTCGATCGCGAGTGATAGTTTTTCAGCCTCGCACCGATATATGTCGACGTTGACAAGCTCTATCGGAACCGGCGACTGTCGGTCCAATGGACTTGGAGCCGCTGCCGAGGAGAGGGCAATGAGTTTGGATCGCGAGCGCAACCCATCGGTAAATCCCATCGCGTCGCAGCCGAGCTCGGCCCGCGAAGGCACATCGGGCTCCAGCTCGCTGCGCGGGATGAGCTTCGCGGACCAGACCGCTCAGCTGTCCCCGAGCGGAGGTAGCTACGCGGCGGGCGCCGCCGCGTTGGCCCCGGTCCAGCTCCGCGGCGTCGGCGGTGGCGGCGGCGAGCCCACCAAGACCGACGAGGGCGCCGGTGGCGGCGAGAAAGACAAGCCGCACCGCGTCGAGGGCGGGACGTTCCAGAAGGTGGGCGGACAGCTCCTCTTCAAGGGCTACGGCGCCAACAACGGCGCCAAGGACGGCGAGACGTTCCTCGCGGTCGTGGACGGAAAGGAGTTCGAGGTCAGGATCCGCAGCGCGTTCAAGTTCGGCAGCTGCGAGGTGTTCTTCGGCGCGCTGCCCGACTGGCTCTGGGACCCGTCGAAGAAGCCCGACGAGGACAAGGGCGCGAAGCCGGATGCGAAGCCCGGCGCGGCCGGCGGTCGCAACCCCCACGAGAAGGGCGAGCACGCCGACGCCACGCTGAAGTTCGCGAAGGTGGGCGCGGTGAAGGTGGCGGACGTCCCGGATCTCCGGGACAAGGGCAAAGAGATCGGCGGCGAGCCGTTCGACTTCACGCTGACCGTCGTGCTCGACGGCAAGCCCGAGACCCACAGCGTCCACGCCGTCGGTGACCAGGGCGGTCAGCGGCTGGCCGCGACCCTGGATCAGGGCGTCGGCGACGTCCTCGACTCGCGCGTGAGCCCGAGCGACGTGGCGCGCGTCACGCGCGAGGTGCGCGCGAAGCTCAAGCCGCGGCTCCCGAGCTCGTGGTTCTAACGGATGATCGTCCACGGGGACTGGTGGAAGGCCGCGCTGCTTGTGGCGCCGCTCGTGGCCGGGTGCGCGTCGGCGCCGAGCTCTGATCGAATCCCCCCTCTCGCGGCCGAGGAGGCGAGCCCGGGCCCCGGGAACCTGTTCCACCTGCGGGGGGCGGAGCCGGGAGGGGTTCGAGCGATCGGCTTGAGCCCGCTCCTGTTCGCCGACGCGGCGCGTCCGTTCTGGTGCGGGTCGGCCAGCGCCCGCCCCCCCTCCGACCGACGGGGGCGAGCGCTGGACTGCGTCGATTCGCTCGAGGTGGTTCAGCTCCCCTACGCGAGCATCGACGCGCTCCAGGCGGCGATGCGGGACAAGCCCCACGAGCTCGCGCACGCGGTGATCACGCCTCAAGGCGAGGTGCGCTTCACCGAGCTCGCTCTCGACACGACGGGCGCCGGCCCGAACCCAGGCCGCTGGCGGTCTCTGGTGGTGTGGATCCTGGCCGGACCAGGAGCGACGACCCAGGCGACGACAGCGTCCTACCAGCGCCTCGCCACCTTCGTCGGCGACGCGCAACGCACCTTCCCGCGCTTTCGGGCGCGCCTCGTCCCGCCGGATGACGCCGGCTTCAACGCCGGGATCCACGTCACCGCGCGCCGCGCGGACGCGCCCGCCTTCGACGTCCTGCGGTTCTGCGCTGCGGCCGCCGCCGCGTCCGTCCCGATCGCGCAGTGCCCGGGGACCGCCGGCCAGGGCGTGACGATCTGGACGGGGAGCGACGCCGCACCCAAGCGCGGGTGGTGGCGCGATGGCGTCTTCTGGCCCGCGATCCCGGGCGTCGCCCCGCCGCCGGGCTGGTGGTGCGTGGCGCGCGCCGCGCCCGAATCACCGCGCTGCGTCTACTCGGAGACCCCTGACGTGCCCGCCGACGCGTACGAGAGCCAGGCGACGATCTCGGACATGCCCGCGTTCGCGCTCATCTCTCCGCCCGCGGGGGCCGTCTCTGCGCCCCAATGGTCCGTCGACTTCGACGCCCTCGACGGCCTGCGCTCTGGCGGCTCGAGCTGGTGCCCCCGTGGGGCTCACATCTCACCAGACGACAACACCCGCCGCGGCGCGAGCTGCGTCGACACGCTCTTCGTGCGCCCGGTGGACGCCCCGACCTTCGAAGCCCTGGGACCCCTCCTGCAGCGCGGCGAGGACCAGATCCCTCAGCTGGTCATCGAGCCCACCGGCCGGATGATGTCGCCCAACGGCAGCGTGTTTACCGCGGGCGCCCTGTCCGGACCCAAGCCGTGGACGAGCCTCACGGTCTGGCTCTTGAGCGGCGACGCGGATGGAGCGTACGTGCCGCCGACGGAGCTCCAGTACCGCCTGCTCGCCTCGCTCGTGGTCACGCTGCGGCGCATGTTCCCACACCTGCCAGCGGTCGCGCACCCCATCGCGGCCGACGACCTGCCCGCCGACCCGGAGGCGATCGGGCCGGGCCTGTGGCTCGCGCCGAGCCCCGGCCACCCGGGGGCGCCCTTCGACTGGGCGCGGATGTGCGGCGCCCTCGCCGCCCTCGGGGACACCCCCGACGGGTGCCCATCCGCCGCACCCTGACCGTGTCCGCTTCTCCTACGCGTCGCGAGCCGGCATACTCCGGGCCATGGACGCCGACGCCCCCGTCATCGAGGTCCTCGACCTGCACGCCGGGTACGGCAACGGCCTCATATTGCAGCGCGTCAATGCGCGCTTCATGTCGGGAAGAATCACCTGTGTTGTCGGTGGTTCCGGCTGTGGGAAGTCAACGCTGCTCCGCAGCATTATCGGACTCCTGCCGCCCCAGAAGGGCCACATCCGGGTCCTCGGCGAGGATCCCTACGCCCTCGATGGGGGCGCCCGCGCGCGTCTCCTCGCCCGGGTCGGCTTCCTGTTCCAGAACGGAGCGCTCCTGAACAGCCTCACCGTCGCCGAGAACCTCTCCATCCCGCTGCGCGCGCACACCACGCTGCCGGCCGACGTCATCGCCCAGGTCATCGCGCAGAAGCTCGCCCTCGTCGGCCTCGCCGGGACCGAGGCGCTGCTCCCCGGCGAGCTCTCCGGCGGCATGAAGAAGCGCGTCGGCCTCGCTCGCGCGCTGATCCTCGACCCGCCGGTGGTGCTGTGCGACGAGCCGTCGGCGGGCCTCGACCCGGTCACCGCCGCCCAGCTCGACGAGCTCCTGGTGCGCGCGCGCCAGATCCTCGGCACCACGATGATCGTCGTGACCCACGAGCTCCCGAGCATCCGGGCCATCGCCGACGACGTGGTGATGCTGGCCGAGGGCGGGCTGCGCTTCGCCGGCCCCCTCGACGCGGCGTTGAACAGCGATGACCGGCACCTGCGCGCGTTCTTCGGCCGCGAGTCCGCCCCCCTCGGAGCGCCGCCGTCTACCCTCTACGACGCGCTGGCGCTCCCGGGTGCCGCGTGACCCGCCTGACCCGCGGGCAGAAGGTCCGCCTCGGCGTCTTCCTGGTCGTCGGTGTGACGCTCATCGTCGGCACCCTCGGCGTGCTGATCGGGCTCGCGGCCCTCGAGAAGCGCGACGTCTACTACATCCGCCTCCCGGGGGTCGGCGGCCTCAGCGCGGGCGCCCAGGTGCGCTACCACGGCCTGCGCGTGGGGCGCGTCGAGGACATGCGCATCACCCCCGGCGACGTCGAGAGCGTGCGCGTCTCCATCGCGATCGACGAGGCCACCCCGATCAAGGCGGACACGACCGCGGTCCTCGAGATGCAGGGGGTCACCGGGCTCCGCTACATCGAGCTCACCGGCGGCACCAACGACGCCGCCGCCCTGGTCCCCGGGTCCACCATCCCGTCGATGGGGTCGACCCTGGAGCTGCTGAGCGAGCGCGCGACGAGCATCGCCGAGAAGATCGAGCGCATCACGACGCGCCTGGCCGTGCTGACCGAGGGGATCGCCGGCGAGCGCATCGGCCGCGTCGTCGACGAGGTGGAGGCGACCATCACCACCCTGCGCACCCTCGTCGAGGAGAGCGCCGAGCCCGCGCGCGACGCCATCGCCAAGACGAACGGGCTCCTCGACGACCTGCGTGGCCTCGCGACCGCCGCGACGACCGCCGTGACCGAGGTCGGCGCGACCTTCCGACGGGCCCGGGACTGGATCGACCCCGAGCAGGTCTCTCGCGCCCTGGGCAGCCTCGAGCGCGCCGCGCGCTCGGCCGACCGGCGCCTCGGCGACGACGAGGCCGGCGCGCTGGTGGCGGCCCTCGTGAAGCTGGCCGATGGCGCCAACACCACCCTCGGTCGCGCCGATCTGACGCTGCTGCAGATCAAAGACGATCTCCTGCGCGCCCTCGACGAGCTGGTGGTCGGCGCCGAGGCGTTCGCCGAGTTCGCCAACCTGCTGCGCGAGGACCCGGCGGCGCTCATCCGCGGGCGCGGCGACAAACCGCGGGAGATCAAGTGATGGTGCGGGTCTGGCTGGTGATCTTGGGGTTCGCCCTGCTCGCGCCGGCGCTCGGCGGCTGCTTCGGCGGCTCGACCCAGGCGCGGAGCTACTTCGCCCTCGAGTACCCGCGCGGCCAGGAGGTGCAGCGCTACAAGCAGCCGCGCTACCCGTTCACCGTGCGCGTGCGGCGCTTCGAGAGCTCGATCGCCTTCGACCGCCAGGAGCTGGTCTATCGCCAGAGCCCCTACGAGATCAGCTACGATTGGTATCGCCTCTGGGCCGCCAAGCCGCGCCAGATGCTCGAGGCGCTCGTGCGCGCTCATCTGCGCGACACGAACCTGTTCCGCGCGGTCGTCGAGCGCCTGACCAGCAGCCTGCCGAAGTACGAGCTCGGCTGCGAGGTGCTCGCCCTCGAGGAGCTCGACGCGAGCAAGGACGCCTGGTTCGCGCACCTCTCGCTGCGCTGCGTGCTGGTCGACTTCGACAGCGGCGCCCAGGTCTGGAGCCACCACTTCGACACCAAGCAGCGCGTTTACCAGCGGACGCCACAGTTCGTCGTGCGCGCGCTGAGCCAGATCCTCGAGCGCGAGATGGGGATCTTCGTCGACGCCCTCGACGGCTTCCTCGCGGCCGAGACCGGGCTCCCGGCCACGGAGCGCGTCGTGCATCGCCCGCCGACGGCCGCCACCCCGGGGGGCGCCGAGGCCGCCCCCGCGACGCCCCCCGACGCGACCGACGGACAGCCCCCCGAGGAGCCCTCGGCGACCCTGAAGCCGCGGGCAAAATGATGCAACGCAGCATCATGGCATGGTCACTCGCCATAGCCGGTCTCCTCAGTGGCGGGATGGTGCTCGCTGCGACGCCCACGACCCTCCCGGCGCCCCTCGACGCGGCGGACTCCGGCAGCGTCGAGGCGGACGGGGTGGCCCTCGGGGATCCGCACGGTCGGTACGGGACCTGGGACGCGCCGCGCCCGGCGGTGCAGGCGGACCAGGACCCGCGCATCGGCCCGGCGGCGACCGGGGCGGTGTTCGTCCCGGCGATGACCGACTCGGTGCTCGAGCCGCTCTATCTCGTGCGTGACGCGGCCGGGGACGAGGTCGCGGCGACGCCGATGGGGCGCAAGACCTTCCTGGTCCCGGGGCGCTACACGGTCGTCGTGGGGAGCGGCCCGGAGGAGGGGCGTCTGTCCTTCGACACGGTCGTGGTGGAGGGGCGCGTCACCTGGGTCCCGGCCGAGTGGACGGGGCTCGTGGTGAACGTGGTGGACGCGCGCGGCAACCCCTTCCGCGGGAGCTATGAGCTGGTGCGGATGCCGGCGCGGGACTACGTCGGGCTCGGCCTCGGCGCCGCCATCGCCCAGGGCGAGCGGCTCTCGACCTGGGTCCTGTACCCGGGGCGCTACATGATCCTCCTCGCCGGAGAGAGCTACCAGGCGCGCCGCAACTTCGTGACCCTGCGCCTGCCGCCCGGCGAGCTGGTGCAGTACACGCTGGTGCTCGACTCGGACACCGGCGAGCTGCTGGGCGCCGGCGAGATCGCGTCGTTCCGGCCGCAGCAGTGGAGCTCGGGGTGGAACGGCAGCCTGGTGCTCGGCGGGACCTTCGAGCTGAACCAGTCCGACAAGGTCGTCGGGCGCACCGACGGGACGCTGCTCGGCATCTCGGGGTTCGTCGAGTCGCTCTTCGGCTACCGCGACGAGCCGCACCGCTTCTACGGGCGCCTCAACCTCGAGGCCGGCGGCGATCTGCGGCTGCCGGACCGCCCCTTCGTGAGCAACGTCGACGAGCTGACCCTCGACCTGCTCTACGTCTACCGCGTGGCGCCGTGGTTCGGTCCATACGCGCGCGCCTCGATCGAGACCCAGGTGCTGCCGGGGATCCAGCCCTTCGACCAGCCGACCGACGTGCGCAAGCTCGACCACGACGGCGCCGAGCTCGGGGTCGAGCGCCAGCAGCAGAGCTTCACCCTGGCCGACGCCTTCGCCCCGATCGAGCCGCGCTATGGCACCGGCCTCCGCTTCGACGCCAACTTCGGCGGGCACCTCAGCCTGGCGACCCGCGTCGGCGTCGGTGGGCGCCACGTCTTCACCCGGGGGCTGTTCATCCTCAACGACGACCCGAGCACCGCGGAGCTCGAGGTGCGCCGCATCCGCGACGTCACCCAGTTCGGCGCCGAGGCCGCGCTGGTGGCCGAGCTGACGCTGGGCCGCTGGGTGGTCCTCAAGCTCGACACCAACGTGCTCTTCCCCTTCGACGACTACGCGCAGACCTTCGTCGACTTCCGCGGCGTCATCACCCTGCGCCTGACGTCCTTCGCGTCGCTCAACTACACCGTGCGCATCAAGGACGACCCGGCGCTGTCGGCAGACACGCAGTTCGACCACGCGGTGCTCCTGCGCCTCGCCTACAAGCTGTTCTGACCGCGGTCGGCGGGCTCCTGGCGACCGGGAGGCGCCGCCCGAGCGACCCTCGACGGTGCGTCGTCATTGCAGAAATCGCAATTTATCGGCAGTCTATGATGCAGCGCAGCACGGTCGCGCCGCGCACTCCAAGGACACGCCGATGCCGAATCTACGCCGGGCCATGCTCGGCCTCTACTTTGCCGTGGCTCCGCTCGGCTGTGTCGCCGAGCCGCCGCCCGGCGGGCCGTCCGTCGCGATCGCCGTGGCGCCGCTCGACCTGCCCGGCGTCACCAACGCGAGCTGGCGTCTGACCGTCAGCACGGCCTCGGACACGGTCTGGACCCGCGACGTGACCTCCCGCGCCTTCGGTGACGGGGCCGGCTCGCTCTCGTACGTCGGCCCGTGCGACGCCGACGCCGGGGCGAACACCGTCACCGTCGAGCTGCTGGGCCTCTTTCGGGGCGCCGCGGGCGACGTCCCGGTGGACCCCGCGAGCTACCACAACCCCGGGCCGCTGGCGCGCACCGTGACCTGCCTCGCCAACAGCGACGTCGCGGTGGCGTTCGAGGTCACGCTGGCGCGCGCCGCCACCCAGGGCTTCTTCGACGTCGCCGTGACCTTCGACGACATCTTCTGCTCGGCCAAGCTCGACTGCCAGCAGGAGAGCGGCGCGCCCATCACCCTGCTCAGCGACAGCACCGGCGTCCGGCGCCCCACGGTCATCCTGGGCTTCGCCTGCACCGCCGACACCGCCGCGCAGGACACGACCCTCTACCTCAACGCCATCAGCCTGGCCTGCGCCAACTCGAACACCGCCACCATCGATCCCGCCGGCGGCCCCGGGCGCCTCAGCGATGGCGCCGGCATCACCCAGAGCGACGTCACCCCGGTCCTCTTCGGCGCCGCCGTCTACCGCGGCCAGGAGGACCTCGGCGGCGTCGGCAAGCTCTACTGGAACCTCGCCCTCGGGCTCGAGCTCGGCACCGCGGGCGCCGAGAGCTGCACCCTGACGACCCGCGGCACCGCCGCCTCGGGCGCGCTGGTCAACAGCGCGACCGCCGCTGGCTCCACCTACCCCTACATCACCTGGTCGGTGCCGCTCACCTCGGCCGCCGGCGCCCTGACCTGCACCCAGCACCCGGTCGGGGGCGACAACGGCGTCGCCATCGCCTACGCCGACCCCGGTGCCCCGGTGTCCTTTGCCTTCAGCTACGCCAACGCGACCGCGGTGCAGACCACGTCGGAGGTCATCGGGGCGCGCACCGAGGCGGATCCCGGGCGTTGGTCCGACGGCTCCTCCGCGGCCAGCTGCGACGACTACCGCCACCCGAGCGGCGCGTACGCCTACACCGGCGCCACCGGCGACGGCGTCTACCGCGTCGACCCCGGCGGCCTCGGCGCGTACCTGGTCTACTGCGATATGACCACCGAGGGCGGGGGCTGGACGCTGGTGATGCGCACCCTGAGCAGCACCGCGTACCCGGACGACGCCAGCGCCTGGTACACCGGCACCCCGAGCGTCGCCGCCGCCAGCGCGCTGAGCCCCACGGGCGAGGGCGTCTCCCTCGCCTACAGCACCGTGGTCGGCACGCAGCTGATGTTCAAGACCCACGCCGAGGCCGCCGGCTACTGGGCCCGCTTCGTGATGCCGACGGCGGGGTCGCTGCTGGACCTCGTCGGGACGACGAATATCAGCGCCGCCAACAACGGCTACAAAGCCACCCTGACGACCGCGGCGACAGGCTCGAACGCCCACGCGTGCTGGGCCCAGGACTGGCGGGTCCGGTGGCGCAACTACGCGAGCGGCGACAACTACCCCGACTCGTCGCTGTTCGCGCCCTCGGAGCTGACGGCGAGCTACCGACCGTGCGGGGGGCACACCAGCTACGCGAGCGGCATCGGGGTGCGCACCGACACCTCGAACGGGTGGGTGGGGTACGGTGGCAGCTGGGAGGGGGGCGCCAGCGAGGTCCCGGGGAACCCGGCGCTCACCGGAGGCTCGGTGTCGCTCTGGGTCGGCGGGCCGGTCTCCCCGATCACGCTCGTCGGCGCGCGCACCGAGGCCGACCCCGGGCGCTGGTCGAATGGCTCCTTCGCGGCCAGCTGCTACGACTACCGCCACCCGACCGGCGCTTACGTCTATGGCGGGGCTGCGGCGGGGGACGGCGTCTACCGCGTCGACCCCGACGGCCTCGGCGCCTACCTCGTCTACTGCGACATGACGACCGAGGGCGGCGGCTGGACCCTGGTCATGCGGACCACCGACGACGCCGCGTACCCGGACGACGCCAGCGCCTGGTACACGGGCAGCCCGAGCCTCGCCGCCACGACGGCGTTGACCCCGGCGGGGGAAGGGCTGTCGCTGGCCTACGGCAACCTCGCCGGGAGCGAGGTCCTCTTCAAGACCCACGCCGAGGCCGCCGGCTATTGGGCGCGCTTCGCGATGTCGTCGCCGGGGTCGCTGCTGGAGCTGGTGGGGACGACCAACATCAGCGCCGCCACCGACGGCTACAAGGACACCCTGACCACCGTGGCGACCGGCTCCAACGCGCTCGCGTGCTGGGGCCAGGACTGGCGCGTCCGCTGGCGCAACTACGCCAGCGGTGACGTCTATCCGGACTCGGCGCTGTTCGCGCCGGCGACCCTCACGTCGAGCTACCGCCCGTGCGGGGGCAACACCCACTGGGCCACCGGCGTGGCGGTCCGCACCGACACGTCGAACGGCTGGACCGGCTACGGTGGCAGCTGGGAGGGGAGCAGCACCGACCCCAACGGGAACTCGGCGCTGACCGGCGGCACCCTGTCGCTGTGGATCGGCGGCCCCTGAGCCGCTGGAGTCGCGGCCCTCGCTCTGTCCGTCGCGCTCAGCGGCGCAGGTGGTCCTTCAGCAGGCGGGGCCAGGCGCTCGCGAGCTTCTTCCACTCGTCGGGGCAGAGCTCGGCGCGGTCGTCGGGCAGCGGGCCGTCGGCGGACTCGAGCAGATCGCCGAAGCCCTCGGGGTTCGAGCCGTAGACCCAGCACACGATGTTGTAGAAGCGCTGCTCGCTGAGCGAGTGCTCGTCCCAGGTCGCGAGCTCCTCGTCGCCCTGCTGTTCGGCCTCGGCGTCGTGCAAGAACGACAGCGCGCCGTCGATCGCCGTGTCGGCGCCCGCGTGGTCGGAGTCGCTCACGAGGAGCCAGGTCGCCAGCTGGTCGGCGACGTCCTCCTCCTTGCCGGTGATCGGCAGGTCGAGGACGTGCACCAGCGCGTGCGCGAGCTCGTGCAGCACCGTGAAGAGCGTCGCGCCGACCAACGACGCGTCGGCCTCCGCGCGGTCGAGCCGCTCCTCGCGGGCGTCGCGGGCGAAGTCGCGCGCCATCTCGCGCACCAGCGACCAGCACACCCGGATCTCGCGCGCCTCCTCGTCGTAGTAGGCGTTGCCTTGGTCCTCCTCGTCGCAGTCCGAGAAGCGGATCGGCAGGTCCCGCGGCAGCGTCAGGTGTGCGTCAAGCCGCGTCATCAGCCCCGTGAACGCCTCGGCCCCCTCGAGCTTGGCGCGTAGCCGCGCGACGCGCGGCTGCTTGGACGCCTCGTAGACCACCCGGATACGACCCGCGACCTGCGCCTCGGGCTCGGCCGGCTTCGCCTCCGGCTCGGCCGGCTCAACCGCGGGCTCGGCCGGCTTCACCGCGGGCTCGGCCGCCCCCACGAGCGGCGCCGGGGCGGCCTGCGGGACCGGCGGGGTCGGCGCCTCGCGCTTGCCACATCCGACGGCGAAGGCGCTGGTGAGCGCGACCAACCAACCCACGCGTAGCGAGACGTTCATGCGCCCACGATACCGAGGTGACGGGTCACCGCAAGCCTCCCGCGCGTCACCGCTCCGCGGGATCCCCTGGCGTCACCGCTGGCCGCGTCGCCGGCGACAGCTCATCGAGCCGCGCCGCGAGGTGCCGCAGCGGCGCGTGCTTCTTGATGTCGCGTCGCAGCCCGGCGTCGCGCATCGCCCGCGCCACCCCGCGCAGCAACGCCAGGTGTCCGGAACCCTGGGGCGCCAGCAGCAGCACGATGATCTCCGCGCGCGGCGCGTTCTCCCCCTCGGCCTCGCTCCCCCAAGGCACCGGCTTGCGCGGCGTCGCGATGCACAGGAGCGGCGTCGCGGTCCCGACCGAGTCCGCCGAGGACGGGTGCGGGAAGGCGACCCCGTCGCCGACGTAGGTGCTACCGAGCTCCTCGCGCTGCTTGAGCTGCTCGAGGAGCAGGGCCCGATCGACCTCGGGCGGCAGCGTCGCTCGCTCGACCAGGTCCGCGAGGACCTCCGAGCGCGTGGTCCCGCGCAGGGCGTGGACGACCCCGCCGCGGGCGAGGGCGTCTGGCAGGTTGACCGCCCCGGGGATCAGCTCCAGCGCCACCGCCGGGGGCGCCACCGCGGGCGCCTCCCCCTCGGGGTGCGGCGCGGTCGCCAGCATCTCCCGGTGGTAGGCGGACACGATCTCGCGGCGCGACAGGATCCCGACCAGCGTGGCCTTGACGTCGTCCGCGACCACCACGACCTCGTCGTAGCCCGCCCGCGACATGCGCTCGACGACCAGGTCGAGGGAGTCGTCCGGCCGCGCGGTCAGCGCCGGGGCCAGGAAGTCCGCGGCGACCAGCATCTCGTCCATCCCCGACTCGCCCACCGTGCGCCGCAGCGCCCAGCCGTCGACCACCCCCACCAGGCCGCCGTGGTGCGGGTCGACGATGGGGAACACCCCCTGGACGGTCATCGCGAAGTGCTGGACGAGGTCGTGGAGCTTCGTGTTCGGCGAGACCGTCACCGGGGTCGGCTTGCCGGGCTCCATCGCGTCGGCGACGCGGATGCGGTGCAGCACCGCCGTCATCATGTCCGCGACGTGCCCCGGCGCGGTCATGCGGTTGGCCGACTGCTCGAGGTAGAGGTTCCACTTGCGCGCCGCGAACCAGGCGATGATGCAGACCCACAGGGTCGGGACGAGCAGGCGGTAGTTGCCGACGAGCTCGCTCACCATGATGACGGTGCTGAGCGGGGCGTTGATGACCGCGGCGAAGAAGCCGGCCATGCCGACGATGGCGAAGGCCGCCGGGTCGACGTCGAGCCCCGGCGCGATGGCGTTGGTCGCGGCCGCCACCGCGCCGCCGAGGACGCCGCCGATCACGAGCGACGGCGCGAAGAGCCCGCCGGAGCCGCCGGAGCCGGCGGTCAGCGCCGAGGTGAACATCTTGGCGATGGCGAGGATCACGAGGACGCCCGCGGCGGTGTGGCCGTTGATGGAGAGCTGGGCCAGCCCGTAGCCGACGCCGATGACCTGCGGGAAGAACAGGCCGATGGCGCCGACGAGCAGCCCGCCGAGCATGACCGGGGCCCAGCGCGGGACGGGCAGGTTCCCGAAGACGCGGTGGAGCCCGTGCTCGAGGAAGATGAAGAAGCGGCCGGCGGTGGCGCAGACGATGGCCAGGATCAGGTAGGGGAGCAGCTCCACGATGCTCTCGAAGCGCACCGGCGGGACCACCCAGATCGGCTCCCACCCCTGGACCGCGCCGAAGACCGCGTAGGCGAGGGTCGAGGCGATGATCGACGGGACCAGCACCTCGTGCTCGATGTCGATCTCCTTGTAGAGGACCTCGGCGGCGAACATCGAGGCCGCCATCGGGGCGTGGAAGACGGCGCCGATGCCGGCCGCGAAGCCCGCCATGACGAGGATCCGGCGCTCGGAGGTCGAGAGCTTGAAGAGGCGCCCGAGGGTCGAGCCGATGCCGCCGGCGATGAAGCCGACCGGCCCCTCGACCCCCGCCGAGCCACCGCTGCCGATGGTCGCCGCGCTCGCGAGCATCTTCACGAAGGGCACGCGGCGCCGGATGACGCCCCCCCGGCGGTGGTAGGTGTCGATGATCGCGCCGGTCCCGGTCCCCATCGTCTCGGGGGCCAGGTACGTGCTCAAGACCCCCGAGATGAGGAACCCGACGGTCGGGATGAGGAGCAACCACCAGCGCTCCCCCGCCGGCAGCGAGAAGCCGGCCTCCACCGTGGCGAGCCCGTGCGCCGTCGGGTCGATGCCCGCCGCCGCGGCCAGCGTCACCTGACCGGTCCAGTGGACGAGGGTCACGAACAGGAGCGCGACGAGGCCCGCGATGATGCCGAGCAGCCCGTAGATGCCCAGCATGCGCCCGAGCTGAGCGGCGCCCGGCAGCAGGGTCTTGGACCAGGCCCTTGGAACGCCGGCTGCCAGCGCTTGTGAGAAGTCGCGTCGATAACCCATGGAGGCGATATCCGGCCAGGAGCGTCGCTGGGACCGGGGAGCCGGAGCGGCGGGGCCACCCCGAGCGAGCGGCGCGAAGTCTGGACCCATCGGCCGCCGCTGGCAAGGATGAGACGCGCGCCCGGGGAGCGTCGGTCGCTCAGCCGGTGGCGCGGACGACGCGGCGGGCTGCGTGCCAGGCGAGGAAGCTCTCGAGCACGCGGGCGGCCTGCGAGCGCGCCCGGGCGGGCGCGGCGCGCAGGTAGCGGTCCGCGCCGTGGAGGTCCGCGAGGTGCCCGAGCCGCTCGCCGCTGGCCCGGACGTCGCCGTTCGGCTCGACGACGAGGTCCAAGGTCGGCGGCTCGCAGCGCAGCGCGTCGCCGAGCGCGGCCCCGAGGCGCTGCAGGGTGGCGGTCAGGCGCTCGAGGTCGGCGGTCGCCCACGCCCCGGCGGCGACCGCGAGCCGCACCGCGCCGGCGCCGGCGGCGACGGCGGCCCGGGCCTCGGTGACGGCCCCGTCGAGCCCAGCCGCGGTGAGGAGCAGCGCCGCCGTCCACCCCGGCGACGCAGGCGGGACCACGGTCGTCGCGTCCTCGAGGCGGCCCTCGACCGCTACCCCGGTGTCGGCCACCAG
>PHBI01000166.1 GCA_002841945.1 Deltaproteobacteria bacterium HGW-Deltaproteobacteria-14
TGCGACCCGCCGTGTGACAACGGCGCCTGCACCGCCCCCGACACCTGCGACTGCGCCGGCACCGGCTACGCAGGCGACACCTGCGCGACCCCGCTGTGTGAGCCGCCGTGCGACAACGGCGGGATCTGCGTCGCGCCCGACATCTGCGACTGCGCTGGGACGGGCTACGAAGGCGACACCTGCGCGTCCCCGCCCGTGACCTGGATCCGCACCTTCGGCACCCCCCAAGACGACAGCGGCGGCATGAGCGGCATGTTGACCCGCTCCCACGACGGGTCCTTCATCGCCGTCGGCAGCACCACCTCGACGGACGCCGATGGCGACGCCTACCTCCTCGAGGTCGACGGTGACGGCGACCTCCTCGCGAGCCGCACCTACGGCGGCGCCGCCCACGACCACTTCGCCGCGATCGCCCCCTTCGGCGCCGGCTACGTCGCCTGCGGGGGCTCGCGCTCCTCCGGTGCGAGCCGCAGCCACGCCTACTGCGTCACGATGGACGCCGACCAGGCGTCCACCGGCTCCTACACCTACGGGGGCAGCGATCTGACCAACGCCTTCGACGTCATCGCGACCGGCGACGGCCACTTCATCAGCGCCGGCAACACGACCGACACCGACGCCTGGCTCGACGTGGTGGTCCGCAAGCACGACGCCGCGGGCGGCGAGGTCTGGAAGAAGACCTTCGCCCGCTCGAGGGACGACACCGCCTTCAGCGTCCTCGCGCTGTCCACGGGCGGCTACCTCCTGACCGGGCACACCGGCGGCTGGTCGAGCTGCGAGCAGTACTACGCGCTGAAGATCGACGCCTCCGGCGCCAAGCTCTGGGAGCGCACCTACGGCGGCTGTATCAGCACCTCATCACTGTGGCACCAGGCGCGTCAGGCGGTCGAGACCGCGGACGGCGGCTTCGTCGTCACCGGCGTCATCACCGAGAGCGGTGTCCGCAATGCCTTCCTCGAGGCCTTCGACGCCTCGGGCGAGCCCGTGTGGCTGCGGAGCTACGGAGGCGCCGCGACCGACGCCGGCGTCGGGCTCGTCGCGACCAGCGACGGCGGATACGCCTTCGTCGGCTCCACCCGCTCACTGGGGGCCGGCGGCGACGACATCTACCTCGTCAAGACCGACTCGACCGGCGCGCTGGAGTGGGAGCGGACCTTCGGCGGCGCCGACGACGATCAGGGCGCCTCGATCCTGCAGCTGGCCGACGGCGGCTTCATGCTCGCCGGCACGACCCGCTCCTGGGGGGCTGGCGGCGCGGACATCATCATCATCCGCACCGACGCGGACGGCGACGTGCCGGTCCCCGTCACCTGCACACCGCCCTGCCAGAACGGCGGCAGCTGCGTCGCTAGCGACGCGTGCGACTGCGCCGGCACGGGCCACTTCGGAGACCGCTGCGAATACGCGGAGGCCGACTACACCGAGCACTGGACCAAGGACACGGAGCCGCGGGTCGTCGCCGCCGACGCCGGGACCGGCGCGGCGACGATCGCCTGGAAGCGGCTCGTCGGCGCGGACGCCTACCGGGTCTGGCGCTACGCCGGCGCGAACTACGCCCGCGAGCTCGTCGCGACGACGACCGACCGCTCCTGGGACGGCACCACCAACAACGCCTACCGGGTCGAGGCCGTCGACCCCGAGGGCCAGGTGCGCGACTTCGTCAACGTCGGCGTGTCGAGCGTCGTCGCTCCCACCTGGACCACCGGCACGTTCACCGACGACTTCGAGGACGGCGTGCTCGCGTCCAACTACCTCAACCTCAAGCCCCACCAGGTGACCGAGGCCGGCGGCGTGCTGCAGCTGACGCAGACGGTCACCGACGACTACTCGTCCTTCTACCTGCCCTACGACACCGAGGGGAGGCGCTACCTCAGGCTGACGGCGCGGGTGTATCAGCACCGCACGAACAGCCAGTACACCGGCGGTATCTTCTACTTCCCGGCCGAGAACAGCTGGAAGTCCCTCTTCTTCGGCTGCCCCTGGGAAGACTACCGATCCTGGCGCGGCGGACAGCTTCGCTATACGCGCTATCGGGCAGACGTGCCGAGCGAGGCCTTCGGCTCCACCCTCTCGCTCGACTCGGTGAGCCGCTTCGACGCCTGGTTCGACTACGAGATCGTCATCGACACGGTGACCGGGGTCGTCTCCGGGCGCCTCGGAGACGAGACCTTCCCCACCGAGCTCCCGGTCGACGCGCAGTTCCTCGCCACGGGCAAGGTGCTCATCTACTTCACCCCCTACGGCTGGTTCACCGGGCACTACCTGCGCATCGACGACCTCCGCGTCGAGTCCTACGACCCGCCCTGATCGCCCGGGCCGCGCCGGCGCCCACAGCGTGAACGAGTTGGCCCGCACCCCGGCAGGCTGCTACCCTGCGCGGGTCATGCTGACTCGCATCCCCACCGTGCTGCTGCTCGCGGTCGCGTTCGCCGCCGGACCGAGCGGCGCTCACGCCGCGCCGGGTCACCGCCCCCCAGCGTCGCGCGCGTCCGACGACAGCTACCGCACCGACGTCATCTTCCTCGCCCACCTGCCCCAGGGGCGGGCGATCGCCCTGTGGGAGCGCGTCATCGGCCCCGCGGGAGAGGCTCGGATCATCGCCGGCCGCGCCGGCACGGTCGTCGTCTACGACACGCCTCCGCGCCTCGCCCGCTTCCGCGACCTGCTCCGCGCCCTCGACGTCGGCGACGGCGACGCCCACATCTACGTGCGCCCGGTCGTCCACCTCGCGCCGAGCGCGCTCGCCGCCCTGATCGAGCGGATCCTCGGTGACGCCGGCGGCCGCGACGCGCTCGTGCTCGTCCCCGACGACCGCGCCAGCCAGCTCGTCATCCGGACCACCCCGGCCCGCTACGCCGTCATCGACAAGCTCGCGCGGCGCCTCGACGCCCCGGCGGGCGAGCGCGAGCGCGTCGTCCGCAGGCTCACCGCGCCCCCCGACACCCGCCCCGAGGCCCCGTGAACCCCTCTCAGCGCCACCTCCTCCTGGCCCTCGCCGCGGCGACCGCGCTCAGCGCGTGCGGGGCCAGCGTCCAGACCGCCGCGCGCGCGCCCGGGGCGGGCTCCGGACCGCCGGGGGAGGCCTACCTCGTGCAGGTCGCCTACGGCTCACCCGGCGACGGTGACCGGGTCGTCAGCCTCTCGGTGTGGGACGTGAACCCGGCCGACGCGCTCCCGGCGGCGCCACCCGAGGACGTCGTCGCCACGATGCGCGAACACGCCGCAGAGCGGGGGGCCACGCGGCTCTGGCTCGAGCGCGTCGAGGCGCCTCGCCGCAAGGCGTTCTTCGGCCTCGGCACGGCCCCCGACCCCGACCCCGGCGCCACCGCAGATCCGACCCCCTGCGCCCACGCGGCCTTCGCCGACGGGCTCATCGCCGCCACCCGGGCCGCCGACCGCTGCCTCGCCGCGCTGCTGCGCGAGCGCCCCGCGCTGCGCGGCGAGATCACCGTCGTGTTCCAGGTCGACGCCTGGGGCGCGGTGATGCGCGCCGCGCCCACCCCCGAGTCCACCCGCGACGGCATGGCCCAGCGGTGCGCCGTCGACGCCGTGCACGACGCCGACTTCGGCGCCCCCATCGCGCTGACCTGCGAGGGGTCGCTCACGGTCACCATCCCCACCGCCGGTGCGGAGTAGCGCCATGGCCGACGCAAGCGTCTCCGAGGGAGCCGCGCTCCCCCTCCGCCCGAGCGACGCCGGGGCGCTCGCCGAGCGCTGCGGCGTCTCGCGTGAGGCGGCGGAGCTGCTCATCACCTCCGACGTGATCGACCTCCACCTCGACACCTTCATCCCGCCGCGGCTGCCGCTCGTCCGCTACGACCTCTTCAAGCACCACCAGCGCGTCCCGCTGCGCGGCCGCTTCTTCGGACACCTCGACCTGCCGCGCGTCGTCGCGAGCGGCCTCACCGGCGGCATGTGGTCGATCACGACCAACCCGTTCCGACGCAGATCCCGCCGCTGGGTCGTCTTCCAGAAGAACCTCGCCCGCTTCCGCGCCATCGTCGCCGCGACCGAGGACCGCCTCCGCTTCGCGCGCAGCGTCGCCGAGTACCACGCCGCCCGGGGCGCGGGCGCGCACGCCGTCTTCTTGTCGATCCAGGGGGGCAACGCCCTCGACGCGGCGCCGGGCGGGCTCGCGGCCCTCGGCCCCGATCAGCCCATCGTGCGCGTCACCCTCGTCCACCTGACCAACGCGGCGCTCGGCGTCACCTCGAGCCCCCTCCGGATGTGGCGCCGCCGCGGCCTGAGCGACCGCGGGCGCGACTTCGTGCGAATGCTCAACGAGCAGCGCGTCTTCGTCGACCTCGCCCACATCAACCGCGCGGGGTTCTGGGACGCCGTCGCGGTGCACGACCGCACGCAGCCCCTCATCGCGACCCACACGGGTGTCAACGGCGTGCGCCGCATCTGGCGCAACCTCGACGACGACCAGATCAAGGCGATCGCCGACACCGGGGGGACCGTCGGCGTCATCTTCGCGCAGAACTTCCTGCGACCGCGCGGCGGCGCGCGGGACGCGAGCCTGGTCGTCGACCACATGGCCCGGATCATCGACGTCGCGGGCGAGGACTTCGTCTCGATCGGCAGCGACTACGACGGCGCGATCGTGCCCCCGGCCGAGCTCCGCGACGGTCACGGCTACGTCCGCGTCGTTCAGCACATGCTCGACCGAGGGTGGAGCGACCTCCGCGTCCGCAAGATCCTCGGCGGCAACTTCCTCCGGAGCCTGGCGCTGCTGCGTCCGTGACGCCCGAGCGGGCAGGGCGGGGGGCGCCGCGGCGCCGATGACGCCGTAATCAGCGGGCTCGACGGCGGGTGCGACCGCGGCAGCGGCGGTTGACCCCGGCTCGCCAACTGTGGTCAAATGACCCCAAGGCGCAAATCGCAGTGGAGGCATGGTGGTGACGAAAGACCCCGATAAGAAGGGAGCGGACGTCGGCGAGACCAGCGGTCCGGCCGCTTCGCAAGGCGCCGACGGCCCCGCTCCGACGGCGCCGCCGGTGCGGTCGACCAGGTCGGCGCTGCCCGACGCGGCGAAGAGCCAGGGCCACGCTGCGCGGATGCTCGCGGCCGCCCCTGAGGAGCAGATCGAGGCGGCGCTCGCGGCGGGGAAGTACGAGCGCGCCGCGGACCTGATGCAGCGGCACGGCGAGCGACTGCTGGCCGAGGGCGCCGAGGAGCTGCTCGCCCGCTGCTTCGAGCGGGTGCCGAACGCTCTCATTCAGCGCCTGCCCAGGCTGGCGGTGCTGCACGCGTGGCTCCTCGTCTACACCGAGCAATACCCCGGCGCCGCGACGCGCATCAGCGAGGCTGAGCGCGCGCTCCGCAGCCTGGAGATGGCCGGCGTGCATCGCTGGCCGGAGGACGCCGACGAGGTCGTCGCGCTGCGCCCGTTCGCGGACGTCAAGCGCGCGATCGGCGCCATCCGTGGCCACCTGGCGTGGATCCACGGCGATCCATGCGCGCTCTCCGAGTCGGTTGACGAGGTGATCATGGCGTCGTCGGCCGACCACCCGGTGTGGCGGGCGCGGGCGCTGGTGACCCTCGGCCGCTGCCGCTACCTGGCCGGGGCCCTGGCGGACGCCGCCCAGGATCTGGATGCGGCGCTCGCCAGCACGGGGGCCTCCGATCAGCGGCTGGCGCGGACCGTCGGCCTCGAGGCGCGGATCGGGCTCGGCCGCGTGCGCGAGGCGCAGGGGAGGTTGGACGCCGCGGCCAAGCTCTACGCGGACGTCATCGGTCAGGCGGGCGACAGCCCGGAGCACGCGGACCCGGTGGCGAGCGCGCACATCGGGCTCGGGCGGATCGCGCTGGCTCACCGCGACCTGGTGGCGGCCGAGCGGGCGCTGGAGCGGGGGCTCGCCCGCGCTGACGAGACCGGCTGGCTGGCGGTCGCGCTGGACGGGCTCCTGGCGTGGGCCTGGGTGCAGCAGGCCTCCGGCCGGCCCGAGGCGGTGGCGGACGCCCTCAACCGGGCGGAGCGCTTCGTCAAGGCGCGGGACCGCCGCTGGGCCGCCGAGCGGGTGACCACCGAGCGCGCGCTGCTCCTGCTGGCCCAAGGGGACATGCCCGCGGTGCGGCGCTGGCAGCAGGCCTCGGCGATGCGCGCCGAGGACCGGCTCGGGCCGATCCGTGAGGCGCAGCGGCTCACCAAGGGGCTCGTGATGATGGCGCTCGGCGACGCCGACGGGGCCGCCCCGGTGCTGGCGGAGGTGCGCCGCGAGGCGGCGACCGCGGGGCTCGTCGCGCTGGCCGTCGCGGCCGCGGTCGCGGACGCGCGCTGCCAATACGCTCGGGGCAAGAAGAAGGCCGCCGCCGCCGCCCTCGCGGACGCGGTCGTGCTCGCGGCGCCGTCCTCGATGATCCACCCGTTCGTCGCCCTGGGGCCGCTGCCGGCGCCGCTGCTCGCGACGCTCCCCAAGCCGAAGTCCGACGCCGAGCGGGCGCTGATCGGTGCGCTCGCGCCGCCCGAGGGGCCGGCCGCTGCGGAGAAGCCCGCCCCGGCGAAGCCGTCGCCGACCGCGCCGAGCAAGGCGAAGAAGGGGGCGCCGATCGCCACCGATCAGGAGGTCCCCGCCGCGGCTACGCCTGCGGTGCAAGAGCGGGCGGAGGAGGAGGCGCCGGAGCCGTCCCCCGCGGATCAGCCGCCGACCGCACCGGGCACCGCGCCGCGGTAGTCCAGGCGGCCGCGCGCCGCGGCGCTGCGACGAAGGTCGTCGCCGTGCCCGCGAGCGGTCGCCAGGCAGCGCGAGCTGTGGCAGCCTCGGTGCCATGACGACCGAGCCCACCAACGCCCCGACGTTCGAGCTCGACGCCGTCCGCGAGCACCTCGCTGCGACCGACGCCGAGCTCATCGTGTACATCGACGAGACGCACATGTCGTACCTGCCGACGTACCTCGGCAGGGCCGACGCGATGCATCTGCTCGGCGCCCCGCCCGAGCAGGTGTTGCGGCAGCTGTGGCTCGCGGCGCGCTGCTACGCCTCGCACGGCGACGTGTACCTCGCGAAGTGGCCCGTGCATCAGTTCAAGCGGCGCCGGCTCCTCCCCCTCGAGCTCGCCCTCGTGGTCGCCGACGCCCAGGTGCTCGAGGCCTCGACCAAGCACTTCGTGGTCGATCCGATGCTGCTCCTCGCCGGGGCCGAGCCTGACTCGGTCACCGAGGAGGTGCGCGCGCTGACGAGCTTCTTCCGGGGCGGCGAGATCAACGATCAGGCTGATCTCACCGGGTTCCTCGCGGTCACCTACTGGATGGTCCTCGGCGCCATCGCGAGCGCCGACAACGAGGCCCTCGACATGCTGCGGGCGCTGACGGCGCGCATCCTCGAGAAGAACCTGTGGCTCGCCAGAAAGCGGGTCGGCGGGCTGGGCCGGATGCTCTGCGCCCATCAGGTCATCGGCGAGCTGCGCCCGGCGGTCCCCGACGGGATCGTCGACGCGCTGGCCGAGCACGGGCGCCTGCACGCTGATGCCGTGCGAGCGCGCTTGGGGGACGATGAGGCGGCGCGGCGCACGGGGGATGGGGCGCTCGACGTGACCTCGCTCGCGTTCTTGGCGATGGCCGCGGCGGCCGGTATCGACCTCGGCCCGCGGCTCGCCGCGCGACGCGAAGACCCCGATCTCGCACAAGCGCTTGCGTACGCGCCCCTGCTCGGGCATACCGCCGTGGCGTGAACGCGGTGCAAACCGGCGCGGCCCTTGGGCGGTGGCGGTGAGAGCGCCCGAGGCGGTGACGAGGGCGACGCGGGAGATTCGCGGCTCTGGACCGCGTTCCCGTCGGAATTTCGCCAACTTGCCGCGGTTGGACGGTCCCGCCGAGGAACGCCATGAGAGTCATCCACCTCGATCGAGACGTGCCCGAGGTCTGGACCATCGGTTCAGCGGTGGATGCGGTGAACCGGGGCGAGCTCGTCGTCCTGCCGACCGACTCCATCTACGCGATCGGCTGCGATCCCTGGAACGTGCAGGCGGTGAATCGCCTCTACGCCGCCAAGCAGCTCGACAAGAGCAAGCAGTGCAGCGTGCTGTGCAGCGATCTGAAGCAGGTCGGCTCGGTGGCGCGCGCGGTCACCAACGACGCCTTCAAGTTCATGCGCCGACACCTGCCAGGCGCCTACACCCTCATCCTCAAGGCGAGCCGCGATCTGCCGAGCCAGGCCACCGGCAAGCGCAAGGCCATCGGCGTGCGCATGCCGGACCACCCGGTCGCCCTCGCGATGGTCGAGGATCTGGGCCGCCCCCTGCTCGTGACGAGCCTCCCGGACTGGGTCGAGGGGGAGTGGGTCGACCCGGTCGCCATCTCGGAGCGGCTCTACGTCCGCCCAGCGGTGGTGCTCGATCAGGGGCCGATCCTGGCCGAGGCGTCGACCATCATCGACTTCACCGAGGACCCGCCGGAGGTCGTGCGCCAGGGCAAGGGCTCGCTGGAGGGCTGGCTCCGCGAGTGAGATCGGGCGAAGCTCCCTCGCCGGCGCTGGTGCCCCCGCCCGCGTCGCGGCCACGGCGCTCGGCGCTTGAGTCGGAGGGCGCGGCGCCTACTCTCCGCGTCCAGTCAGGCGTGGGAGCCACGCAACGGAGGTCGGGATGGTCGGCGAGTTCTGGGACGAGATGTACGCGGGGGACGACTACCGCTACGGGCTCACGCCCAACGCGTGGGTGGTCAGCTCCGAGGCCCGCCTCCCCCGCGGCGCCCGCGTGCTGTCGATAGGTGACGGTGAGGGTCGCAACGGCGTCTGGTTGGCCGAGCGGGGCCACCACGTCACCACCATCGACGCGTCCGCGCGCGGGGCCGAGAAGGCGCGCGCCCTCGCGGCGCAGCGCGGCGTGGACATCGACGCGCGCTCCGGTCACTTCCCCGACGACATCGACGACACCGGCTTCGACGCGGTCGTCATGATCTACGTCCACACCACCCCGGACACACGCGCGGCGCTCCACGCCGCGGCGGTGCAGCGCCTCGAGCGAGGCGGCGCCATCATCCTCGAGGCGTTCACCCCCGAGCAGCTGGCGTTCTCGAGCGGCGGGCCGCGTAACCCCGCGATGCTCTACACCGCCGAGCAGATCGCGTCCGACTTCGCGCACCTCGAGGTCGACGCCCTCGAGGCGTGTCAGGTCGAACTCGACGAGGGGCCGGGGCACCGGGGACCGGCCGCCGTCGTGCGCGCCTTCGCGCGCCGCGCGGACGGATAGACCGAGGTCGCTGCCCGACGCGACGCGCCGGGCAGCGAGCAGACCGAACGTCAGCCCTCGCGTCGGAGCTGGTCGAGGAGCTCACGCGCCTTCGGGCGCAGCGTCGTCCAGATGAACGAGTTCAGGTCGAGCATGTCGCGCGGGATCGCCTTGCGCTCCCGGAGGCGGTCCATGGCCTGCATCGACATCGCCCGGACCCGGTCGTAGGTCGACCCGTCCGGCGTCGTCTCGAGCTTGAGCTTGGGGGCCAGCCAACGCGCCTGGGTGCGGAAGGCGGAGGCCTTGACCGACACGTGCTCCTCGGGCTGAACCAGCGCCGGCAGCGTCGTGGCGAGCTCCCAGCTCGGCTTGTCCTTGCCGATCGTCAGCGCGGCGATCCAGGCGTCGAAGCGCGTGATGAGCGAGCCCTCACCCCACAGCAGATCGTTGAGCGCCTCTCCGAGATCCTGAAAACGGCTCGGCGGGAGCTTGCTGAGGGTGCCGACGTGACGGGCGCCGCTCGAGAGGCTCGTGCTCCCGAGCACCGCGACGACGTCGCTGTAGACCTGATCGGCCTCGCCACCGGCGACCAGCTCGCCGAGGCGCTCCTTCGAGAACGCCTGCTGCGCCTCCTCGATCACCGGATCCACGTGGGACTTGCGGCGCTTGCCCTCCTCCTCGGAGTGGCGCTGCTCGGACACGTAGGTCGGATCCTGGAAGCCCCCCGGGTAGAGGTGCTCGAAGATCCGCCACTGATCGTCGAAGGTCACGACGTGACGCCCATCGCTCTTGGCGCGCTCGATGACCTCACGGCGGGCCCGGGTCAGGTCGAGCTTGCCCTCGAGCTCCGCGACGATGCCCTCGGTGACGTCGAGCGGCTCGTCGACCTCCTCGAGCAGGGAGTAGAAGCCCTGCTTGAAGGTCCGGGCGCGGCCGTCCTGGAACTGGTAGCGCCGCTTCTCCTGCCCCTCCCAGGCCAGGATCGCGAGCCCCCAATCACGCCGCTTCTTATGCATCCAGAGCCGCGGAAGGTGCTCGCCACCTCCCCCTTCGATCTCGCCGCCGATTGCAGTCGCCGCGTCCGCTTCCATATGAGTCCTGTGTCCGGGTGTTTGGATGTGACGCGGCATATCATCGCGCGTCCACCGCTTCCGCGAGGACGCCGCGATCGTGATCGCGCGACGTCACGCTGACCCCCCTCGGCTCGCGCCCGCAAGCTGTGGGCTTCATGGAGGGGGATGTGGGGACCGCGCGATGGGACCGCCCCGTGCGGGAGCGCGCGGCCGAAGATGAAGAATCTTAACAGAGATGTGGCTCCATGATCAAGGAATGGACCAGCCGTGCGCGCTGCATGCGGACCTCACCCGCACGGGTCCTTGATTGTCGAGCCCGATCCCGAGCAACGACGACCTCGCGGGCGCCGGGGGAGGGGAGCGCCACAGTGCCACCGCCACACGCGGCGCGACCCGCCCGCCCGCGCGGCGCGGACCCATGGCGAGCAGTGCCGGGTCGCCTTCGCGCGCCACCGCCACCGAGTCGCGGAGGCTCCGGCTCGCGAGGGCCTCGTGCGTCGCATCGGGGTGTGCCCCCCCGGGGCGAGGAGGGGCTCGCAGCCTCCCCCTTCAGGTGCGAGAGTGTGCGCCACCGTCGACGTCACTCCGGGTCGAGGGTGCGCAGATGGGCCGCGGCTTCCTCAGGCGCCACCGGGTTGATGTGGACGTCGGCGGTGATCTCGAACCCGCCGTAGCTGTTGATGCGTGGGATGAGCTCGAGCCGCCAGTGCCAGAAGAGGTCCATCCCATCGAGGTCGTGGTGGGCACGGGCGATGGTCGACAGGCTCGGCGTGGTGTGCAGCCCGAGGTTGAAGGCGGGGCCGCTCAGCGCCCGCCGGAGGCGCTCGAGGGTCCGCTTGAGCAGGCGCGCGAGCTCGCGCGCGGACGCGTCCGAGATGCGCGTGAAGTCGTGCTCGTGCTGGCGCGGATAGATGAGGACCTCGAACGGGTGGCGCGAGGCATATGGGCAAAACGCGGCATATCGCTCTGTCACTTCGACGATGCGCTCGCGGGCCTCGAGCTCGTAGTTCACCACGTCGCAGGACAGGCAGCGCTCCTTCGCGAAGAAGTGCTCGCGGGCGGCGGCCAGCTCGTCGGCCAGGCGGGTCGGGCGAACCGGGGTCGCGATGACCTGGCTGTGCGCGTGCTCGTGGGGGGCGGCGGCCTGCCACCCCGAGTTCTTGAAGACGGTCACGTAGTGGACCCGGCGGTCGCGCATCAGGTCCGCGATGCGGTCGCGCCAGGTGAGGATGATCGCGGCGATGTGCTCCGAGGGGAGGGCGCTGAACGCGAGACCGTGGTGGCGGGTCTCCACGATGACCTCGTGGGCGCCGACCCCGCTGACCTGGTCGTAGGGGCCGACGGCGCGGCGGCGAGGATGGTGCTCGATGCGCAGCGCCGGGAAGCGGTTGGCGACGACGAGCACCTCGTCGTCGCCTTGGGCTCGGCGCGCGACCACCGTCGACGGCTCGTCACCGGCGGCGAACAGGCACAGCGGACACGACTCCGCGGCGTCGCGGTCGGGGGCCGGCAGGAAGTCGCTCGGGCGCTCGCCGCGCTCCGGCGCGATGATGACCCAGGAACGCCCTACGGGATCGAAGCGCAGCTCGCTCATGATCGCCTCACCTTTGTCACGCCCAGTGGTTCGCGCCGGATGCCCGTCGGTCGAGCAGGGTGAGCTCGCACCAGCCCGTCGGCGGGAAGCACTCGAGGAGCTCTCCGGCGTCGTCGCGAAGCTCGATGCGGCAGCGCAACAGCCCGGAGGTCGAGGTCACGCCCATGGTCGCCAGCGGCACCTGCGCCTCGAAGACGTCGCCCGCCGCCGCCTCGACCCCTGGGGCTGCGGCGTCGGGTGGCCACAGCGCGACCGGGGGCCGCGGGCTCGCGCCGTCCCCCTGCAAGGCGACGCGGCGACGCTCCAGCACCGCCGCCGCGGACGGCCCCAGATCGAGGCGCAGCGACAGCGCGCCGTCGTCGTTCGCGTAGACGAGGCGGTGGACGAGCCCGGCGCCGCGGTGGATCGCCCCGAAGGTGGGCGCGACGACCCCGGCGCTGCGCCACTTGAAGAACCAGTCGCGCCGGCCATCGACTCGGGGTCGAAGCTGCCGCAGCGGGCGCCGTGAGGTCGGCGGCGCCGCGCCCGCGGCGGGGTGGGCAGCGCTCGCGACCGGCTGCGCCAACGCCGCCGGCGCGGCGACGCCGACGCGGTGGTGGATGGCGACGAGGTGCGCGCGAAAGAGGGCGTCGAAGTCGGCGTCGAACGAGGTCGAGTGCCCCTCGCCGAACCACCACCACCAATCCGACGCCTCGGCCTTCAGGATGAGATCGGCCAGCTCGGGATCGCGCGCCTCGACCTCCGCGAACGGCTCTCCCACGGCGTCCCGCGCGGCGCTCAAGAGCTCCCAGGCGCGGTTCTTGACCGGGTCGCCGAGCCAGGTCGCGAACGTCCCGTCGATCCACGAGCCCGGCGCCAGGCGCGGGAGGGGGCGCGGGGGGACCGCGGCGAGGGCCTCGCTGAAGGTCGACAGGCGCAGCCCGGGGGTCGCCGCGATGGCGCGATAGAGGCCGGGCAGGAAGCCCGTCGAGCCGCCGGGGTAGTGCTCCCAACAGTTCTCGCCGTCGAGCGCCACGGTCACGACGCCGTCAGCGCCGTCGAGGGCGGCGTGAGCGGCGGCCAGGTGGTTCGCGAAGTCGCGCCAGGCGTCCTCGGGCACCCAGCGCGCATAGTCGAAGCCGATCAGATCCGAGAGCCCGTGGTGGCGGAAGAACAGGGTCACGCCCTCCGAATCCCAGGGGGAGTACAGCTCCGAAGGCGCGAGGGCCGCGAGGCCGAGGCTCTTGCGTAGGACGGTCTCGTCGGAGGCGATCCAGCGGACCCCCGCGTCGCGCATCAGCGGCAGCACCTCGGCGGCGACGGCGCCCTCGGCGGGCCACATCCCGCGCGGCGGCGCGCCAAAGCGCCGGGCGTGGGAGGCCAGCGCGCGTGCGACGTGGGCCCGTGCGTCGCCGGGCCAGCGGTAGCGTGCGGTGGGGAGCAGGGTCGACGGGCGAGCCGCCCGCGCCAGGTCGCTGTCGATCAGCAGCGGCAGGATCGGGTGCTCGTGGGGGGTGCAGGTCAGCTCGATCCGGCCCGCCGCCGCCAACGCCGCGTAGCGCGGCACGATCGCCCCGATGGCCGCCTGCTGCGATGCAATAAGCGTCGCCTTGTCTGCTTCGGTGAAGCCTCGTTCACGCTCGATTAGACTCGCGATCTCCGGACGACTGCGGACTACTGCGCCGCACCATGCCAGGTTGAAGAGCAGCTGCAGGTCGCGGAGCGCGTCGTCGTCGAGGGGCTCGCCGGACTGGGCGAGCTCCCGGAGCTCGCGGTAGCGAGGGTGGGGCTCGAGCAGGGTGGGGTGGTGCAGGCTGAAGAACCACCGCGTCACGAAGGCCCGATCGTGGGCGTCGAGGGCCTCGGGTGGGGTCAGGGTGAGGCGCAGGAAGCGGTCGCTGGCCGGGTCGGCGTGTGCGGCGCGCTCGAGCTGATCGATGAGGCCCGGCACGAAGTTGAAGGTGACGCGGGTGTCCTCGACGCCCTCGAGGAGCGCGCCCATGTCGGTGTAGTCCTTGACCCCGTGGAGGCGCACCCAGGGCATCGTGACGTCGCCGGTGACCGGGTCGACGTAGGAGGGCTGGTGCATATGCCAGAGGAAGCAGACGTGGAGCGTGGACACGGGCCATCCCGGAATCGAGCGGAGTTCCTGTCGCCAGGCCGGTTGGAGGTGGCCTGGCGCGGGGGCGGCCTGGAAACGGTGGCGTCTCGGTCGGGCCGCGGTGGTCTCTGTGACCCCGCCGGCCGCTTCAGGTCGGCCCTGATGCTACGCCCCGGGCCCCGCCAGCGCGAGCCCGAAACGCCCGGGGCGTCAGCCGCCGACGTCGAAGCTGGCGATCCCGATGCGCCGCCCGTCGGGACCGAGCACCTCGCAGCTCCACGGGCCGATCCAGTCCTCCCGCGTGCGCTGGCGCGACCAGGTCCGCCACTTGGGGCTCTTGCCGACCTCGAGCTCGACCCGCGAGACGAGGCGCCCGCC
>PHBI01000167.1 GCA_002841945.1 Deltaproteobacteria bacterium HGW-Deltaproteobacteria-14
GACCGCCGAGCCACGCCGCGAGCTCCGCCGGCGGGTCCGGGGCGTCCGCGTCGCGGCGCTCCTCGGCGTCGTCGGCGGCGAGGTCGGGCAGCTCGAAGCGCGGCGCGCCAGGCGCGAGCCCCACGTTCGGCCGCAGCCGCTCGGCCGACTGGGCGGCCCACCCATCGCTCCCGGGTCCGATCCTGATCACCGCTCACCTCCGCCCTGTGCCGCGTCCACCGCCGGCTCGCCCGGGGTCGGCGCGCCGCCCCGGGCCAGCATGGCCGTCACCCGCGCCGCGTCCTTGGGGGCCATCTTCGCCAGCACCGGCGACGCCGAGCGCGCCGGCAGCCGCGCCAGCACGTCGACGAGCAGCGCGTCGTGCCACTTCGACACCATCTCGGCCGCGTCCGCGGGCTTCATCTTCTTGATGATCGCCACGAGCTTATCGAGCTGGGCGTTGGCCTCCTCGAGGGTCTGCGGCAGCGACGCGCCGGTCGGGGTCTTGAGCCGCGCGTTCTCCTCCCAGCGCTTGTTGGCCTGCTCGAGCCGCCGGTTGGCCTCCTGCAGCCGCGCGTCGACCTGGGCCTCGAGCCGGCGGACGTCCTCGAGCTGCTTCGCGAGCGCCTCACGCGCCTTCGCCAGCGCCTCCTCGCGGGCCGCCAGGCTCGCCTCCCAGATCGGCCGCAGCGGGTTGCGCGGCGTCGCGTCGGGCGCCTCCCCCGCGCCGCCGTCGGGCGCCGGGTCCGGCAGCCGGGAGTCGAGGCGCCGGACCCCGGCCGGGTCGATGACCGGCGGCACCGCCTTGGCCCCCTCCTGGGGCGGCGACTCGCTCCGCGCGACCTGCTGCACCAGCAGCAGCGGCGCGGCGATCGCCGCGATCCCGAGGATCGCTCCCACCACCCAGCCGCGGTCAGCTCGCATCGCTCTTCTCCTCGCCCTCGTAGCGACGCGCCAGCGCGAGCAGCCGCTGCCGCGTGGCGTCGAACGCGCGCCCGGGCTCCTCGGCCGACTGGGTCAGGAGGTCCCGCAGCGGCTCCTCGAGCGACAGCGCCTTGTCCACCCGCGGCGAGCGCCCCTGCTCGTAGCCCCCGAACAGCACCAGCTCCTGCGCCTCGCGGAGCTCCGACATCAGCCGCCGCACGCTCACCGCCGCCTTGCGGTGGGTCGGGTCGACGACGTCCGACATGACGCGGCTCGTGCTCGCCAGCACGTCGATCGCCGGGAAGTGGCCGCGCTCGGCGAGCGAGCGCGCCAGCACGATGTGCCCGTCGGTCACCGCGCGGATGGCGTCGCCGATCGGGTCGCCGAGGTCGTCGCTCTCCAGCAGCGCCGTGTAGAACGCGGTGATCGATCCGCGGCCGGTCCCCTGGCCCGCGCGCTCGAGGATCCGCGGGATGATGGCGAAGGCCGACGGCGGGTAGCCCCGGGTCGTCGGCGGCTCACCGGTCGCGAGCCCCAGCTCGCGCTGCGCCATGCAGACCCGGGTCAGGGAGTCCATCAGCAGCAGCACGCGCTTGCCCTGGTCGCGGAAGTACTCCGCCAGCGAGGTCGCCGCGTAGGCCGCCCGGATCCGCAGCGCCACCGCCTGGTCGCTGGTCGCGCTGACCACCACCGCGCGCTTGAGCCCGCTCTCGCCGAGGTCGTGGACCACGAAGCGCTTCACCTCGCGGGAGCGCTCGCCGATCAGCGCGATGATCGTGACGTCGGCCTCGGAGCTCCGCGCGAGCATCCCGAGGAGCGTGCTCTTGCCGACGCCGGCGCCGGCCATGATGACGATGCGCTGGCCCTCGCCGCAGGTCAGCATGCCGTCGATCGAGGCGATCCCCATCGGCAGCGGCCGCTCCACCATGGAGCGGTCCATCGGGTTCAGCGGCGGCGGCTGCAGCGGCGTGCGCTGCAGGATGCGCAGCGGCGGGCCGCTGTCGATCGGGTTGCCCCAGGCGTCGACCACGCGCCCGATGAGGCGGTCCGACGCGGGCACCGAGGCCGACTCCTCCATCGGCTCGATCGGCGTCCCGGCGGTGATCCCCGAGACCGAGCGCAGCGGCATCAGCGAGCAGCTCCCCTCGCGCAGCGCGACCACCTCGGCCGGCACCCCCTCCGGGTCGCCCCGGACGATGAGGCGACACAGCATCCCGAGCCGCGCCCGGGGGAGCGTCCCCTCGACCACCAGCCCGTTGACCCGCGCGACCCGGCCGCCGAGCAGGATCGGCTCGGCGTTGGCGATGGCGGCGTCGATGGCGGGCCACGGCAGGCTCACGGCGCGCCCTCCTCGTCATCAAGGGAGGCGAGGTAGGCGTCGTCGGAGAGGTCGGCCACCGGGACACCGACCGCGGCCTCCGCCGCGTCGCCCCCCGGCTCGCTCGCCGCGCGCCGCGCCGCGGTGTCGTGGAGCGCGGCCTTGACCGCGTCCGCCAGGCGGCTGAGCTGCTGCGGGACGCGGGCGTCGACGATGCCGCTGTCGAAGGTCAAGAGGCACCCGCCGATGTCGATGTCGGCGGACGGCCGCACGGTGACCTCGATGGCGCGCCCGGCCTCGCTCCGCACCGCCTCGTCGATCTGCTCGCGCAGAAACGGGGCGTCCTCCTCGGCGCACTTCAGCGTCATCCGCGACACCGGCCCCGCCATGCGCAGCGCCCGGCGGGTGTTCTCGAGCAGGATCGACCGGTCGAGGGCCACGGTCCGGTGCACGACCGCCTCGGCGAGGCGCACCGCCAGGTCCACGACGTCGTCGTAGAGCCGCTGCTCGAGCTCGTTGACCGCCGCCGCGAGGCTCCTCGCGGACGCCAGGTAGGGCTCCCGCAGCTCGCCGACGATCGCCGCCTCGAGCTCGGCCAGCTGAGCGTCGTCGAAGGTGTGGACCGGCTCCGCGGGCGCGGCCGCGACCTCGACCCGCGGCGCCGGCTTCGGGCTCGGCGCGGGCGCGATCTCCTCCTCGGGGTCCGGCTCGGCCACCGGGGACCCGGGCCGCCACGCGCGCACCCGCTCCGAGGCCGGCGTCGCCCACAGCGGCCGCGTCGTCGTGACGGAGGCGTCGTCGTCGCCCCCGTCCATCCAGCCGCGGTCCTTGGCCCCCATCACGCCGCGTTCTCCGGCCGGGTGTTGATCTTGCCCTCCGCGGCCATCGCCAGGACCTGCCCGACGACCTGCTGCTGGGCCTCCTCGATCTGCTGCAGGGTCACCGGCCCGAGGGCCGCCATGTCGTCACGCAGCATCTGCGCCGCGCGCTTGGACACGTTGCCGAGCATCTTCTCTTGCAGCGCCTCGGAGGCGTTCTTCAGGGCCAGCGGGATGGCGCGCTGGTCGATCTCGCGCATCAGCAGCTGGATCTCACGGTCGTGCAGGATGGTCAGGTCCTCGAAGGTGAAGAGCCGGCTCTTGATGGTCTCGGCCATGTCGTCGTCGACCGCCGCGAGGCCGTCGAGGATGGACCGCTCGTCCCCGGCGCCGACGGTCTTGAGCAGCTTCACGGCCATCTCCAGGCCGTCGATGGTGATGGGGCCGCGGTCGTCGACCGGGTCGAACTCGCGCCCGACGGACTCGGTGACGTCGGCGAGCACCGACGACGAGATGCTGCGCAGCTCGGCGACCCGCCGCACGACGTCGACCTTCTGGTCGCCGGGGATGCTGCGCAGCACCTTGCCCGCGATGTCCGGCGGCAGCATCGCCAGGACGATGGCGATGGTCTGGGGGTGCTCGCGCCCGAGGGTCTGCGCGAAGAGGTCGGGCTTGTCCCGCGCGGCCGCGTGGATCTGCATCGCGACCCCGGCGACCTCCTTCGAGGACACCGCGCGGATGAGGTCGGCGCCGAAGACGCTGACGGCGGCCTGCTCGATGCGGTGGCCGTGGCCGCTGATCCCCGGCACGCCGCGCTCGAGCTCGCCGACGAGCTCCTCGAGCACGCTCAGGACGTCGTCCTCGGTGACGCCCTTGAGCTCGTTGGCGACCGCGAGGAGCTTCTTCACGTCCTCGGGGCGGAACTGCCGAAAGAGGTCGCGGGCGAGCTCGTCGCCGAGGAGCAGGATGGCGATCGCCGCGCGCCGCATCCCGACGCCGGTGACCGGCCCGAAGGCGACCGTCTGGCCGCCCAGGGTCACCTGGGTGTCGTGCGGAGCGGCCATCAGGCTGCCTCCTCCCGGGGCTCGCTCGGCGACGCCGCGGCCGCCTTGCTCGCCGCCGCCGCGGTCGCGGCCTCGGCCGCCTTGGTGTCGAGCTCGAACCACCGCTCGAAGACGACGCCGAGCCGGCGCAGGTCCTCACGCGCGAGGACCACGGCGCGCTCGCGCAGGGCCCCGATGCGCGCGCGCTTCTCCTCGGAGTCGGTCAGCTTGCGCGGCCCCGCGGGGTCGTCGATCAGCAGGTCGAGGCTGGTCCCGACCCCGCTCCCCGGGGCGACGCGGGCCGCCTTCTTCTTGCGCAGCAGCAAGAACAGCACCAGCCCGAGCAGCAGCAGCCCCCCAGCGCCGAGGGCGATGAGCATGGTGGGATCGTCGAGCAGCCCCTGCGGCGCCGGGGTCGCGGTCAGCCCCGGCTGGTCCTCGAAGACCTCGGGCGCCGCGAAGCGCGTTCCGACGACCTCGATCTTGTCCCCCCGGGTCGGATCGAGCCCGACCGCGCGGGAGACGAGCGCCTTGTACTGCGCGATCTCCTCGGGGGTGCGCGGCACCGTCGCGGTGCCGTCGGCGTTGAGCGCCTCGTCGACGAGGACCGCCACCGACAGCTTCTCGATCCGCGGGGTCGGCGTCTCGCGGCGCATCGTCGTCTTGTCGATGTCGTAGTTCTTGATGGAGTCGCTCTTGTCCTTGCTCGACGACGACCCCTGCCCGCCCTGGCCGGCGTTGGCGGGGCGCGGCAGGTTCGCGGCGGTGCCGACCACGCCGCCCTCAGCGCGCGACGACTGGTCCTTCTCGGTCACCTCGCGCTCGCTGCGCACGACCTGCCCCTCGGGGTCGTAGGTCTCCTTGGTCTCGACGACGTGGGAGTAGTCGATGGTGAGGGCGACCTGGGCGCGGACCTTGCCGCCGCCCACGACCGGCTCGAGGAGGCGCACCACGCGCTGCTCGAGCTGCTGCTCGAGCTCCACCTGCTGCTCGAAGCTCTCCGCCGAGCCGAGCGCGCCGTCCCCGGCCGGGCGGGCGACGAGGGAGCCGTACTGGTCCACGATGGCGACCTTGTTCGGCTTGAGGCGCTCGACGGCGCCGGCGACCAGCTGCCGGATGGCCTGGGCCTGGCGCGTCCCGAGCTCGAGGCCGGGCTTGAGGTCGATCACGACCGACGCGCTCGGCTCGACGTCGAGGTCGCGAAAGACGCGCTTGGCGGGCATCACGAGGTGCACCCGCGCCCGCTCGATCCCCTCGATGTGGCGGATGGTGCGCGCCAGCTCGCCCTCGAGCGCCCGGTGGTAGTTGACCTTCTCGCTGAAGGCGCTGCGCCCCATGTCCGACGCGTCGAACAGCTCGAAGCCGACGCTGCGGCCGCTCGGCATCGTCCCGACCGCCAGCGCGAGGCGCGCCTCGTGGATCTGCGGCTCGGGGACGCTGATGGTCCCGCTCTCCTCGAGCTTGTAGGGGATCTTCTTGGCCTCCATGGCGGCGACCGCCGCGTCGAGGTCCTCGGGCTGCAGCCCCCGGGCGACCGGGCGGAAGCTCTCGCCGCTAGCGCCGCCCATGGCGACGAAGAGGAGCCCCGCGAGGACCGCCCCGCCGATCGCCAGGATCAGCCAGCGGCGCTGCTTCGGCAGCGCGTCGAACGTCTGGCGCAGCCCGGCGACCCCCGGTCGAGCTCCCTGTGCGCTGTCTCCCTGTGCGTCTGCCATCGCGTGCTTCCTTCATGGCGCCATGCGCGGTCGGTGCGCGATCGTGGCGACCCGGCAAGAAGTGCCGGGTCGGCAAGATCAGACCTCCATCCGCCAGATCTCCTGGTAGGCCGCGATCGCCTTGGCGGCGACGGCGGTCGTCATCTGGACGGCGAGCTCGGCGTCGGTCACCGCGACCATGACGTCGTGGATCGGGATGTCCTCGCCCCGGATGAGGGCCATCGACTTGCTGTCGGCGACCCGCTGCTTGTCGTCGACCTCACCGATGGCGTCCTCGAGCGCCTTGGCGAAGTCGCTGCCGCCGGTCGCCGTGCCCGACGACGGCGAGCGCGGCGCGCCCGGCGCGCCCGGCGCGCCGATCCCGCGCGCCTCCCCCTGTGACATCTGCCCGCCCCGGAGAGCGGCCGTGAGCCCGTCGATCGCCACGCTGGACCTCCTAGCGGCCGATGTTGATGGCCTGCGCGACCATGTCGCGCAGGGTCTGGAACGCCTGGGTGTTGGCCTCGAACGACCGCGCGGCGGTCATCATGTCGACCATCTCCTCGACGACGTTGACGTTGGGCATGTGGACCATGCCGTCGGCGTCGGCGTCGGGGTGGCTCGGGTCGTAGACCATCGGGCCCGGGTTCTGGTCGAGGCGCACCTCGCTCAGCGAGACGCCCGCGGGCTCGTCGTCCGCCCCCTGGGCCTCGAAGACGGCGACCCGGCGCTGGTAGGGGCCGCCCTCCTGGGTCCGGGTGGTGTTGGCGTTGGCGAGGTTCGAGCCGACGAGGTCGAGGCGGGCGCGCTGCGCGCTCATGCCGCTGCTCAGAATGCCGAAGCCCTTGATCATGGACATCTAAGACCTCCCCGTTTCGCGCCCGCGCTCATGTCCGGCTCATGTCGGTCAGGGTCTGCTTCATCGCGCCGTAGCGCCGGCGCAGGAGCTCGAGCGTCGCCTTGAACTGCAGGCTGTTCTCCGAGACACGGGCGAGCTCTTTGTCCGTGTCGACCCCGTTGCCGTCGAGGCTGTCCGTTACATCGGAGCGCTGGACCGTGTTCTCCAGCACGGATTCCACGCCACCGGCCGGCAGGTGCTGAGCGCTCGTCCGCGCGAGCGGGCCGTTGCCCTGGGCGAGCTCCTGTTGCAGCGCCCCCTCGAACTCGAGGTCGCTCGGCTGAAAGCCCGGCGTGTCCGCGTTGGCGAGGTTGTTGGCGAGCAGCTCGTGCCGCTTGTAGCGGAGATCGAGCGCGGACTGCAGCGAGAGGGTGACGGGATCGGACATCGTGACGGGCCTCCTCTCAGGTGCGCGCGGCCAGCGGCTCGGGCACCGAGATCCCGCGGTAGCGGTAGTCGCGGAGCTTGTTGCGGAGGGTGCGGACGCTGATCCCGAGGCGGCGCGAGGCGTGGGTGCGGTTGCCGTCGCAGTCGCCGAGGACCCGCAGGATGGTCACCCGCTCGAGCTCGCTCAGGCGATCGGTGGTGGGCAGCGCGATCGGCGTCACGCCGAGGGCGTCGAAGGTGACGTGGCGGGCCTCGACCGGGCCGTCGCCGGCCAGGATGAGCGCGCGCTCGAGGACGTTCGAGAGCTCGCGGACGTTGCCCGGGTAGCCGTGGCGCGACAGCCGCGCGAGGGCGTCGGGGGCGAGCTCCGGCGGGGCCTTGCCGAGCCGCGCGGCGACGCGGGCGACGAGCACGTGGACGAGGGGCTCGAGGTCGGCGAGGCGCTCGCGCAGCGGCGGGACGTGGAGCGGGAAGACGTTGAGGCGAAAGAAGAGGTCCCGCCTAAACTCCCCGTCCTCGACCATCTGCCGCAGATCGCGGTTGGTGGTGGCGATGACGCGGACGTCGACCGCGGTGGGCTTGCTCGCACCGACGCGCAGCACCTCGCGCTCCTGGAGCACGCGCAGGAGCCGCGTCTGCAGCGCGGACGGGAGCTCGCTGACCTCGTCGAGGACCAGGGTGCCGCCGCGGGCCGCCTCGAAGTAGCCGATCCGCCGCTCGACCGCGCCGCTGAAGGCGCCGCGCTCGTGGCCGAAGAGCTCGCTCTCGGCGAGGTGAACCGAGAGCGCCCCGCAGTTGATCGGCAAGAATTGCCCACCGGCGCGGCGGGACTCGGCGTGGATGAAGTGCGCGAGCACCTCCTTGCCGGTGCCGGTCTCGCCCTCGAGCAGGACCGTCGTGTCGTTGGCCGCGACGCTGCGCGCGTAGTCGATCACCTGCGCCATCGTAGGGCTCGCGCTGTCGAGGTAGGGCCGCGCGGGCACCCCCTCGGCGGTGGGCTCCAGGATGGGTTTGGGCAGTGACGACATCGGGCGACGGCTCCGGGACACGGTGAGGGCAGAGGTGCGTCCTGCAGGGATGGTGCCAAGTGCCGAACGGCCGCCCAGCGCGACGTTCGACCCGCTCGCGGCGCGATCGCGCGCCGTTGGCCGTCAAGGCGGTGACGGGCCGGCGGCGGGCGACGTCAACGCGGTGACGGCGCCGATGAGCCCCAGGTGGCGGCTGGTGCGGGCTCCGGGAGGGTTCGGTGTGCCCTCACCGTCCCCTCGCGAGGGCGCTTTTTTTGACGCTCGCCCCCCCCACCCCGACGATCCGCCTCGGACGCCGCCCCCATCGGAGCCCGGTGGCACAGGAGGAAGTACGCTCCGCCATGAGCCGCAATCCCCACATCAAGAAGCGCATCGTGTGTGCCCCCGACTCGCCACTGCAGCGCGTCCTGCGCTCGCTGCCGCGGGTCGCGCAGAGCCCGGCGCCCGCCCTCGTCATCGGCGAGAGCGGCACTGGCAAAGAGGGCATTGTGCAGCGCATCCACGATCTGGCGCCGTGGCGAAGCGGTCCATTCGTAGCGATCAACTGCGGCGCAATACCGGCCGCCCTGCTCGAGAGCGAGCTCTTCGGGCACGTCCGCGGGGCGTTCACCGGGGCCGACCGGCCGCGCCTCGGGCGCATCGAGGCGGCGTCCAACGGGACGCTGCTCCTCGACGAGGTGGGGGAGCTCCCCCTCGAGCTCCAGCCGAAGCTCCTCCGGGTCCTCCAGGAGCGCGAGTACACCCCGGTGGGCAGCGAGACGCCGCGCCGGGTCGAGTGCCGCATCATCGCCGCGACCAACAAGGACCTCGTCGCCGAGGTCGAGGCCGGGCGCTTCAGAAACGACCTCTTCTTCCGCCTCGACGTCGTCCGCATCGAGCTGCCGCCGCTGCGGGCGCGCATGATGGACCTGCCGCTGCTGGCCGCGCACTTCCTCGAGCTCCACGCCGAGGCCAACGGCTCGGCCGTCAGCGGCTTCACCCCCGAGGCCCTCGAGGAGCTGACCCACTTCAGCTGGCCCGGCAACGTGCGCGAGCTCGAGAACATCATCCTCGGCCTGCTCGTGCTGCGCGAAGAGGGCGTCATCGACCGCGACGACGTGCGCTGGAAGCTCAGCACGCGCCCCGGCTGGACGCCCCCGCGCGACAGCCTCTCCATCGCGCTCCCCGAGGACGGCCTCATCCTCAAGGAGACCCTCGACCGCGTCGAGCACGACCTCATCCGCGAGGCCCTGTGCCGCTCGAAGGGGAACCGCTCGCAGGCGGCGAGCCTGCTCGGGCTCAACCGCACCACCCTGGTCGAGAAGCTCAAGCGCCGCCCGGTCTACACCGAGGGTGACGAGGCTGGCGCTTGAGCCAGCGCCGCGGCGAGGCGACGGCGACCCGTCTCTTGCCGCAGGCCCGCCGCTGGCACGAATCTTGGTTGTTCCAGGGCGAGCCGACCGCAGGCCGGGAGACGTAGGCGACCATGATAGGCCGAGACGACGAGGAGACCCGCCTCACCATAGAGGAGACCGAGGCCATCGCTCGGCTCCTGGCGGCCGACCTGCCCCCCGAGGGGGCGCTCGGTGGCAGCATCGGGGGCTCGCTCTCCGGGCCGACGATGGGCCTCGGGGCCGACGCGATCGTGCTGCGCTACGACCTCGTCGGCGGCGCGCAGCGGCGCCCGGACGACCTGCCGGGCCTCCAGCTCATCCACGAGCGCTTCGCCCGCGAGCTCGGCGGTGAGTTCCGGCGCACCGTCGGCCAGGAGGGCGCGTTCTTCGCCGAGCGCATCCGCCACGCCCGCTTCGCCGAGGTCTACGCCAACCTCGAGGTGCCGACCGCGCTCATCATCGCGAGCTTCACCGGGCTCGGCTGCTCGGTCATCATCAACATGTACCCCGAGCTCATGATGCACCTCCTCGACGTGCTCATGGGCGGGCGCGGCGGCAAGGTGACGCTGCCCGGGAACCTCGCAGTGCGCGGCTTCACGCCGACCGAGCAGGGGCTCATCGCCCACCTCGTCGGGATCTTCAGCCGCGCCCTCGGCTCGGCCTGGTCGGACGTGACGCGGGTCTCCCTGGAGGTGACCCGGGTCGCCACCGACCCGCGCCACGCCGCGCTCTGGGCCCCGGGCGAGGCGATGGTCGAGCAGCGGGTCACGGTCGAGTGGGGCGAGGCGCGGGGCGCCATCCAGCTGTTCGTGCCGTTGACGTCCTTGCGGCAGTACGACGCGCAGCTCTCGCGCTCGTCGCCGCCGGACAAGGCGCGCGCCGATCCCCACGACCTCCAGAGCATGCGCGCGAGCCTCGGGCCGGTGCCGGTGGAGCTCGAGGCGGTGCTCGGTCACGCGGACATGACGGTCGAGCGCCTCTTGAACCTCGCGGTCGGCGACGTCCTGCGGCTCGACCAGGATCCCGACGAGCCGGTGACGGTGCTCGTCGAGGGGCGACCAAAGCTGACGGGCTTCCCCACCATTCACCGCGGCAACGTGGCGGTGCGGATCGAAGGGCTCATCGCACCCGAACGAACGGAGGGTTAGGACATGGCCAGCACTGAAGGCAACAAGACGCCGGCCCCGCGGACGGTGGAGTTTCTCCTCGACGTCCCGCTGCGGGTGACCGTCGAGCTCGGGCGCACGAAGATGGCGATCGCCGACCTCCTCAAGCTCGCCAAGGGCTCGGTGGTCGAGCTCGAGAAGGTCGCCGGCGAGCCGCTCGACGTGCGGGTCAACGGGCAGCTCATCGCGCGCGGGGAGGCGGTCATCGTGAACGACAAGTTCGGGGTTCGGCTGTCCGACGTCATCAGCCCCTCCGAGCGCGTGCGGTCGCTGAGCTGACCCGCGGTGGACGCGCTGCTCCCGTGGGCGAACATCGCCACGCCGCTGGCCTGGGGCGGCGCGCTGGTGTTTCTGCGCGTGATGGCGTGCCTCACCATGATGCCCGACATCGGCGACCGCACGGTCTCGATGCGGGTGCGCGTCATGCTGGGCCTGGTGTTGACCGTCGCCCTCGACGCCGGCCTCGGGGTGGTCGCGGTGGCGCCCCCCGAGCACACGCTGATGATGCTGCCGGTGGTCGCGCGCGAGATCGTGCTCGGCGCGGCGCTCGGGCTCGCGGTGCGCCTCATCTACGCCGCGATCCAGGTGGGCGGGGACATCGCCGGCATCAACATGGGGCTGTCCCTCGACGTCCTCTTCAACGCCGCCTCCGGCGAGCAGCAGCTGGCGCTGGGGCGGCTCTTCGGGGTCATCGCGACGCTGTTCTTCTTCGCCCTGGGCGGCCACCTCATCGTGACGGCGACGCTGTTCGAGCACCTGCGCGCGTTCCCCGTGGGCGACGGCGCGTTCGCGCTGCCCTCGACCGAGGTCATCGCGGAGGTCGGCGTCCACATGATGCGCAGCGCGGTGCTGCTGGCCGCGCCGGTGCTCGCCGTGACGCTGATCCTGAACATGGCGATGGGCTTCATCATGCGGGTGGTGCCGTCGATCAACATCTTCGGCGTCGGCCTCAGCATCCTGATGATCGGCGGGTTCGTGGCGATGTCCCTCGAGGGCGAGGCGGTCCGCCTGTTCATCGAGCACGAGCTCGACGCCCTCCCCGAGCGCATGTTCGAGCTGTCGGGCGTGCTGCCCGGCGGGCCATGAGCTGAGCGATGGCCGACGAACAGGTCCCACGCGAGGAGCGCACCTTCGAGCCCACCCAGCGGCGGCTCGACGACTTCCGCAAGGAGGGCAAGGTCGCGGTCTCGAAGGACCTCGCGAGCACGGCGCAGCTGCTCGGGGTGGTCGTCGGCTTCTTGGTGCTCGGCAACACGCTGTTCGCCGGGATCTCGGGGGCCCTGCGTTGGGTGTTCGAGCACGTCGGCGAGGACGGCGGGCAGCACATGACCCTCGGGACCGCGGTCGGCGCGCACCTCGACGCGCTGCTGTTTCCGACCCTCGCGCTGTGCGTGATCTTCGCCGCCGCCGCGACCATCGCCTACGCCCTGCAGACGCGCTTTCTGTTCTCGTCGCAGGCGATCGGCTTCAAGCTCGACCGCCTCAACGCCTTCAAGCGCCTCGGGGATCTGTTCGGCCCGCGCAAGGCGGGGGTACGCATCGGGCTGTCCATCGCCAAGGTGGGGCTGACGGGCTTCGTCATCTCGCTGGTGCTGGCCGAGATCATGCCGCGCATCGCCAGCCTCGGCTTCGGCTCCCTCGAGGGGGCGACGGCCGTGGTGCAGTCCGAGCTCTACTACCTGCTGATCGTGACGGTGGTGGTGCTCGGGGTGCTCGCGGTCCTCGACTGGCTGTGGCAACGCAAGCAGCACGGCGAGCAGCTGCGGATGACGCGCCAGGAGCTGAAGAAGGAGACCGAGGACGAGGAGGGCCGCCCCGAGATCAAGCAGCGGCGGCGCCAGCGGCACCGCGAGCTGTCGCTGAACCGCATCCTCGTCGAGGTCCCCAAGGCCGACGTCATCGTCACCAACCCGACCCACTTCGCCGTCGCCCTGCGCTACCGCGCCGGCAAGGACGTCGCGCCGGTGGTGGTCGCCAAGGGGGCCGACGAGATGGCCGCGCACATCCGCGCCATCGCGCGCAAGGCCGGGGTGCCGATCGTCGAGAACCGCCCGCTGGCGCGGTCGCTGTACGCGACGGTGAAGGTCGGCAAGGTCATCCCGCAGAGCCTGTTCAGCCAGGTGGTGCAGGTGCTCGCCAAGGTCTACCGGGCCAAGCGCGAGCGCGGCGCGCGGGTCTAGCGCGATGACCGCGACCGACGACGTGCGAGGAGCGCGCCGGATCCTGGCCGCCGCGGCGCTGGCGGGCCCCGTCGGCCTGGCCGCCGCGGCCAGCGCGTGGATCCGCGCCACGACGGCGCGGCGGCGGGTGTGGCGCGCGACGGAGCTGCCGCCCTGCGCGCTCGCCATCGTGCCCGGGGCGAAGGTCTACCCCGACGGGCGGCCGTCGAACCCGCTGTGGGAGCGGCTCGAGGCGGCGCGCGAGCTCTACCTCGCGGGCCGGGCCGAGCGCATCCTGGTCTCGGGGGACGCGCGCGCGCCCGAGCACGATGAGCCCGCGGCGATGCGGCGGCACCTGCTGGCGCGCGGGGTCCCCGCCGCGGCGATCGTGAGCGACGGCCGCGGGCATCGGACGCTCGCGACGATGGTGAACGCGCGGGCGCTGGCCCCGGGCCGCGTGGTCGTGTGTACCCAGGCGTTTCACCTGCCGCGGGCGGTGTTCCTGGCGCGCTCGGCCGGGCTCGACGCCTGGGGGCTCGCCGCGGACCGGCGGCTGGACCCGTTCGCCGTCGACAACGCCGCGCGGGAGGCGGTCGCGCGGGTGCGGGCGCTGGTCGACGTGGCGAGGGGGGCGGCTACTTCACGCAGGCGTTGATCGCGTCGCCGGTCGTCGCGGCGAGGATGCAGTCGACGACCTCCTTACTCGGCGCGTGCTCGTTGCAGGAGTCGACGCAGCTCTTGAAGCTCTCGCCGAGCGGCCCCTCGCCGGTCCGGGCCTGCACGAGGGCGTCGTCGACCTGCTGGCGGGCCGCGTTGCGGGCGTCCTCGAGGGCCTGACCCTCGAGCCCGGCGCCGCCGATCCCCGTCTCGACCCCGGTGTAGCCGTTGACCTTGATGCTGTGGCCGCACATCTGGGCGCACTGCTCGGGGGTGGCGCGGGGGCCGCAGGCCGCGAGCGGCGTGACGGTGAGGGCGAAGGCGGCCAGCGGGCCGATCCAGGTGCGGAGCATGGTGGGAGCCTAGGGTGACCGGAGGGCGTTCGAAGCGCACGGATGGTGGCTCAGCCCCGGGCGCAGCGCAAGCGATCCGTCCCGACCGCGACGCGCGCTCGCCTTTCGACGCCCCCTGCCCTATCCTCGCGCGGCCTCACCGCAGGACACCCGGGGTGACCTCATGCGACGTCTCGCCTCCACCTTCGTCGGGTTGCTCGGCCTCGCGATGGCGCCGCTCGCCGTCGCGGCGCCGCTGCCGCCGCCGACCGCCATCCTCGCCTGGGGGGACCTCCCCGGCGAGCCCGGCCTCCGCCCCGGCGCCGAGGAG
>PHBI01000168.1 GCA_002841945.1 Deltaproteobacteria bacterium HGW-Deltaproteobacteria-14
GCCTCGGCCTTCGCCGGGGCCTCGGCCTTCGCCGGGGCCTCGGCAGGCGCCTCGACCGGGGCCGGGAGCGCGGCCAGCGCCGAGGCCCGGCGCTCGCGGGCCGCCGCGAGGTCGATGACCGCGGCCGGCGCGGCGCCCCCGTCGTCGCCGTCGTCATCGTCGTCGTCGACGATCAGGTCGGCGGCGGCGCCGCCGCTGATGAGGGCGAGCATCTCCTCGTAGCTGAGCGCGGCGCTCGAGCCGGTCCCGGCGAGGAGCGCGTCGGCCAGCTCGCGCTTGTCGCCGTGGAGCTTGACGATTCCCTCCTCGACCGTGTCCTTGGCGACCATGCGGTAGACCGTCACCGGCTGGTCCTGCCCGATGCGGTGGGTCCGATCGGTCGCCTGGTCCTCGACCGCCGGGTTCCACCACGGGTCGAGGTGGACCACGTAGGTCGCCGCCGTCAGGTTGAGCCCGGTCCCACCGGCCTTCAGCGACAGCAAGAACGCGTCCGCGGCGCCGGCCTGGAAGGCGTCGACCCGCGCCTGGCGCTCCTTCGGAGAGGTCTGCCCGTCGAGGTAGAGCGTGCTCACCCCCTCGGCCTCGAGCCGGTCGCGGACCCGCGTCAGGAAGCTCGTGAACTGGCTGAAGACCAGCGCGCGGTGTCCCTCATCGCGCAGGCGGGTGAGGACGTCGGCGACCGCGTCGAGCTTGGCCGAGCCGCCGGTCCAGCTCGGATCGACGAGCCCCGGGTGGCACGCCAGCTGCCTCAGCCGCGTCAGCGCCTGCAGCGCCTTGAAGCGCCGCTCGAGCGCCGGCGTCCCGTCGTCGCCGTCGAGGAGCCGCAGGGTCGCCTTGCGGATCGACTCGTAGCGCTCGCGCTCGGCCTTCCTGAGCACCACCTCGAGCTGGACCTCGGTCCGCGGGGGCAGATCCCGCGCCACGTCGCGCTTGAGCCGCCGCAGCACGAACGGCGTGATCAGCGCCGCGAGCCCCGCCCGCGCCACCTCGTCGCCGCGCTCGATGGGCGCCGCGAACTCCTCGCGGAAGGTCGCCTCGCCGCCGAGGAGCCCGGGCGCGATCAGCCGAAAGAGGCTCCAGATCTCGGTCGCCCGGTTCTCGATCGGGGTCCCGGTCAGCGCCAGGCAGAACCCCGCCGACACCCGCCGCAGCGCCTGCGCCCGCTTGGTCGCCGCGTTCTTGACCGTCTGCGCCTCGTCCACGACGAGCGTCCCCCAGCGGACGTCGTTGAGCCGCTCGACGTGCAGCGCCACGAGCCCGTAGCTCGTCACCACCACGTCCCCCGGCCCGAGCTCCCCGAGGGACGCCAGCTCCGCCCCGGAGCGCGCCGCGTGCAACCGCAGCGAGGGGGCGAACTTCTCGGCCTCTCGCACCCAGTTGAACCCCAGTGAGGTCGGGGCGACGACCAGCGCCGGACCGGTCCTTGTGCGATGCAGCAAAAACGCCAGCGCCTGGACCGTCTTGCCGAGGCCCATGTCGTCGGCGAGGCAGGCGCCGGGGGCCCACGCGGCGAGGCGCGCGAGCCACAGGAAGCCCTCCCGCTGGTAGGGTCTGAGGTCGGCCTGCAGCTCGCCCGGGGTGACGACGACGAGCCCGCGCGCCTCGCGAAGGCGCTCGAGGGACGCGTGGAGCTCCTTGAAGCCCCGGAGCTCGGCGCCGGCGTCCTCGAGCTCGGCGACGAGCGGGGCCATCAGCGCCGGCACCTGCCCGCCTCGCTTGGCGATGGCGCTCATCCGCCGCGTCACCGCCTGGTCGATCTCGGCCCAGCGCCCGTCGTCGACGCGCACGTAGCGCTGGCGCTCGCGGATGGCGCGCAGCAGCTCGGCGAGCGGCACGACCCCGCCCCCGGCGACGTTCGCCACGCCGTGCATGGAGAACCAGGCCTTGCCCTTGCCGCTGCGCGCCTCGAGCTGGAGCGCGTCGAAGCCGACCGGGCTCGCGACGGCGACGCGCTCGGCGCTGCCCCACTCGACGGGGAGGTCGCCGCGGTCGGTCAGGGCGCGCACGAGGTCGAGGGCGCGATCGCCGAGGGGGAAGACGTCGGTGAAGGCGTCGGCGGGGGTGAGGCGGAGCTCGCGCCACAGCGCGTCGGCGGCGGCGCGCTCGCCCACGAGGTCGCGGGTGATGGCGACGAGGGCCCCGGCGCGCTCGACGTAGAGGGGGTTCTGCCCCTCGCCCGGGATCTCCGAGGCGAGCTCGGCGGCCGGCTTGGTGATCGCGGCGATGGTCAGCCCCTCGGGGCCGAGGGCGAGGCGCACGTGGATCCGGGGGTCCGCAGCGACGTTCGGCCCGCGCAGCCCATCGCTCAAGGCGAGGGGCAGGCGGTCGCGCGCCTTCAGCGCGGCGGTGACGAAGGGCTTGGCGGCCTCGGCGGGCAGCGTGCCCTGATGCTGGGCGGCGACGGTGATGGCCCCCGCGAGCGCGGGCGGGAGCGGGCAGAGGGTCGCGGTCGCCCCGTCGTCGGCGAGGATGAGGATCGCGCGGTCGATGCGGACGCGGCGCCGCGCGGCGGCGATGGCCTCGGCGCTCTGAAAGACGCCGTCGAGCGCGAAGCCGAGCGCGAAGCCGCCGTCGTCGCGGTCGCGGGTGGCCAGCGCGAGGTGCCCGCGGCGCAGGGCGACGTGGGTGTCGCTGCCGTCGCGGACGTAGAAGCGCGGGTGCCCGACGAGGGCGGCGAGCGCCACGCCGACGGTCACCGCGTGGTTGGGCGAGCTGTCGGTGAAGACGTCTCGGTCCAAGCGCAGCACGCTGAAGACGGCCGCGTCGGCCGGGTGGTCCCCGGGCGGCTCGTCCTGTCTCCAGGCCGCGGTGGTGATCTGCTTGAGCTTGTAGCCGCCGCGGGCCTTGGGGCGGCACTCGACCGGGATCACCGCGGCCCCCCCTTCGCCGCCGCGCAGCGCGAGGCGCCAGCCCAGCTCCCACGGGTCGTTGCCCGGCGCCGCGCCCGGGGGCGCGATGGCCGTGGAGAGGCGATCGACCAGGCGCTGCCACGGGGGCACCGCCAGCTCGTCCGCGAAGCGCGTGGCGAAGGCGGCGTTCGTCGCGCTGGTCAGGACGAAGAGGGCCTGCTCGATCGCCTCGCAGGTCTCCTGATCCCGCGCCCGGGGCGACACGGCGGCGGTCCCGTCGTCGCGCAGGTGGACGGTCACCGTGCGCGCGACCGAGCGCCAGTGGTGCGTGCGCTCCGAGATGACGCGGAGCTCGGCCGGGTAGTAGCTGACCTCGAGGTCGAAGTAGGGCTGCTCCCCTGGGGGACGCGGCGTGACGCCGGCGGCGAGCAGCTCGGAGCGCAGCGCCAAGAGGCTCGCGACGTAGGGCGCGAGCCGCGGGTCGGTGGCCGCGGGCCAGCGCCGCTGGCGCACCGCCGCGAGGTGGCCCGCCCGCGCGTCGGCGCGCTCCTGGAGGTAGCTCAGGGCGAGCGCGCGCAGGGACTTCGAGGCCGGGACCGGGGTGCGCGCTGCGGTCACGAGGTCCAGGAGCATGACGTGGTGCTGCAGGAGGTGGTAGGTGAGCTCCACCTGCCGCGGCGCGTGCTTGGCGACGTATTCGATGAAGTCGCTGCCGATCGGGCCGGCGAACTCGAGGATCCCGCGCTCCACGACCCACGCGCGAAACGCGTCGCTGTCCGTGGGCGGCGCCGGCGCAGCGGGGGGCGGCGCCGCTGGGACGCGCTTCTTCCCAGCGGACTTGGCGGTCGACGGCGGCGTCTTGGCGGGCGGCGGCGCGGCCTTCGCGGGGGGCGCCGCTGCGGCGATGCGCTCGAGCTCACGGCGCCAGCGCCCGGCGACCGAGCGCACCTTGAGGACGGCGGCCACGGCATGCTCGCACGCCTCGCCCTTGGGGCAGGTGCAGAGGAGGCTCTCGAGCTCCCCGTCCTCGCCGACGAACACCTCGTAGCGGTGCCCGTTCTTGCCGCGCACGACGACGTAGATCCCGCCGTCCCCGAGCGGCTCGACGAGCTCGACCCGGTCCTGGCGGTACATCTTCGTGCCGGCGCTGACCGCGACGGGCGGGAAGGCCCCCGCGAGCTTCAAGCCCTCGAGGTGGCTGAGGAGCGCGTCGTGGTCGGCGGTGATTAGCGGCGGTGGAGAGGTCACGGGCCTGCCATATATGGTGAGTTCCCCCGGGGCAAGGCCGGCAGCCACCGCCCGCCTGCGACGCGCGGCCGCGGGACCCCGCAGGTCACGGAGGCGGCGCCCGCCGAGATCGCGCGGCCCTCGTTTACCACTGCATCCGGTAGCCGCGATAGCGACCTCGCTCGCGGTACAGCGCCGCGATCGACCGAACCTGGTCCCGGAGGATCGCCTGCCCGGTTTCCCGCTGCGCGCCACGACGCACCCGTCGGCGTGTGAAGCCACGGAGAAAGGCGGCCGCGAGGGTGCGACGCGTGGACCCGAGCAGGCCACCGCAGCGGTCGGTCCGAGGCACGAACCCGCGCCCCACCAGTGCGGCCACGGTGCGATCGGCGAACGGCGCCCGCAGCTCCTCGACGAGGTCGAAGACCAGGCTCCCATTGTCTTGGGTCGAGCCGTGCATGACGCCGAAGTAGGGGTCGAGACCGTAGGACACGACGGCCTGCCAGACTTCACCGTAGAGCACACCGTAGACGTAGTTGAGAGCCTGGTTCGCCCGATCTGTCGCGCCGCGGGTGCGCCGACCCGGGAAGCCGAGCTCGGCGGATCGACATGCACCGCCGTGATGCACTTGGAGTCCGCCGGGGCCGCCCCAAGCCATCGATCCACGGCGGAGGGCGTCGACCAGGTCGGGCACAGGTCGAGTACGACGAGCTTGCCGCCGCGGGACTGGGCGGCGGCGGCGGATGACTCGAAGGCGACCTGGAGGGCGCGGCGGCAGAGCGCGGCCGCGACGGCGTGCTCGAGGGGCTCGAAGCCCGCCAGAGGCAGCTCGAACCAGCGCACCCCAGGCTTCGCGAGGAGGTCATCGAGGCGGACCCTGTGCGCACCCCCGCTCAGGTTGTTGACCGCGGAGAAACGGAGCGCCCAAGCGAGAGCCTCGCACAGCGCCGCGTTGGGGCCCGGGGAGTCGCGCTCGTCGCCGAGCGTGGCGCGTACCGCCTGCGCGAGCTCGAGCAAGGTGCCGAGGGTCACGAGCCCATCCGCGCCCGCGGCGCGATCGGCGGCGTGAGCGAGCGCGGCAGCGGCGCGCTCGTCAATGGGGAGCCCGCGCAGGCGCGAGACGTCGGCGAGGGTCGCCGCGGCGTGCTCACGACGTGAGGCGCCGGCCGGGAGTCCAAACAGCGCGACCGGGCGCCGGCGATCGGACACGTCGAACCACGCCAGGCTCGACGCTGAGATGGACCGGATGACCCGCGGCGGCGCGACCCGCGCCCCTGTCCCGCGCCCGTCGACGACCACGATCGCGTCTCGCGGGTCGACGTGGCGTCCGACGTGTCGCAGGCCGACCTCCACCGCCCACGGGCCGAACCCCGCGACAACCGTCAGCTTCATGGCTCCCCTCCGACATCCGAGGCTGCGCCACGCGCTTGCCCGCTCGCACCGCTGTCCGACAGGTCGTCGAGGACTGCGACGAGCACGGCGGTCCGGTCCTCCGGCGGCGAGGGTTTCGCCTTGCGCGCGCGGTCTCTCTTCTTCTGCTGCTGCCTCCAGCTGGGGTACGGCAGGAAGAGCGGCTCCTCCGGCGCGAGCGCACCGAGCGCCGCCGCGACCGAGGCGGCTACGACGCGCTTGCGGTAGACCCTGGTGGGCTTGGACCCCCGCCGCGCGGCGCAGTTCAAGTTCGAGGTCGAGGATCGCCTGCGGCGCTACTACCAGAACCCGGGGCGCCCGGTGCGCTTCGTGATCGGCCTCGCGCACAGGGCGACGTTGGCCCGGACGGGGCTCCCCGACGTCCTCGACTGGCCCGCGCTCGCTGGATACGTGGCGACCATTCGAGACGTCGGCAGCGACCTCGCGGCCCTACCCCGCGAGCGGGACACCAAACAGTACCTCGAGCGCGTCGTGGCCGAGGCGATCGACGCGGAGTTCGCGGCGTACGTGGTGCTGCCGGCGATCTCCCCGGCGGCGCTCGAGCGCTGGCTCGTTCCGGATGGGCCCGCGTTGCGCGGCGTGATGCACGTCCTGGTCCGACACCGAGAGCGTGGCTGGATCTTGACCAACCCCTTCAACCCCTCCACCAAGCGCCTCATGAGCGCCAAGGTGAAGGACCTCGCCGCCACCTCGGCGACGGTCGGCACGACGGAGTACTTCTACCTGCGGTGGTGGGACACGCGGCGCGAGAAATACGCCTACGCCTACCGCGAGCTCAACCGGCAGACCTACGTGCTCGAGCGCGGCCAGGACGGGCTGTGGCGCGTGCTCGACAACCTCCGCGCCGCCCCTCGGGCGACGCCGTCGAACCGCCGCGTGCGCCAGCCCGAGCGCGTCGAGGGGACCGTCGCCCGGGACGATGACGATCGCTGAGGCTTGCGGGCCGGCGGGACGGAGCGAGACTCGCCCTCGCGAGGCGGTCACGCCGGGCAGGCCTTTGGGGCCCGGCCGGCCGGCGCCGAAGCCGAAGGAGGAGGTCATGAAGCCAGGGTTCCTGCCAGCGATCTTCATCGCCAGCCTGATGCTCGGCGCGTGCGGCGACGCGACGGCCCCGCCCGTTGATCCGGCCGACACGTCGAGTTCCGTGGGGTCCCTCGACACGTCCGATAACCCAGATTATGTAACCCTTCGGACCTGCTGACCTTCTGACCGGAAGAACACAGAGACGGGCCGCGGTGAGATTGCCGCGGCCCGTTTCGTTTTCGGGTCCCGCGGCACTCGCGGCCACTTTCCCGGTGTGTGTCGAGAGAGCGCTTGCGACCGCGCGACGACGGCCGCTCGCGAGACACGTCCGAAGTGCCGACCCCATCGGCGCGCGGGCCCGGCGCGATAAGGGGGCGGATGCCTGGTTGTCGCGAGCGGTGGGGGAGGACCGCGTGATCCTGCTCCCGGCGGCGGCCGGGCCCGAGGCGCGGTCGCAAGCGAGCCTCCACTTCGTGGCCAAGATCCCGTCGCGAAATGGGCGGCGTGCCGGCGCAGGCGCTTCGTCGGCGCGCACCACATCGCGCACTGGGCCGACGGCGGCCGAACGACGCTGGATAACCTGGTCCTGCTGTGCCGGCACCACCACCTGGCGGTCCACACCGAGGGGTACACGATTCAGCTGAATCGTGGTCGGCTCTCGGTGAAACGGGCGGGTGGGGACCCGATGCCCCACCAATTCGCCCTCCGCGTACCACGGGACGGTCCCGAGGCCATCCCCCGGGCCAACCGCGAGCGCGCCATCGCCATCACCCCGCGGACCTGCACGCCGCGGTGGGGCGGCGAGGCGATGGACTACAACATCGCGCTCTCCGTCCTCGGCGACCTCGGCGATCTCGAGAAGGGCCGCAGGGCGCCTGCGCGAGCGCCGCAGCCCGCGACTGTCGAGGCCTCTGCTGCACCCCCCTGACTACGCGCGCCGGCCGAGCCCAGGATCGCCCCCGCAGAGCCCGCCCGCCGGAGGCGATTCTGGGGCGCATCCCGGCGTCGCGAGATCGCCCGCCTGAGCAACAGGCGGCCGGGGTTCCCGTCCGAACCGTGGCGCGGCGGGTGCCGGGACTTGACGGCGACGCCGTCATTGATGACAATGACGGCATGGCGACGTTGAGCATTCGAAACCTGCCCGAGGAGGTCCATGTGGGCCTCCGGGTTCGCGCGGCGCGCGCCGGGCGGAGCATGGAGGCCGAGGCGCGGGCGATCCTCGCCGAGGCCTGCGCGCCCGAGCCGCGGGTCACCGGCGCCGACCTGCAGGACACCATCGCGCGCCTCTACGGTGGGGCGCCGCCGAGCGGCGTCGTCGCGGACCTCATCGCCGAGCGCCGCGAAGAAGCCGCGCACGAGCCATGAGCGTCACCCTCGACGCGTCGGCGTTGCTCGCGCTGCTGTTTCGAGAGCCCGGCTGGGAGGTCGTGGACGACCACCTCACGGGTGCGTGCATCTCCACGGTCAACCTGTGCGAGGTGCTCGGGCGATTGGCGCGGGATGGCGTGGCGACCGGACCGCTTCTCGACGCACTAGCGCGGACCGCGGTGGTCCTCGTTCCGTTCGATATATCCCACGCCGAGGTCGCCGCGGCGATGGTGCCGCACGTCCGGGCGCACAGGCTCTCGCTCGGGGATCGCGCCTGCCTGGCGCTCGCCCTCGCGCGCGGCGAGCCGGCCCTCACCGCAGATCGCGCGTGGCTCGCGGTCGCGGACGCTGTCGGTGTCCGTGCGCAGTGCATCCGGTGAGTCAGATGCCAGGGACAGGGCTGAGGCCGGCGCCGCCAGGGAGCCGCTCGTGCATCACGACCAGGCCCGGGCAGCCCGCCCGCGCCGCGTAGCCGTCGCGGGCCGCGTCGCAGACGTGCGCTGCCCGCGGAAGTAGACAGCGATGGGGAGCGGCGCCCCGCCCGGCTTGTCAGGCCGCAGCCTCGAGGTTCTCTCGGATGAGCCTGGGGTGACGTGCAGCGATCCGGAGGAGCGCGAGCGCAGGACCTTCCGGCTTGCGTCGCCCCTGCTCCCAATTGCGTAGCGTGTGGACGCTGATGCCCATGGCCCGAGAGAACTGGACCTGTGTCATGCCCACGAAGCCGCGCAGCGCTGCGATGTCGGAGCCCGATTCGAAGCGACCCTCCATGAGCCGCTCATGGAGCCTCGCAGGGATCGAACGAGCGAGCTTTTCCGATGTAAGTTCAGTCATTTCAGTCATTTCTGGCTTCCGATGTGCGCGTGGAAGATGTGCCGCTCGGTGGGTGTCGCCCAACGTGCGCTGATGATACGCACCCGCTCGGCGTCGCGCTCCGTCCAGACGACGAGAACGAGGCCGCGGCGGATCGGGCCGATCGAGATGAACCGGTCCTCGTCGAGGGAGTGTTCCTCATCGAAGATGACGAGGTGCAGTCCATCGGAAAGCAGAAGCTCTTGCGCGTCCTCGAACGAGACGCCGTGCTTCTTCTGGTTGGCGGTGTTCTTGGCTTCATTCCGGGTGACCCTCACAACGCCAGCTGTAAGCCATTGGCTTAGTTCGTCAAGCGTGAAGCTGTCGGGCAGGTCCGGGAACGAGCGCGTACGGCACGCTTCGTTCTCGGTTCATGCTGCACTCGCACAGCCGCTGACCTAACGGGCCGGGGTCAGGCCGGCGCCGCCGTGGACCTGCTCGTGCATCGCGACCAGCCCGGGGCAGCCCGCGCGCGCAGCACAGCCGGCGCAGGCGTCGGCGTAGACCGTGCGCTGCCCGCGGAAGTAGACCTCGATGAGGAGCGGCGCCCCGCGCGGCTTGTCCGGCAGGACGCAGGACGGCAGCCCCACGAGCGACACGTCCGCGTCGGCGAGCGCCGCCGTCAGCGCGTCGAAGCCCACCGCCTCGGCCCGGTAGTCGAACATATCCTTCGGCCGCAGCGGCGCCACCGTGAGCCGCGCCCCCCAGCGCTCGCCGGTGTAGCGCGCGAGCCCGGGCAGGGCGTCGAGGGTCCGCCGCAGGCCGAGCGTGTGCAGGTGCAGCGCCATGCCTCGGCTCCGGGCCAGGTCCAGCCCCCGCACGAGGCGGTCCCAGTGGCCCTGCACCTGCACGATCCGGTCGTGCTCGGCCGCGCTCGCGCCGTAGATCGGCGCGCAGATCGCGCGCACCCCGTGGTCCCACCAGCGCTGCACGATGACCGGGTGCGCGAGCTGCACCGCCGAGGTCATCAGCTCGACCGCGGTGAAGCCGACCTCCCGCGCCCGCTCGAGGGTCCGGTAGAAGTCCGGGTGGGTCGGCGGCTCGGTCCCGCCGAGGCACAGCCGCTCGACGCCGAGGGCGCGGTTGCCGTCGAGCCAGGCGCTGACGGTGTCCCAGCGGGTGATCAGCGCCGGCGGCGGATCGGTCACGACCCGCTGCGCGCAGAAGAAGCAGCGCCCGAGGCACCTGCTCATCAGGATGAGCAGCCCCGCCTCGGCCAGCCCCCAGCCGGCGAGGACCTCGCGCTGCGCCGCAAGCGGCGCCTCCATCAGCGCGTGGACGTCCGCGTTTTCGTGGCTTCGGCTCATGCGGCTGCTAGGATAGCAGCCGCTTCGACTCCAGACCCGGCTTTCATGTCGCGACACGTCCTCTTCGTCCACGCCCCCATCCCCGGCGCCCGCTTCAACAGCTCCATCGCGGCGCTGTCGGCGTGGCTCAAGGCCCACGGGCACACGACCGCCCTCCTCGTCGTCCCCCCGGACGTCGCCGCCGAGGCCGCGCGGCCGCTCCTGCGCCAGGCCCGCGCCGACGTCGTCGCCTTCTCCTACATGACGTGTCGCGCCGAGCTCGTCGCCGAGCTCGCCGCCATCGCGCGCGCCGAGCTCCCCGCAGCCCGCCTCATCGCCGGCGGCGCCCACCCCACGAGCTACCCCCGCGAGACCCTCGCCGCCCTCCCGCTGGACGCCGTGTGCGTTGGCGAAGGCGAGGCGCCGCTGCTCTCGTTCGTAGACAACTCGGAGGCGCCCCACCCAGGGTTGGTGCGACGCGGCAAAGACGACCCCGTCGCGCGCTGGTGGGCGATGGACGTGGACGCCCTGCCCGACTGGGATCGCGCGCTCTTCGGCGACGTGCGCAACGACGGCAACCGCTACGAGCGGGCGGTCGGCGTGGCCTTCGCGCGCGGCTTCTGCCCCTACACCTGCACCTTCTGCGGGGTCGACGGCTACCGCCGGCTGAACGCCCCGCCGAGGGGCGCGGTGACGCGGCTGCGCTCGGTCGAGCGCGTGCTCAGCGAGATGGAGGGGGCCCGGGCGCTCTTGCCCGACGTCGCCGGCTTCGCCTCCTGGGACGAGATCCTGCCGGGGAGCCGCCGCTGGCAGCGCGCCTTCATGGAGGGCTACCGCGACCGCGTCGGCCTGCCCTTCGCGTGCCACCTGCGGGTCGAGCAGGTGACCGACGACCTCGTCGCGAGCCTCGTCATCGGCGGCTGCGACTACGTCGTCATCGGCGTCGAGACCGGCGACGAGGCCTACCGCAAGCGCTTCCTCGACAAGGGCTTCGACAACGCGAGCACGCTGGCGGCCTTCGAGCGCCTGCACGCCGCCGGCATCGCGACCTTCTGCAGCTTCATGCTCGGCCTGCCCTTCGAGACCCCGCAGATGCTCAAGAAGACCGTGCAGTTGGCCCGCGAGATCGCCCCGACCACGCTGTCGTGGAAGTACTACACCCCCGAGCGCGGCACGCGCCTGTTCGGCCTGCTCGAGGAGCACGACCTGGTCATCGACCGCTGGGTCGACCACCCCTTCGGCGGCGAGGAGGCGATGGTCCGCCTGACGCACTGCACCCAGCGCGATCTCGACGTCGCCACCGCCGCCCTGCGCCTCATCGGCCCCAACGACGGCGAGGGGCGCGGCACCTTCGCCGGCCCGCCGTCGCCCGCCCTGCCGGCGCTCGACCTGGAGCTGCGCACGTGACCGCCGCCCCCCCGACGGGCGCCCCCGCCGCGGTCGCCCTGCCGACCCCGGCCGAGGCCAAGGAGAACCTGCGCCGCATCCTCGCCCGCGGCAGCGTCAACCTCGGCGCCGCGAGCGGCGTCGAGCGCCTGCTCTTGATGGTCACCCGCTCGTGCCAGCTGCGGTGCGGCTACTGCTTCGTCGACAAGTCCGAGTCGGGGCCGTCGATGCCGCTGCCGATCGCGCGCCGCGCGGTCGACCTGCTCATGGGCTCGGAGCGGCCGTCCCTCGAGATCCAGCTCTTCGGCGGCGAGCCCACCTCGCGCTGGGACGTCGTGACCGGCGTCATGGACTACGCCTCCGGCCACCCCGCGCGGGCCGGCCGCGCGCTGCACTTCGTGCTGACGACCAACGGCGTCGCGCTCGACGCCGAGCGCGTCGCCTGGCTCGCCGACCGCCCGGTCACGGTCCTCTTCAGCCTCGACGGCGACCAGCCGGCCCACCGCCGCTACCGCCCGGTCCACCGCGGCCCTGACACGGCCTGGGGCGAAGACGACGACGCCACCTGGGTCCGCATCGACCGCACGGTCGATCTCCTCAACGCCCACCCCGTCCGGTGGTTCGCCAACGTCGTGCTGCCGCCCGCCGCCGCCGACGAGGTCGAGGCGCGCTACGCCTGGGCCCGCGCCCGCGGGGTCCCGGCGCTGCAGCTCAACTACGCCGTCGGGATGCTGTGGGACGCCGCGACCACCCGGACGTTCCTCACCGGCCTCGCCGCGGTGCTCCTGCACGACCACCGCCACCCGGGCGGCCCGCGGCTCTTCAACTGGGCCAGCGACTGCGAGCCGGTGATGCTGTCGGACGACCTCATCGTCGACGTCGACGGGACCGTGCTGCACGACGCCGCGGTCTTCCTCGAGCGGCGCTTCCCCGCGCTCCGCGCCGCCTATCGCCGCGGCCACCTCGACTCCCTCGAGGCCTTCGACCCGCTCCGCTGGTCGCTCGCGACGATCTTCGAGCGCATGGTGCTGAGCGCGCCCAAGGGCTCGCTCGAGCGGCGCATCATCCTCCACAACGCCTGGCTCGGGGCGTCGGTAGATCTCCTGATCCAGCGCCTCGCCCGCGCCCTCGGCCGCCCCCTCTCCCGCGGCGCCGACGCTGGTGGACGCGAGCTCGAGCGCCCGTGAAGGTCGCCCTCCTCCGGCCGCCGGACCGCGATCCGCCGCCCAACGACTTCGGCCCCCCGTGGGACCTGGCGATGGCCGCCGCCTGCCTCGCCGCCGCGGGGGTCGAGGTGCGCGGCCACGACTGGCTCCGAGCGTCGGCGGACGCGGCCGAGGGGCGCCTCGATCGGCTCCTCGCCGCCGACGCCCCCGACGTCGTGGGGATCTTCACCGAGTACGCCCAGCGCCACCAGGCCTTCGCCCTGGCGCGGCGCGTCCGCGCGCGGGCGCCGGCGACCCGGGTCGTCGTGGCCGGGGAGCTCGCGGACGCGGCCCCGGAGATCGTCCTGCGTCACAGCGGCGCCGACGCGGTGGTCCTCGACGAGGGCGAGGAGGCGTGGCCCGAGCTCGCCCTCGCCTGGGCCGAGGGGCGTGACGCCAGCGCGGTCGCCGGCCTCGTCGTCGCGACGCCGGGCGGCCCGCGGCGCACCGCCCCGCGCCCGCTCCGGCGCGACCTCGACGCCCTGCCCGACCCCGCCTATCACCTCGTCGACGCGGTCGAGGCGCCCCTCGCCGGCCCGGCGGGCGCGGCGCCCGAGGTGGCCAGCGTCCACTGCAGCTCGCTGCGGCGCGCCATCGTGGTCCGCGGGTCTCGGGGGTGCTTCTATCGCTGCCGGTTCTGCATCGAGAGCACGCGCTCTTCGCAGATGCGAGGGCTGTCGCCGGGGCGGCTCGTGGACCAGATCGCGGCGCTCACGGCGCGCCACCCGGGGACCGACGTCGTCTTCGGCGACAGCCTCTTCACCTTCGACCGCGCGCGGGCGCTGGCGGTGTCGCGGGCGCTCACCGCGCGGGGGCTCGGCGTGCGCTGGAGCGCGATGACCCGGACCGACCACGTCGACGCCGAGCTGTGCCGCGCGATGGCCGAGGCGGGCTGCGTGGAGCTGGCGTTCGGGGTCGAGAGCGGGTCGCGGGCGGTCCAGCGGGCGATCGACAAGCGGCTCGCGCCGGCCACCATCGCGCCGGCCTTCGCGGCGGCGCAGGGGGCGGGGATCCGGGCGGTGCTGATGCTGATGGTCGGCAACCCCGGCGAGACGCCCGCCACGGTGCGCGAGACGATCGCCCGGGTGCGGGAGCTCGCCCCCGACCGGGTGCTGATCAAGACGGCCAAGCTCGAGCCCGGGAGCCGCCTGTGGGCCGAGGAGGAGGCCGCGGGGCGCGTCGGGGAGGCGCGGATCGGCGGGCCGGTGGCCCCCCCGCCCCACCTCGAGTCGGCGTTCACCGAGGCGGACCTCGCGGGCTTCCGGACGCAGCTGCGGCCCCGCACCGGGTGGGTCGACCTCGGCGCGCTCGGGGAGCCCGGGGCCGCCCGGGCGGCCCTGGCCTGGGCCGCGCCGCGCGCGCCGCGGCTGGTCCTCGGCGGCCCGCCGGG